>CBFGZZ010000064.1:0-29812 GCA_965653385.1 uncultured Streptomyces sp. | reverse complement strand
ACACCGGTCCCCGCCAGCCGCTCCAGCGCGGGCCGCTCCCGCTCGAGCCGGGCCACGGCGTCCGCGCCGTCCGCGGCGAGCCCCGCGTGCGGCCGGCCCTCCTTCAGGACCACCTTGCGCCCGTCCCGGGTGTCGGTGCCCGCGTACACCCCGCCGCCGTTGGAGAAGTGCAACGCCTTCTCGATGCGGTACGGCAGCTCGCCGACCGTCGTGGAGTTGCGCGCCGCCAGCTGCGGCGCGAGGAACGCGGGCAGCGTCACCCACTCCGGGACCTGGAAGGACGGCGTCCGCAGGTCCGGCACCAGCTGCCCCGCGCCGTCCCGCACCGCCGGCACCAGCGAACCGCGCTCGTCGACGACGAAGAGGCGGGCGAACGCACCGTAGCGGACGTACAGCGGGCCCTCGTCCCAGCGCAGATCGGTGAGGATGTACGGCCCCTCGAACCCCTCCAGCAGCCGGCCCAGCTCGCGCAGCACCAGGTGGAGCTGCTCCTCGTCGGCCGGGTAGACGGTGACGAACTTGCCGCTGGCGTCGCGGCCCGCGTACTTGGCGTTGCGCAGGTGCAGCAGTTGGGGGCCGGGCACGAACTTGAACGGAACGGCCCGCGGCACGCAGTAGTCCCACACGATCCGCGCGATCTTCTCCGCGTTCGCCAGGGTGGCCGAGACATGGATCTTCCAGCCCTGAGCCGGACCGGGCGACGGGGCGCCGTCCGGGCCGGCCGGCGTCAGCGTCAGCCAGTCGCCGATCCGCGCCGCCCGCCAGCCCTCGGGCACCTCGCGCCGCGCCGTCTCGTACAGGCGTCCCGTTCCCCACCCGTCGGCGGACAGCCGGTCCGGCGTCTCGTAGAAGTGCGGGTCGGCGAGCGCGTACACCTCGTAGCGCCTGTCCATTCGTCCCCCTCCGCTGGCTCGGCACAGAGACTTCCAGCGATGCGGTGGACACGGACAGTCACGCCTGTCACGAGATCACCGTGCGATACGCATGAGTCAAGACATGTTCGGTGCCTTTCGAGCAGCACACTGCTCGCCGCTCCACGGAACGGTCACAGGGGCTGCGCAGGTGTCTCATAAGCGCTGTAATGGCGGACGTGGTCGGTGAGGGCGCTGCGGAACGCGGAACGCGGCCCCTGCGTGCCGAAGTGGCCCTCAAGACGGTCGCCGCCGACCCCGACTCGCCACAGCGGCTGCGCCGGGTGCTGGAACAGGCGCTCGTCTTCAGCGGAGCCACGCTCGCCGCCGTGTACGCGCCCGGCGAGGACGAGGACCTGCTGTGCCTGGTCGAGTCCGCCGGAGTACCGCGGACCCTCTACGGGCTGCGTGACAGCTACCCGCGCTCCGGCCGGTCCGCGACGGCCGACGCCCTGCGCACCGGCCGCCCGGTGTGGCTCGGCCCGGCGGAACTCGCCGCCGGCGCGGAGTCCCGACGGGCACCCGCCCGGGACTTCTTCGTGGCCGCCCTGCCCACCCACGACGGCGGCGACGGCGGCAGCCTGCTGGCCGTGAGCGAGCGCCCGGGCGGTTTCGACGCCGACGACCGCGCGTGCCTGGAGCTGATCGCCGAGGCAGTCGCCCTCCCCACCCGGCCCGCGGCCGCGGACGGGGGCGAGCCGCCGGCCAACGCGTTCAGCCTCGCCATGGACACCGGCCGCGTCGACGTCGGCGACGACATCCTGACGCTGTTCGGCCTCGGCCCCGACGACTTCGACGGCAAGGTCGAGACCCTGCTGGGCCGGACCGTCCCGGAGGACCTGCCGTCGCTGATGTCCGTCGTCGAGGCCGACCACATGTCGCTCGGCGACCGTGAGCTGGAGTTCCGGGTCCTGCAACCGGCCGGCCCGCCCAAGTGGCTCCGGCTGCGCGGCCGCCTCCTGCCCGGCGGCGAGGGCCTGCCCGCCCGTCTCGTCGGCACCGTCGCCGACGCCTCCACCCTGCGCGCCGAGATCACCGACGTGGCCCGCGTCCAGCGCCTCGCCGCCGCTCTCGCAACCGCCGGCACCGTCCGCGACGTCAGCCACGCCGTGGTCACCGCCCTGCGGGCGCCGCTGCGCGCCGACCGCATCGCCCTCGCCGAGCTGGAGAACGACCGCCTCGTCGTCACCGTCCTCGACCCGCCCGAACCCGAGTCCTGGCCGGAGCTGTGGCGCCTGGAGTGGCGCACCGAATGGCCGGACGCGCCGGTACGCGCCATGCCCACCCTCGGCGCCGCCCTGCGCGAGGGCCGCGCCCAGATCTGGCCCGCAGGCACCCCGCTGGAACCCGCCCTCGCCGATGTCGGCCCCGGTGGCCTCGCCGTCCTGCCGCTGCCCGCGGGAGGCCGCATGGCCGGCGCCTGTCTGATCGGCTGGGACACCCCGCACGACTTCGGGCCCGACGAGCGCGCCCTGCTCACCGCCTCCGCCGGCCTCGCGGGACAGGCCCTCTCGCGCGCCCATGCCTTCGACGCCGAGCACGAACTCGTCGGCATGCTCCAGCGCCAGCTGCTGCCGCGCCGCCTGCCCCGGCTGCCCGGCGCGGAAGCCGTCGCCCGCTATCTGCCGACCACGGCCGGACTCGAGGTCGGCGGCGACTGGTACGACGTGATCCCGCTGCCCGACCACCACGTGGCCCTCGTCATCGGCGACGTCCAGGGCCACAGCGCGGCCGCCGCCACCCTCATGGGTCAGATGCGCACCGCGCTGCGCGCCTACGCCGCCGAAGGGCACCCCCCGGACGTCGTCGTCCACCACGCCAACCGCCTCCTCATGGACATGGAGACCGACCTCTTCGCCACCTGCTGCTACGTCGACGTCGACCTGGAGGAGGGCACCGCCTGGGCCGTGCGCGCCGGCCATCCCCCACCCGTGCTGCGGCACCCGGACGGCAGCACCGAGATCGCCGAGGCCGAGGGCGGCCCGCCGCTCGGCGTGCTGCGGCAGGCCGACTTCCCGATGAGCCCGCTCGGCCTCAGGCCCGGCACCGTCCTCGCCCTCACCACCGACGGCCTCGTCGAGTCGACCGACGCCGACATCGACACCGGCATGGACCGGTTCGCCCACGACCTCGCCCGCTCCGACCCCGCCCACCTCGGCCTCGTCGCCGACGCCCTGCTCGTCGGCGCGCGCCGCAGCGACGACATCGCCCTGCTCCTGATGCGCTACGACGGCATGGCCGTACGCCCGCTCCGCGAGAGCTGGACGGTCTGGCGCGTCCCCGAGGCCGTCGGTCACGCCCGCCGCTTCACTCGGCGCACCCTGCGCACCTGGGGTGTCACGCCGCCGGACACCGACGCCGTCCTGCTCGTCGTCTCCGAACTCGTCACCAACGCCCTCGTGCACACCGACGGCCGGGTCCGCCTCGACCTCACCCTCGTCCACCACCGGCTGCGCGTCGCCGTCGCCGACTCCTCGCCCCGCACGCCGGTCAAGCCGGCCGGCATCAGCTGGGAGGCCACCGGCGGCCGCGGCATCCTCCTCGTCGAGGCCATGGCCGCGGAGTGGGGAACGGTGCCCGTCAGTGGTGGAAAACAGGTGTGGAGCGAGATTCCGCTCAGCGGATGAGGCCGGATTCCGACGCGGGTGAGGCCGCATCTCGGTGAACGGCCGGCCGCGCAGCAGCGGCGAACAAGCCGATCCCGAACCGTCAAATAGGCGGAATCGGGGCTAAGGTGAACCGATGAGCGTGATGTACCTCGGCGACGACTTCATCGCCGGCGGAATCACCGGCCACGTCCAGGACCCCCGCTCCTTCGGCGTCGCCGAACTCGATGAGCGCGCCCTCGCCCTGGTCGGCGTCCATGCCTCACGCGCCGCATCGACGGCGACGTCGACGAGAACTGCCGTATCACCGACAGCGAGTTGGAGTCCTCGCTCATCGGCCGACACGCCCAACGTCCCCAGCGCCCACCGACTCCTCCTCGGCGACCACAGCAAGGTGCAGATCCACCCATGAACCTCCTCGTCACCGGCGCCGCCGGCTTCATCGGCTCGACCTACGTGCGCACCCTGCTCGCCCGCGACGCGCCGGACGCTCCCGATGCACCCCGGATCACCGTGCTGGACAAGCTCACCTACGCCGGCTCCCTCGACAACCTCGAACTCGGCCACCCCCGGCTGCACTTCGTGCACGGCGACATCTGCGACGCCGGACTCGTCGACAAGCTGACGGCTGAGGCCGACCAGGTGGTGCACTTCGCCGCCGAGTCCCACGTGGACCGCTCGATCACCGGCGCCGGAGACTTCGTCCTCACCAACGTCGTAGGCACCCAGACCCTGCTGGACGCGGCCCTGCGCCACCGTGTCGCGCCCTTCGTCCACATATCGACCGACGAGGTCTACGGCTCCGTCGAGTCAGGTTCGGCCACCGAGGAGGCACCGCTGCGGCCCAGCTCGCCGTACGCCGCCTCCAAGGCCTCCGCCGACCTGCTCGCCCTCGCCTACCACCGCACCCACGGCCTCGACGTCCGCGTCACCCGCTGCTCCAACAACTACGGCCCGCACCAGTTCCCGGAGAAGGTCATCCCGTTGTTCGTCACCAACCTCCTCGACGGCCGGCAGGTCCCTCTGTACGGCGAGGGCCTCAACGTCCGCGACTGGCTGCACGTCGAGGACCACTGCCACGGCGTCGACCTCGTCCGCACCCACGGCCGCCCCGGCGAGGTCTACAACATCGGCGGCGGCACCGAGCTGAGCAACAGGGACCTCACCGCCCTGCTGCTGAAGGCCTGCGGCGCCGAGCCCGACCGGGTGCGGCACGTCGAGGACCGCAAGGGCCACGACCTGCGCTACTCCGTCGACTGGACCAAGGCCCGCACCCGGCTCGGCTACCGGCCCCGCCACGACTTCGCCGCCGGCCTCGCCGCCACCGTCGCCTGGTACCGCGACCACCGCGACTGGTGGGAACCACTCAAGCGGCGCGTCGACGGGGAGCAGGGATGAGGTGGCTGGTCACCGGCGCGGGCGGCATGCTCGGCCACGACGTGGTCCACGAACTACGCGCCCGCGGTGAGCAGGTGGCCGGCCTCACTCATGCCACCCTCGACGTCACCAGCCCGGACTCCGTCGACCGCGCCTTCGCCGCGTACCGCCCCGAGATCGTCGTCAACTGCGCCGCGTACACGGCCGTCGACGACGCCGAGCAGGACGAGAGCCGGGCCCTGCGCGTCAACGGCGACGGCCCCGGCCTCCTGGCGCACACCTGCGTCACATACGAGGCCCGCCTGATCCAGATCTCCACCGAGTACGTCTTCGCGGGCGACGCCGACGCCCCCTACCCGGAGAACCATCGCCCCGCCCCGCGCACCGCCTACGGCCGCACCAAACTCGCCGGCGAGCGGGCCGTACTGGACGAACTCCCCGCCGCGAGCGCCGTCGTGCGCACCGCCTGGCTCTACGGCGTCCACGGCCGCAGTTTCGTCCGGACGATGATCGAGCGGGCGGCGGGCCGGGACACCGTCGACGTCGTCGACGACCAGCGCGGCCGGCCCACCTGGAGCGCCGACGTCGCCTCGACGATCGCCGACCTCGGCCCCCGCGTCGGCCGCGACGCCACCGGCGTGCTCCACGCCACCAACGCCGGCGAGGCGACCTGGTACGACCTGGCCCGCGAGGTGTTCGCCCAGCTCGGCGCCGACCCCGACCGGGTGCGCCCCGTCACCAGCGACGCCTTCCCCCGGCCCGCGCCCCGCCCCGCGTACAGCGTCCTCGCGCACGGCCGCCGGCAGCGGCTCGGCCTCCCGGCACCGCGGGACTGGCGCACCGCCCTGCATGAAGCACTGCCCCGGATCGAGAACCGGCCGGACGATCGTCCACACCGGTAGCCTGACGGCGTGCGACTGCTGCTGATGTCCGACACGCACCTGCCCAAGCGTGCCAAGGTGCTGCCCGAGGGCCTGCTCGCCGAGTTGCCACGGGCCGACGTGGTGTTCCACGCCGGGGACTGGGTCGACACGGCCACGCTCGACCTGCTGGAGCGCCTCAGCGCCCGGCTCGTCGGGGTGCACGGCAACAACGACGGACCGGACCTGCGCGCCCGGCTCCCCGAGGTGGCGTACGTCGAGCTGGGCGGCCTGCGCTTCGGCGTGGTCCACGAGACCGGGCCCGCCCAGGGCCGCGAGGCGCGGTGCGCCGCCCGCTTTCCCGACCTCGACGTGCTGGTGTTCGGCCACAGTCACATCCCTTGGGACACCACGGCCCCCACCGGCCTGCGCCTGCTCAATCCGGGTTCCCCGACCGACCGCCGCCGCCAGCCGCACTGCACCTACATGACCGCGACCGTGACCGACGGTCGACTGACGGACGTGGAGCTGCACCGGCTCCCTCCGCGTCACCCCGCCGCGGCTGACCCGCCCTGATGCGGGCCGCTGCGGGCGTTCAGCCCCGGGCCGACGAGGCCCGCGCTCCCCGCGGATGAATGGCGCCCGCGGTCGCCGTCAGCGGGGTGCCGCTGCCGCCCCAGCGCAGGGCGACGATCTCGGCGGCGACGGACACGGCGACCTCCTCGGGCGTACGGGCGCCGAGGTCGAGCCCGACGGGAGAGCGCAACCGGGCCAACTCGCCCTCGCCCAGCCCGGCTTCGGTCAGCCGGCGCATGCGCTCGTCGTGGGTACGGCGGCTGCCCATCGCCCCGATGTACGCCGCCGGGCGGCGCAGCGCCTCTTCGAGGAGCGGGACGTCGAACTTCGGGTCGTGGGTGAGCACGCAGATCACCGTGCGTTCGTCGGTGTCGGTGCCGCTCAGGTAGCGGTGCGGCCAGTCCACGATCACCTCGACGCCCTCGGGGAAGCGCTTCGGCGTGGCGAAGACCGGGCGGGCGTCGCACACCGTGACCCGGTAGCCGAGGAAGTCGCCGATGCGGGCGACCGCGGCCGCGTAGTCGATCGCGCCGAACACCAGCATGCGCGGCGGCGGTGCGAAGGAGTGCAGGAAGACGCTGACCTCGTCCTCGCGGCGCTCGCCGTGCGGGCCGTAGTGCCTGAGGTCCGTGACGCCGAGGGCGAGTTCACCGCGCGCGTCGGCGGTCACCGCCACGTCCAGGCCGGAATCGCCGAGGGTGCCGGTGACCCGGTCCGGCCACACGGCGAGCGTCGCCCCGCGCGGCGCGGGCCCGTCGGTCACCGTCGCCACGGTCACCGGCCGGCCCGCGGCGACCGACTGCGCGACCTCGCCGAAGGAGGGGTCCGAGCCGGCCGTGACCGGACGCACGAGCAGGGTGATCTCGCCGCCGCAGGACAGCCCCACCGCGAACGCGTCCTCGTCGCTGTACCCGAAGGTCTCCAGCCGCGCCTCGCCACTCGCCACCACCTCCTGCGCGAGCTCGAACACGGCCCCCTCGACACACCCGCCCGACACACTGCCGACGACCTCGTCACCGGGGCCCACCGCCATCGCGGCCCCTGGGCCACGCGGGGCGCTGCGGCTGGTGGCGACCACCGTGGCGAGCCCGAACGGCACGCCGGCCGTGTACCAGGGGGCGATCAGCGGGAGGATGTCACGCATGCTCGTGGGTACTTCCTGGTGAGGCTGGCAGAACCGGTGCCGGCGGTCCTGATGCTGACTCAATGCTGACTTTGATGACGCCTCGTCTGGTATCGAGGGTGTGCCGGAGACGGCTCGGCGGGAACGCTGTCATCGCCAGTATCGACCTTGCGGAAGCGAAGGGCACGTGCGCGGACGCTCCTGGGCGTGCCCGGGTACTTGCGCGGGGCCGCTGGTCGCACCACGCCCAAGGACTTCTCCGAGTACGCCCGCGACGTGGCGGCCACCGGCATCTGGAACGTCTGACGATCGCTCGCCGAGGTGCCTGCGCGGCGATCTGGCTCAGGCGCCTTCCTGCCGAATGCGTCTTCTCGGGACGTGTCGTCCATCCGGCTGTGCGTCTCGGCCGCCGAGACCCTGCCCGCGCACGTCTGGGAACGATGTCACGACCTGTACGGGCCGACGATCCTGGACGGCGTGGACAACACCGAGCGGGCCCTGCGCCCCGGCTCCTCCGGGAGGGCTGTGCCCGGCTACCAGATCAAGCTCGTCGACCCCGACGGTGGAGTCGTCGGCCTCGCCGCCCTCGCAACCGCCGAGGGCGGCCCAGACCTGTCGTACAGGGCGGTGTTCCTGGCGACGGCGCCTGTGTGCGCGAGCGTCGCGGTGATGGCCTTGCTGCTGCCCGCGCCACAAGAGGGCCAGGACGAGTCCGCCGCCGTGCGGCGATGAGCTCCCGGGTGTTTGAGACCGACCGTTGACCGCTTGCTGAGCCCCAGGACGGCAGTCAGTTGCAGCAGGTGCGGCCGGGCTTGCAGCCGTCGGCGTCGGTCTCCGCGGCGGCGTTGGTGCCGGCTATGGGGACGGGGCCGCAGCAGGCGTCTCCGCGCCAGGCTTCACGGCCTTCCTTGACGGCGACGCCGGCGATGACGAGGGCAGCGATCGGGTCGGCCCAGGACCAGCCAAAGAGGCTGTTGGCGACGAGGCCGACCAGGAGGACGGCGGAGAGGTAGGTGCAGAGCAGAGTCTGCTTGGAGTCGGCGACGGCAGTCGCGGATTCGAGTTCGCGTCCGGCCCTGCGCTGAGCGGCGGACAGGAACGGCATGACCGCCAGCGACAGTGCGGCGATGACGATGCCGGGGGTGGAGTGCTCGGCCTCACCGGTGCCGGTCAAGGCCCGGATGGCGTCGACAGTGACGTAAGCGGCGAGGGCGAAGAAGGAGACGGCGATGATCCGCAGAGTGCGCTTCTCCCGGGCTTCGCGGACGTCGTGATCTGTCGCGGAGAACTGCCAGGCGACCGCAGCTGCGGAGGAGACTTCGATCACGGAGTCGAGTCCGAAGCCGATCAGCGCGGTGGAGGAGGCGAGGGTGCCGGCAGTGATGGCGACGATCGCCTCGATCACGTTGTAGGTGATCGTCGCGGCGACCAGCAGGCGTATTCGCTTGGCAAGGACGTCACGGCGGGCCGGGGACGGTCCGAGGGGTATCGCTGTCATCAGCAGCAGCCCTTCTCGTCCGCATCGACGCACGTCCGGTCGGTTTCGACGGCGACGACCGCGGTACGAAGGTCGTCCAGCGCGTGACCGAGCCGGGGGTCGGCGAGCTCGTAACGGGTACGGCGGCCGTCGGGGACGGTGACGACCAGGCCACAGTCACGCAGACAGGCCAGGTGGTTCGACAGCCTGGTCCGCGAGACACCGATCTTGTCGGCAAGGTCGGACGGATAGCCGGGGGCATCCCGCAGGGCCAGCAGCAGCTGGCAGCGGATCGGGTCAGCGAGGGCACGGCCGAAGCGCGCGAGCACTTCGACGTCGGAGGCGACGGTCAGCACTCTCCGACAATACAAGAATCCCTGGATTCAGGAAATCCTGAACTAATGGGAGTGTGGTCGGCGGCTGCCGTGGGTTCCGATGCGAGGGACACAGGTGCAGCTTCGAGCTGCTGCTTGCGGCATTGCGGGGAACGAGCAGGTCGTAGTGGCTGGCTGGCGTTGTCGGTTGTGGGTGTACTGGTGCGGGCGCCGTGCTGCGCCTCCTCCTGAGCCGCGCGGTCGACCTCAAGATTGATTGCGCGTGCGCATCGTGGCGCGATATGGGTGACCGACCGTCACACATGCGCATGAGCCGAGCCCGCCATGGACACGATCTGTCACGATTCGGCTTCCTTGCGGAGCCGGCGGCGCAAGGTGAGGAGACGCGTATGGATTCGGGAAGGCGCCGGTTCCTCGGCAGGTGCACAGGAGTGGCGGCGGGAGTCGCGGCGCCGTTCGCCCTGCCTCCGCGGGCGGCCCGAGCGCGCCAGGACGCCCCGGGCATCGGCCCGGGTGCGGGCCCCGGGCCTGACCGGCGCACCGGCACCGGTCACGAGCGGTTCATGTGGCTGGCCGTCGAGCAGGCACGGCGGAACCCCAGGTGGCCGTTCGGCGCGGTGATCGTCCACACGCGGACCGGCGAGGTCCTGGGGCGCGGGGTCAACACCGGGGACGACAGTCCGCTGCTGCACGGCGAGGTCGTCGCCATGAACGACTACGTGCGCCGGCAGGG
The DNA here is from genome assembly GCA_965653385.1 of uncultured Streptomyces sp. GTDB lineage: Bacteria > Actinomycetota > Actinomycetes > Streptomycetales > Streptomycetaceae > Streptomyces. Next base: position 19,814 of record CBFGZZ010000064.1, on the reverse strand, counting down.
CAACCGGGGCTGGGCCGACACCACCCTCTACACGACGGGTGAGCCCTGCTCGATGTGCATGAGCGCGATGGCGTGGGCGAATCTGCGGCGCGTCGTCTGGGCGAGCTCGATCGACGAGATCCGCCGCACCGGCATCATCCAGATCGACCTCACCGCACACGAGGTGGCCGCCTCCGCAGGCTCCTTCTACACCCCGGAACTGCTCCTCGGCGGCGTGCTGGCGGACCACACCGACCACCTCTTCCGGGAAGCCCAGCGGCTGCGGGAGAGGTTCCCGGAGCAAGTGAAGCCGCGACCGGCGAGCCGGGGCACCCGTGTGACCCACCGCGTGCTGTCGTGGGCCGGAGCGTGAGCCGCGCGTCCAAGTAGGCTCAACATCGCCGCACGGCAAGGGACTTCGAAGGCGGGGGCATGAGGCGTGACGAGCTGATCCGGCCGGTGCCGGAACTGTTGAAGGAGCACGCCGGGTCGGCGGCGCAGCGCATCGCGTACGCCGACTCCTCGCGCAGCGTCACCTACGCCGGGCTGGAGCGCCGCACCCGCGCGCTGGCCGGGTATCTCACCCGGACGGGACTGCGGCGCGGCGACCGGGTCGCGATCTGCCTCGGCAACCGCGTGGAAGCGGTGGAGAGTTGCCTCGCGGTGCTGCGGGCCGGAATGGTCGGCGTCCCGCTCAATCCGCGGTCCTCCGACGCCGAGCTGGCCCACTTCCTCCAGGACAGCGGCGCCGCCCACGTCATCACCGACACCGCGCACCTCGCACAACTGCGGCGCCTGGGACGGCCGTACGACGGGCTGGGTGTGCTGGTCACAGGGGGCGGCCCGACACCGGACGGCGACACCCAGCTGTTCGAGAGCGCGGCCGAGAGCGACGGCGGGTCCGCGGGGATCGATCTGCTCGGGCTCGATGATCCGGCCTGGATGCTGTACACGTCCGGCACCACCCACCGGCCCAAGGGTGTGCTGTCCACGCAGCGGGCGGCGCTGTGGTCCGTGGCCGCCTGCTACGCCCCGATCCTCGGCCTCTCGCCCGACGACCGGCTGCTCTGGCCGCTCCCGCTGTTCCACAGCTTCAGCCACTCGCTGGCCGTCCTCGGCGTGACGGCCGTCGGTGCGAGCGCCCGCATCGCCGGTGACCTGCTGCCGCCCGGCGGTCTGCGCCGGGAACTGGCCACGGCGCACGAGGGACTCGGCGGGCCCTTCACACTGCTGGGCGGCGTGCCCACGACGTATCACCGGCTGCTCGACTCGCCCGGCGAGCCCCCGCAAGCCCTGCGCCTGTGCGTCGTGGCCGGTGCGCCGAGCGGTCCCGCGCTGCGCGCGGCCGTGGCGGACACGCTGGGGGCGCCGCTGCTCGACGCGTACGGCAGCACCGAGACCTGCGGCGTGATCGCGGTCAGCCGCCCCGACGGACCCGGGGGCGACGGTACCTGCGGGCCGCCCGTGCCCGGCGTGGACATACGGGTCGTCGACCCGGGCAGCGGCGAGGACACGCGGGACGGAGACGAGGGCGAGGTCTGGGTGCGTTCGCCGGGCCTGATGACCGGGTACCACCGGCAGCCCGAGGCGACGGCCGCCGCGCTGCGGGGCGGCTGGTACCGCACCGGCGACCTCGGCCGCCGCGTCGAGCACGGCCATCTCCGGCTCACCGGCCGGGTCAGCGAACTGATCATCCGCGGCGGCGAGAACATCCACCCGACGGAGATCGAACAGGTCCTGGCGGAGTGTCCCGGCGTGTCCGACGCCGTGGTCGTGGGCGTGCCGCACGACGAGCTCGGCGAGGTCCCCGTCGCCTTCCTCGTGCCGGGTCCGGACGGGATCGACGCGCGGGGGGTGCTCGCCGAGTGCCGTAGCCGGCTGGCCGACTACAAGGTGCCGGCCGAGATACACGAGATCGCCGCCGTTCCGCGCACAGCGTCCGGCAAGATCGCCCGACACGAGGTCGTCGTCCCCGCTCCGGCCGCCCCGGTCGCGGCCGCCACCACTCCCGCCGCCACCCCCCTGCGCGAGAGGCTCCTCGCCCTCTCCCCCGACGACCAGGAGCGCGCGCTGCGTGCGACGGTGCTCGCCGAGACCGCTGACGTCTGCCGGCACCCACCGGGCGATCAGCCGGACGCGGACAGCCCGTTCACCGATCTCGGCATGACCTCCGTCGGCGTGGTCGAACTGGTCGACCGGCTCGGCACGCTGACCGGCCTGACCCTCCCGGCGACGCTCGTCTTCGACCACCCGACACCGGCCGAGGCGGCCCGGCACCTGCGCGCCGCGCTCTTCGAGAGCGAGCCCGAGACCCGCCATCAGACCTGCGGCGGACCACACCGGCCGTCCGACGACGATCCGATCGTCATCGTCGCCATGGGCTGCCGGTATCCGGGCGACGTCAACTCCCCTGAAGACCTGTGGGAGTTGGTGTCGCGGGGCCGCGAAGCGATCACCGAGTTCCCGACCGACCGCGGCTGGGACCTGGACGCCCTGTACGACCCCGATCCCGACCGGATCGGGACCTCGTACACGCGGCACGGCGGGTTCCTGCACCGGGCCGCGGAGTTCGACGCCGGGCTGTTCGGGATCTCCCCGCGCGAGGCGCTCGCGATGGATCCGCAGCAGCGGCTGCTCCTGGAGACGTCCTGGGAGGTGTGGGAACGGGCCGGGATCGACCCGGAGTCGGTGCGCGAGAGCGACACGGGCGTCTTCGTCGGCGTGATGTACGACGACTACGCCACCCGCCTCACCCGCCCCCACGAACTGGAAGCGCATCTGGGCCTGGGCTCGACGGGCAGCGTGGCCTCCGGGCGGATCTCCTATGTGTACGGCCTGCGCGGTCCCGCGATCACCGTCGACACCGCCTGCTCGTCCTCGCTGGTGGCGCTGCACTGGGCGGCGCGGGCGCTGCGCTCGGGCGAGTGCTCGCTGGCGCTGGCCGGCGGGGTCACGGTGATGGCGACGCCCCAGTCGTTCCTCGCCTTCAGCCGGCAGCGCGGGTTGTCGGCGGACGGTCGCTGCAAGTCCTTCTCGGCGGCGGCCGACGGCACGGCCTGGGGCGAGGGCGTGGGACTCGTCCTGCTGGAGCGGTTGTCCGACGCGCGACGGTGCGGCCACCCGGTCCTGGCCGTACTGCGCGGCTCGGCCGTCAACTCCGACGGCGCCTCCAACGGGCTCACCGCGCCCCACGGACCGGCCCAGCAGCGGCTCATCACCCAGGCGCTGGCGGACGCGGGACTGCGCGCCGGTGACGTGGACGTGGTGGAGGCGCACGGCACGGGGACCCGGCTCGGCGACCCCATCGAGGCGCAGGCACTCCTGGCCACGTACGGGCAGGACCGCACGCGGCCGCTGTGGCTCGGGTCGGTCAAGTCCAACCTCGGGCACACGCAGGCGGCGGCCGGAGTCGCCGGCGTCATCAAGACGGTGCAGGCCATGCGGCACGGCGCCCTGCCCCGGACCCTGCACGCCGACCCGCCCACACCGCACGTCGACTGGTCCTCGGGCCGGGTCGAACTGCTCACCGAGCCCCGGCCCTGGCCGGCCACGGACCGGCCACGGCGAGCCGGGGTCTCGGCCTTCGGGATAGGCGGGACCAACGCTCATGTGATCCTGGAGGAGGCACCGGGGACCGACACGGGGACGGAGGCAGCCCCCCAGGACAGGGCCCCCGTCCCGCCCGTTCCGTGGCTGCTCTCCGCCGCCGACGAGTCCGCCCTGCGCGCCCAGGCCCGACGCCTCGCGGCCGAAGCGGCGAACGGGCCGCCCCTGTCGACCGCGTCGACCGCCGACATCGGGTACGCGCTCGCGGTGTCGCGCTCCGCCCTCGCCCACCGGGCGATGGTGCCGGCCGGCGACCGGATGCCGATGCTGGACGCGCTGACCGCGCTCGCGCAGGGCCGCGACGCGCCGGGAGTCGTCCGAGGACTGGCGGACCCGGCGATCCGTACGGCCTTCCTGTTCACCGGACAAGGCGCTCAGCGCCCCCGGATGGGCGCCGAACTGCACGCCGCCTTCCCCGTGTTCGCCGCGGCCTTCGACGAGGTCTGCCGGTACCTGGACGACCGTCTCCCACAGCCGCTCAGCGCGGTGCTGTCCGCCGAGCCGGGGTCACCGGACGCGGCACTCGTGGACCGTACGGACTTCACACAGGCCGCACTCTTCGCCTTCGAGGTCGCGCTCTTCCGGCTGCTGGAGTCGTGGGGCGTTCGGCCCGACCGGCTCGTGGGCCACTCCGTCGGCGAACTGGCCGCCGCCCACGTCGCCGGTGTACTCGACCTCCCCGACGCGGCCACGCTCGTCGCCGCCCGCGGCCGGCTGACGCGGGCACTGCCCGAGGGGGGCGCGATGGTGGCGCTGGACACGACCGAGGAAGAAGTCGCCGCCGCGCTCGCGGAGTTCGGGCCGCACGTGGCCGTCGCCGCCGTCAACGGCCCCCGCTCGGTGGTGATCTCGGGCGAGCGGGACGCGGTGCTCGGGGTCGCGGCACGCTTCGAGGCAGCCGGCCGCAGGGCCGTACGACTCCGCGTGAGTCACGCCTTCCACTCACCCCTGATGGAGCCGATGCTCGACGAACTCCTGGGAGTGGCGCGGCAGTTGACCTTCCGACCGCCGCGCATTTCCGTCGTCTCCACCGTGACGGGCAGACCCGCCGAGCCCGCCGAGCTCTGTTCACCCGAGTACTGGACGCGGCACGCCCGGTTCCCCGTACGCTTCGCCGACGCCGTGCGGCGGCTGGCGGACGACGGGATCTCCGCCTACCTGGAACTCGGCCCCGGGCCCGCGCTCACCGCCGCGGCCACCGACTCGCTGACCGACGCGCCCACGAGCGGCACCGTACTCGCGGCGGCCACACGAGGCGGTGCGTACGAACCGGAGACCCTCCTGGAGGCCGTGGCGCGGCTGCATGTGGCCGGGGCCGCGGTCGACTGGCGGGCGGTGTACGCCGGGTCCGGCGCGCGGCGCGTGGATCTGCCCACGTACGCCTTCCAGCGGCAGCGGTACTGGCTGGACGCACCGCCCCCGGCGGCCGACGCCGGTCCGCTGCTGGGCCCGGCGTTCCCGGTGCCGGACACCGAGCGGACCGTGCTGAGCGGGGTGCTGTCCCTCGCTGCGCACCCGTGGCTCGCGGATCATGTCGTCGCCGGAAGGGTGATCGTGCCGGCGACGGTGTTCGTGGAGATGGCCGTGCGGGCGGGCGACGAGGTGGACTGCGCCGCGGTCGACGAGCTCGTGATGCTGACGCCACTGGCCCTGCCCGGTTCCGCGGCGGTGCGGGCGCAGGTCGTGGTGGGTGCGCGGGACGATCGGGGACGACGGTCGCTCGACATCTACTCCCGGCCGGAGGATTCCGACGAGGACACCCCGTGGACCCGGAACGTCACCGGCCGACTCGGCCTCGGGCGTGCGACGGCGGAGAGCGGATCGGAACCCTGGCCGCCGCGGGACGCCGAAGCGGTGGACCTCACCGACGCGTACGCCGCGCTCGCCGATGCCGGGCTCACCTACGGGCCCGCGTTCCAAGGGGTCGGCGCCCTCTGGCGGCGCGGGGACGACGTCTTCGCGGAGGTCCGGCTGCCCGCCTCGCAGGCTTCGGAAGCGAGCCGCTTCGGGCTCCACCCGGCGCTGTTCGACGCGGCCTTGCACGCACCTCTCCTGGCAGGCCCCGCTGACTTGAGCACGCTGCGAGTGCCGTTCGAATGGAGCGGTGTGAGCCTGTACGCCTCGGGGGCCGCTCGGTTGCGGGTCAGGGTGACGTCGACGGGCCCGGACACGCTCTCGCTGACGATGGCCGACCCGTCCGGTCGGCTCGTGGCACGCGTGGACTCGCTGGTCACTCGGGAACTCCCGGCCGGCCAGGCCGACACGACCGACAACGACGCGGACGACGTCGTACGAAGGGCTCTGCTGCGCCCTGACTGGGCCGCTCTCGAACTCCGGGGCGGTGCGGATGACCGCGCCTGGGCGGTGTGCGGCCCGGACGAGTTGAACCTCGCCGAGTTCCTGCCCGAGCCCGACGGGACGGCCCCCGAGTTCGTCGCTGTCACAGCCGTCACAGCCGTCACAGCCGCCGACTCCGCCACCGGCCGCGATCCACTGTCCGACGTGCACGAGTTGACCGGCGGCGTGCTTCAGGTGCTCCAGGACTGGCAGGACGATCCGGACACGGCGGGCTCACGGCTGGTCGTGGTCACGCGGGACGCCACCGGTCCGGTGCCGGATCTGGCCGGTGCGGCGGTCTGGGGGCTGGTGCGGGCGGCGCAGTCGGAGCTGCCCGGCCGGGTCGTGCTGGTGGATGTGGACGGGCGGCCGGAGTCGCTGCGGGTCCTCACGGCGGCCGTCGCCACCGGGGAGCCGCAACTGCGCGTACGGGACGGGCGGGTGACGGTTCCGCGACTTGCCTTGGCCGGCGACACCCCGGACACCGAGGTCGCCTTCGGCGCGAACGGCACGGTGCTGGTCACCGGAGGCACCGGTGCGCTGGGCGCGGAACTGGCCCGTCACCTGGTCCTCGAACACGGCGTACGGCATCTGCTGCTGACCGGTCGCCGTGGGCCACAGGCACCCGGAGCCCGGGAACTGCGCGGCGAGCTGGAGGAGTTGGGCGCGCGGGTCGGCATCGTCGCCTGTGACGCCGCCGACCGAGCCGCGCTGACCGAGGTCGTCCGGGGCTGCGAGCCGCCGCTGAGCGCGGTGGTGCACGCCGCCGGGGCGCTCGACGACGGAGTGCTGGACTCGCTGACGCCCGAACGGATGGCGGCCGTGCTGCGGCCGAAGGCCGACGCGGCGTGGCATCTGCATGACCTGACCCGTGACATGGGTCTTACGGCGTTCGTCGTGTTCTCCTCAGTCTCCGGCCTGCTGGGCCGGGCGGGCCAGGGCAACTACGCGGCCGCGAACTCCTTTCTCGACGCCCTCGCCCACCGCCGCGCCGCCGAAGGACTGCCCACGCTGTCGCTGGCGTGGGGGCCGTGGGAGCACAGCGGCGGCATGGCGGCCGGGCAGTCCCGACAGCGCTCACAGGGAAGGGAGTTGCTCCTGCCGCTGTCCACCCGGCAGGGGCTGGCCCTGTTCGACGCGGCCGTGCGTTCGAGGGAGCCGGTCCTCGCGCCGCTTCTGCTGGACCGGGCTGCGCTGCGTTCCGGTGCCGAGCACCTGCCGGCACCGTTGCGCGGCCTCGTCCGTCCCAGCAGGCCGAGCGCCACGGCCACCGCCTCCGGCTCCGCCGGTTCTCCCGGCCAGACGGCCGAGCCGGGGGAGTGGCGGAAGCGGCTGGCCCGGACACCACCGGGTGAGCGGGAGGCGGCGCTCGTGACGCTGCTGCGGGCCGACGTGGCCGCGGTGCTCGGCTATCCGCACGCCGACGCGCTTCCGGCCGGCAAGAGCCTCGCCGACCTGGGGTTCGACTCCCTCACCGCCGTACAGATCCGCAATCAGCTGAGCATGGGGCTGGGGCTCCGGCTGTCGGCGGCGGTCGTGTTCGAGCATCGCACGGCCGAGGGACTGGCCCGCCATCTGCTCGGCCTGCTGGACGACGAACCGGCGGCCACGGACGCCCCTGGGACGACCGAGGCGGAGCGGCAGGCGTACACCCTCTCCTCGCTGTTCCGCACGGTCACTGCCTCCGGAAACCCGGTGGCGGCGATGCACCTCCTCGTCACGGCGTCCTGGGCGCTGCCCACCTTCCCGGCCGTCCGAGGCCGCGAGCACGCACTGCCCCCGATCCGCCGCTGCCACGGCCGGCCCGGCTCCAAGAGCCCGACCATCGTGTACTTCCCGGCCTACCATCCGTCGCTCACCTCGGACGGCGGAGAGTACCCGCGGTTCCACCGCGCCTTCGCGAAGGACCCCGACCCCCTGGAGGTCCTGGAGTTCCCGCACCCGGGCATCGGCGCCGGCGCCGCCGTCCCGGAGGACCGTGCCGCGCTGGCGCGGACGCAGGCCGAGTGCGTGCTGCGGCACGTCGGGGACGGGCCCTTCGTGGTCGTGGGGCGGTCGGCAGGCGGCAATGTGGCGCACCTGGTGGCGCGGGAACTGGAGGGTATGGGTCGGCCGCCGACGGGACTGGTGCTGCTGGACACCTACCACATCACGCCCGACAACAGCGGCAAGGACTGGCTGTTGTCCCTCGCCGCCCCACTGCCGCAGGACACCGGACGGCCCGTCCTCACCGGGGACGACGACACCGCCCTGGCCGCGCTGGGCGCCTACAACCGCATCTTCCTGGGCTGGGATCCCGAGCCGGTCCGCACGCCCACGCTCCTGGTGCGCGCGCTACGGCCCACGCCCGCGATGGCGGCCTGCGCGGACGCGGACGACTGGCGGACGTCCTGGCCCACGGAGCACGACGTCGTCGACGTCCCCGGCGACCATCTGACGATGATGCGGGAACACGGCGAGACGACGGCATCGGCGGTCCGTGCCTGGATCGGGACGATCACGAAGGGTGAGGCCGGCGTGATGGCCGAGTCTTAACTTACTCCAGAGTCAGGGGTGTTGACGGTGTCCTGATATCACCGGACTGTAGTGGACATGCCGAACATCCGGACACGTCTGCTCGTTGTCCTGGTCGTCCTCTTCGGATCCCTGTCGGTGGCGGGCCCCGCTCCCGCCACCCCCCCCGCACTCCCCGACACCCTCTGGTTCGACGAAACGCCCCGCACCGTCCCCAACGGCCGCGTCACCGACGGAAACGGCCGTGAGGTCGTCCTGCGCGGCTACAACGTCTCCGGTGAGACCAAACTGGCCGAGAACAAGGGCCTGCCCTTCGCCTCGGTCGCCGACGCGAAGAAGTCCGCGACCGCGCTGCGCGCCCTCGGCGGCGGCAACTCGATCCGCTTCCTGCTCTCCTGGGCCTACGCGGAACCCGTACGCGGCCAGGTCGACACCGCGTACCTGGCCGCCGCCACCGCCCAGATGCGCGCCTTCCTCGACGCGGGCGTCCGCGTCTACCCCGACTTCCACCAGGACCTCTACTCCCGCCACCTGTTCGACCCGGACAGCTGGTACACGGGCGACGGCGCCCCCAAGTGGGCCGTGGACCTCGGTGACTACCCGGACGAGAACTGCGGGATCTGCCTGTTCTGGGGCCAGAACATCACCCAGAACGAGGCCGTGAAGCAGGCGTCGTACGACTTCTGGCACAACGAGTACGGCCTTCAGGACGCCTTCCTGACCACCGCCCAGAAGACGATGGCGTACGTCAAACAGAACCTGAGTGCCGCCGCGTTCGCGGGCGTCGTCGGCTTCGACCCCTACAACGAGCCGCACGCCGGCGTCTACGACTCCGGCCAGACCAGCCGCACCTGGGAACGCGACGTGCTGTGGCCGTTCTACGAGAAGTTCCGCTCCCGCATGGACGCGGCCGGCTGGCAGGACAAGCCGCTCTTCGCCGAACCGAACCTGTTCTGGAACGCCAACCTCGACTTCCAGAAGCAGGAGGGCGGCCTGCGCGACGCGGGCACCCTCGGGCCCCGCTACGTCTTCAACACCCACTTCTACGACCAGAAGGCCATCTCGGGCGTCTTCATGTGGGGCAAGGCCGAGGACGGCCAGTACGCCGGTGACTTCGGCACCGTCCGCGACCGCGCCGCGGCCACGAACACCCCCGCGATCATCAGCGAGTTCGGGCACCCGCTCGCCGGATCGGTCTCCGACAAGGCGCCCACCGTGCTCAAGGCGATGTACCAGGCCCTGGACTCCCGTGTCCCGGGCAGGAGCTGGTGGTCGAACCCGGCCGGCTCCGGACCGGTGCTCTCCGGCTCGCAGTGGCAGTGGGACATCTACAACGGACGCCACCGCGAGCTGATGAACGGCAACTCCGACAAGGTCCTCACCGCCGGTGACGCCTGGAACGACGAGGACCTGTCAGCCGTACGCCTCGACGACTCGGGAACCCCGGTGCTGCGCCAGGACGCCCGACTGCTCGACCGGATCTACCCGAGCGCCACGTCCGGCACGACGGTCGCCTTCACCTACGAGGACCGCTCCCGCGACGGCGACACGACCCTGACCTGGAACCCGGTGCCCAGCTCGCTGCCGAACGTGGCGCAGCTGGTGGGCTCGGGACAGTACGGGCTGCTGATGTGGCGCTCGAACAGCGGCACGGCACCGACCGAACTGCACCTGCCCGCGTCGTTCCCGACCGGGTCCGCCACGGTCGTCTCCGACCTGGGCACGGAGTACGCCCCGCCCTCGTACACGGCGGCCACCCCGATCGGCGTGGCCGCGGAACCGGGCGGCACGGGCAGCCGCCGCCTGCTGCTCACGGACTCGGACTCCGGCGTCCTGCACTACGCGCTGGTGACGAACGGGGCGAGCAGCCCCACGGCCGCCGTGCTGAACGCCGCACGGTCCGAGCTCTCCGCGTGGGCCGCGCGGACGGTCGGCCAGTAGCCGGGCCGGACATCTGGTTTGACCCTGCCCTTACGTCAGGCTGCACGCTGTACCCCGACGAAAGGGCAGGTGAATGAGCTACTCCGTGGGGCAGGTCTCGGCCTTCGCCGGGGTGACCGTGCGCACGCTGCACCACTACGACCGGGCGGGCCTGCTCTCGCCCAGTGGCCGCAGCGGCGCCGGTTACCGGCTGTACAGCGACACCGACCTGGCCAGGCTCCAGCAGATCCTCTTCTACCGCGAACTCGGCTTCTCCCTCGACGAGATCGCCGAGATCCTCAAGGACCCGCAGGCCAACGCCTTGGAACAGCTCCGGGCCCGGCTGCGGGAGTTGAGCGAGGAGATCGGCCGGCTCCAGCGGCTGGCCGAGGTCGCCGAACAGGCCATCGAGGTCCGGCAGACCGGCGTGGAACTGACGCCCGCCGAACGCTTCGAGGTCTTCGGCGAGATCGGCTTCGACCTCAGCTACGCCACCGAGGCCCAGCTCAAGTGGCAGGACTCGCCGGGGCAGAAGGAGTCCATGGCACGGGCCGCCGCGCACACCAAGGAGGACTGGCGCCAGCTCATGGGCGAGGCCGCCGCCTGGCGCGCGGAACTGCTGGCGGCCTTCGACGACGGGGAGCCCGCCGACGGCGAGCGCGCCATGGACCTCGCCGAGGAGCACCGGTTGCACATCGCCCGCTGGTTCACCACCTGTCCGCCCGACATGCACCGGCGCATCGCGGAGGACTTCGCCACCGATCCGCGCGCCTTCGCGCTCGTCGTACCGCCGTCGCAGCAGCGGCCGGGCCTGGCCGCCTACCTCTGCAAGGCCGTCCACGCGAACGCGGCCCGCCGGGCGTACCCCGAGGAGGACAGATGAGGATCCTGATCGCCGCCGCCGGATCACGCGGCGACGTCGCGCCGTACGCCGGCCTGGGGGCGGGCCTGCGCGAGGCCGGGCACGACGTCACCTTGGCCACGACCGACGCCTTCGCGCCCCTGGTGAGGGAAGCGGGCCTGGCGTTCCGGAGCCTGCCGACGCGCCCGCAGGCCCGGGGTGGGGTCGCGAACCGACGTGAACTGTTGTGCACCGCGGCCGAGTTCGTCACCGAGCTCGGCCGGGGCTTCGCCGACGCGGTGAGTCAGGACACGGACACGGATCTGTTCCTGCTGTCGACGACCACGGCCCCGCTCGGCCTGCACGTCGCGGAGGCCATGGGCATCCCGACGGTCGGCGTCCCTCTCCAGCCCACCGCCCCGACCGGCGACTTCCCGCCCACCGTCATGGGCACCCGCTCCCTCGGCCGGCTCGGCAACCGCGTCGCCGGACGCTTCGCCCTGCGTATGGCCGACCGTGTCTACGCCGAGGCCGTCACAGACCTGCGTCACCGACTCGACCTGCCACCCATGACGCCGTCCGAGACCCGCCGGCGACAGGAGCGCGTGAACCGGCCGGTCCTGCACGGCTTCAGCACGGCGCTGGTGCCGCGCCCCTCCGACTGGCGCGCGGGACTCGACGTCGTCGGGACCTGGTGGCCGTACCTCGCCCCCGACCGTCGGCTGCCCGCCGAGGTGGAGGACTTCCTCGCGGCCGGAGCGCGCCCGGTGTTCATCGGCTTCGGCAGCATGGCGGGCGGTCACGGGGAGCGGCTGAGTGGGATCGCCGTCGAGGCGCTGCGCCGGGCCGGGCTGCGCGGCATCCTGCAGGCGGGCAGCGCCGGGCTCGCGGCCGACGGCGACGACATCCTGACCATCGGTGACCTGCCGCACGCGCTGCTCTTCCCGAGGGTGGCCGCGGTGGTGCAGCACGCCGGGGCCGGCACCGCGGCCGCCGCCCTGCGTGCCGGGGCGCCCTCGATCCCGGTGCCGGTGACGGCCGACCAGCCGTTCTGGGCGGGACGTCTGGCCGCGATCGGCGCGGCCACCGCCCCGATCCCCTTCGCGTCCCTCACCGCCGAGCGGCTCGCCGACGCGGTGGGGCAGGCCGTGCGGCAGCAGACGTACGCCCGTGCCGCCTCGGTCGCCGCGCGGCACATGGCGACCGAGGACGGGGTGGGCGCGGTGCTGAAGGCACTGGGCTGATCAGCCGGTGGCCGGACTCGTCCAGCCGGCCTCCACGTGGCCGAGGCGGACCCGCTGCGGGTGGTCGCCGACCGGGACGGACACCTGCTTGCGACCGGTCGCGAAGTCGATGGCCGTGACCTGGTCGGTGCCGCTCTCGGAGATTACGCAGGACTTGCCGTCACCGCTGACCGTGGCCCAGTAGGGCTTGGCGGCGGTGACGAGCGGGCCCTCCTGGAGGGTGGTGCGGTTGACGACGGTCGCGTAGTCGTCCATCGTGCCCGCGACACACAGCTTGCTGCCGTCGGGGCTCATCGAAATGCCGTGATGGCGTGAGTCGTTGACGAAGGTGGTGCGGTCGTCGCTGGTCGCCGGGTTCTTCGGCAGGGTCTTCGTGCGGGTGATCTTCTCGCTCGCCAGGTCGTACTCGAAGAAGCCGTTGAAGAACGACACCTGGAAGTACAGCTTCGACTCGTCCGGCGAGAGCACCGCCGGCCGGACCGCGTCGGAGTAGTCCTTCAACCCGAGCGCGTCCAGCTTCGGGCGCATGTCGATGACCTTGACCTGCTGGTATGTGTTCGCGTCGACGACGGTGATCCGCCGGTCGCCCTTCGTCCAGTCCAGCCAGGGGGCGTCGGTCTGTGTGTTCACGTCGCCGATCGCCATGTTGTAGATGTACTTGCCGTCCTGGGTGAAGATGTTCTCGTGCGGCTTGTCGCCGGTGGCGAACTTGCCGAGTTCCCTCCCTGTGTCGATGTCCAGCACATGCACGGTGTTGGAGGTCGAGGCCGACACCGCGACCCGCCTGCCGTCGGGGGAGACCGCCATGTGGTCGGCGCGGTAACCGGACACCGGGAAGCGCCAGTTGACGTCCCCGGTGGCGAGGTCGAGGGACACGACGTCCGCGAAGCTGGGGCGCGAGACGACCACGGACCTGCCGTCCGGCGTGGAGTACATGTCGTCGACGAACTGGTCGTGGCCCTCACCGACGCTGTTGCGGATCGCCATGAAGTAGATCCACTTGATCGGATCGGCGTTGATCTCCGCCATCCGCTCGTCCTTGTCGGGGATGACGTCGATACGGCCGATCTTCCCGAAGTCCCCGGTGGACTTGATGACATCGGCGGTGCCGTCCCAGTTGTTCCCGACGAACATCACCTCGCGCAGGGCGGCGGCGGAGGGGTCGGCGGCGGTGGCGGTGGTCGCGGGGACGGTGGCGGTCAGGGCGAGGGCGGCGGCCACGGAGCACAGGTGCCTGGGGCTGATGGCAGGCATGACTGCTCTCTTCCTCTGAGATGGGAGTCCTCCGAGAGGGGAGGGGGAATCTGAACACGCGTGCTTTCAGAATCAACTTACTGAAAAGTAAGGAGGGGGTGCCCTTCTTCACAAGACTGCGTACACGACAAAATTGGCCGTCGGGTCGGCAAGGTGCTGGGAGGACAGCGTGACGGGCAGGATCAAGGCGCCCACCGGCCGCTACGGCGGCAAGTCGGCCGAGGAGCGACAGGCCGAGCGGCGGCGACGCTTCCTGGACGCGGCGCTCCGGCTCTTCGGCGACGCTCCCGGCTACCGGGGCACGACCGTCGCGGCACTGAGCGAGGCCGCGGGCCTGTCGACCCGTCAGTTCTACGAGGAGTTCCGCGCTCTGGAGGACGTGCTGGCCGCCCTCCACCTCGAGGTCAACGCATGGGCCGAGGCGGCCATGCTGAGCGCCGTGGCCGAGGCGCAGCACCTCCCGCTCGCCGAACGCGCCACCGCGATCTTCCGCGCGTACGCCGCGAACGTCACCGCCGACCCGCGCCGCATCCGCATCGCCTTCGTCGAGATCATCGGCGTCAGTCCACGGCTGGAGGAACAGCGCCTCGCGCGCCGTGCCCGCTGGGTCGAGCTGGTCTGCGCCGAGGTGGCGTCCGCCGTGGCGCGGGGAGAGGCGGCGCCGCGCGACTACCGGATCGCCGTGACCGCGTTCATCGGCAGCGTCAACGGGCTGCTGCACGACTGGAGTGCCGGGTGGGTGGACGCCACCCTCGACGAGGTCGTCGACGAACTGGTCCGCATCCTCCTCGGCATCCTCCAGCCGAGGGACGCAGGGCTGGCCGGAGCCTGAGGCGAAACCGCCGGTGACGTCGCCGCCCCGTGCGGTTCAGCCGCCCAGCCGGTTCACCGCGTCGAGGACGGGCGCGAAGCCGTCCTCGGCCCGCAGCCCGTCGGCGATGTCCCGGGCGCGGCGGCCGTAGGACGGGTTGGTCGTCGCCCGCCGTACGGCGTCGGCCAGTGCGTCGGCCGTGAACTTCCGCAGTGGTACGGCTCGCGGCGCCACGCCCAGGGCGACCAGTCGGCCGGCCCAGAAGCCCTCGTCGAACTGGATCGGCACGGGCACCGCCGGCACCCCGGCACGCAGCCCGGCCGCCGTCGTGCCCGCACCGCAGTGGTGGATCACCGCGGCCATCCGCGGGAACAGCGCGGAGTGCGGCACCTCGTCGATGGTCAGGACGTCGTCCCCGGCCGCCTCCAGGCCGCCCCAGCCCCGCTGGATCACCGTGCGCAGCCCGGCCCGGCGCAGAGCGCGCACGACCTCGCCGCTCAGCCGCGCCGGATCGGGTACGGTCGCGCTGCCCATGCCCACGAAGACCGGCGGCGGGCCCGCATCGAGGAACTCCCGCAGGTCGGCCGGAAGTCGGGTGTCACCGTCGTACGGCCACCAGTACCCCGTCACTTCCAGGTGCGGCGGCCAGTCGCGCGGCCTGGGTACCACCAGGGAGCTGTAGCCGTGCAGCGCGCGGGCCTTGCGCGGGGTGCGTGACCTGCCGCGCGGGAGTCCGAGGCGGGCCCGCGCGTCCGGTACGGCCGCCGAGAAGACACGGTGGATGGCGAGGCTCACGCCGTGTCCGGCGACCCGGTTGCCGACGGGTCCCCAGGAGCCGCCCCCGAGCATCGGCGGCCCGAACTCCCGGGTGGGCGCGAGTGGTTGCAGAGGGACATCGATGGTCGGGAGAGAGAGGCCGTCGGCGATGGCGTGGCCCAGCGGTGTGGTGGCGCCTGCCAGGAGCAGGACGTCGCTGTTGCGTGCCGCGGCCAGCATGTCTTCCGTCAGATGGCCGGCCAGCGCCCGCGCCATCCCCACCACGCGGACGAGCTTGCCCAGACCGGTCGCGCTGCGGTGCAGGTTCCGACCGCGCTCGGACTCCAGTTCCGCCCGCGGATCCAGCGGCATCGGATGGAAGCGCACACCGGACCCCTCGACCAGCCGCTCGAAGCAGCCGTGCGTGACCAGGGTGACCTCGTGTCCGGCCCGGGACAGGGCGTGCCCGAGTCCGGTGTAGGGGGCGACGTCGCCCCGGGAGCCCGCCGTCATGATCGCTACGCGCACCTTGTCAGTATGGCGGCCCATGGCTGTCGCGGGCGTCAACCGGCCGCATGAACCAGCGACTTCAGGTCTGTCCCATCCGTTGACTTCCCCCTCGCGTGGCTCTAATTTCAGCGCGCACGTTCGGATTTCCGAATGTCGTTCGACATTACGAACCTCATGTCTTCCCCGCATGAAGGAGCCACATGTACCCCCCTCCCCGCAGGAACTTCCTGCGCCGCTGCAGATCCACCGTCACCCGCGCCCTGGTCCTGGCGTTGGCCGCGACAACCGCCCTGCTGTTCGCGGGACCCGCTCCCGCCCAGGCGGTCACGACCCGTCAGACAGCGGTGCCCGGTGCGCCCATGGGCTGGGCGTCCTGGAACGCGTTCGCCGCGAGGGTCGACCACGACGTCATCAAGCGGCAGGTCGACGCGTTCGTGGCGGCGGGGCTGCCCGAGGCGGGCTACGAGTACATCAACATCGACGAGGGCTGGTGGCAGGGCACCCGGGACAGCGCCGGCAACATCACCGTCGACGAGACGGAGTGGCCGGGCGGCATGAAGGCCATCGCCGACTACATCCACAGCAAGGGCCTCAAAGCCGGCATCTACACCGACGCCGGCAAGGACGGCTGCGGCTACTACTTCCCCACCGGCCGCCCCGCCGCGCCCGGCTCGGGCAGCGAGGGCCACTACGAGCAGGACATGACGCAGTTCTCGAAGTGGGGCTTCGACTTCGTGAAGGTCGACTGGTGCGGCGGTGACGCCGAGGGCCTGGACCCCAAGGCGACCTACCAGGCGATCAGCGACGCCGTGGCCGCCGCGACCGCCACCACGGGCCGCCCGCTCGCCCTCTCCCTGTGCAACTGGGGCTACTCCAACCCCTGGAACTGGGCCCCGGGCATGGGCCCGATGTGGCGGACGAACACCGACATCTTCTTCCACGGCGGCACACCGTCGTACAACAACGTCCTGACCGCCTTCGACCGCAACCTCCACCCCACGGCCCAGCACACCGGCTACTACAACGACCCCGACATGATGGTCGTCGGCATGAACGGCCTCACCGCCGCCCAGAGCCGCTCCCACATGAGCCTGTGGGCGATCTCCGGCGCCCCGCTGCTCGCCGGCCTCGACCTCACCACCCTCACCCCCGAGACGACGAGCATCCTCACCAACCCCGAGGTCATCGCCGTCGACCAGGACTCGCGCGGCCTCCAGGGCGTCAAGGTCGCCGAGGACACCAGCGGCCTCCAGGTGTACGGCAAGGTCCTGGCCGGCAGCGGCAATCGTGCCGTCGTCCTGCTCAACCGCACGTCGACCCCGCGGAACATGACCGTCCGCTGGTCCGACCTCGGCCTGACGAACGCCTCCGCGACCGTCCGTGACCTGTGGGCCCGCCAGAACGTCGCCACCACCGGCACGAGTCACACCACCGGCGTCCCGGCGAACAGCTCGGTGATGCTCACGGTCACCGGTGGCACCGAACAGTCCGCGAGCACCTACAGCGGCACATCGAACTTCTCCGGCGTGGTCGCCGGAAGCGCCGGCCTGAAGACGGTCGAGGTCTCCTACACCAACAACACGTCCACCGCCCGGACCGCCACCCTCACCGTCAACGGCCAGACCTCCACCAAGGTCTCCTTCCCGCCGACCGGGGCCGGCGCGGGCAACATCTCCGTCCACGTCTCCCTCGCCAAGGGCAGCACCAACACGATCTCCTTCTCCGGCGCCCCGACCCTCGACGGCATCGTCGTACGGCCGCTGCCTGGACGGAACGGCACGCTGATCACCGGTAGCGGGTCCGGCCGTTGCGCCGACATCAACGACAACACCATCGCCAACGGCACCGACGTCCAACTGTGGGACTGCACCGCCGGTCAGAACCAGGTCTGGCAGTACGACAGCACCCGCAAGGAACTCGTGGCCTACGGCAACAAGTGCCTCGACGCCTACAACCGCGGCACCGCCAACGGCACCCGGGTCGTCATCTGGGACTGCAACGGCCAGACCAACCAGCAGTGGAACATCAACGGCGACGGCACCCTCACCAACGTCAACGCCGGGCTCTGCCTCGACGCGTACGGCGCGGCCACGGCCAATGGCACGAAGCTGGTGCTCTGGACGTGCAACGGCCAGAACAACCAGAAGTGGACGGTGAGCTAGCCAGGCCCGCTGATCGGCCGTCAGCCAGTACGACGGCGCGCTGAACCTGATCACGGCCCCGGTCACCGGGGCCGTCACACCCCGAGTTGCCGGGCGGCCGCGTCCACCGCCTGCTCCAGCAGCGTGGCGATCGTCATCGGACCGACGCCGCCCGGCACCAGGCGTCGACGACGACGGCTCCGGGCTTGATGTCCTGTCCCCGGATCAGTCGGGCGCGGCCCACGGCGGTGACCACGATGTCCGCCTCACGCACGGCCACGGGCAGGTCCGCGGTACGGGAGCTTCATACGGACGTGCGTCACGGAGGCGGGGGCCTCGCCGACCAGCACGGAGGCGGCGCAGGCCGCGGCGGACAGCGCCTTGTGTACGTCCGCCGTCATCGGCCTCTCAGGCGGCGCCGGTCCTGTTCGTCCCAGGCGCGGGTGTCGCGCGGTGTCGCATAGGGCTCGTCGTCGGGTGGGTGGCCGCCGGCGATGGCCCGCTGTCGTGCGGCTTCGGCGTCGAACTCCAGGCCGAGCAGGATGGCGAGGTTGCCGACCCACAGCCAGACCAGGAAGACGATCACGCCCGCCATGGTGCCGTAGGTCTTGTTGTAGGAGGCGAAGTTGGCGACGTAGAACGCGAACCCGGCGGAGGCGAGCAGCCAGATCACCAGGGCGAGGCAACTGCCCGGGGTGATCCACCGGAAGCCGCGCACCTTGGCGTTCGGGGCCGCCCAGTACAGGATCGCGATCATGGTGGTCACCAGGACGGCCAGGACCGGCCACTTGGCGATGGACCAGACCGTCAGGGCCGTGTCTCCGATGCCCAGGGTGGAGCCGACCTGCCGGGCCAGGGAGCCGGTGAAGACGACGATCAGCGCGCTGAGCAGGGCCAGCACCATGAGGGCGACGGTCACCCCGAGCCGGATCGGCAGGATCTTCCACGTCGGGCGTCCCTCGGGGATGTCGTAGACGGCGTTCGAGGTGCGGATGAAGGCCGCGACATAGCCGGAGGCCGACCACACCGCGAGAACCAGGCCGACGAGGGCCATGACGGAGCCGAGACCGCCGTTGCCCTGCAACTGCTCCACCGCGCGCGTGAGGATGTCCCGCGCCGAGCCGGGCGCGAGTTCGTTGATGTTCTCCAGGACCTTGTCGGTGGCCGACCGGCCGACCAGACCGAGTACGGACACCAGCACCAGCAGGGCCGGGAACAGTGACAGCACGCTGTAGTAGGTCAGTGCCGCCGCGCGGTCGGTCAGCTCGTCGTCCTTGAACTCCCGCAGCGTGCCCTTCAGCGCCGCCCACCACGATCGTTTCGGCAACTCGGTCGGCGTGTCCGGCGCCTGCCGCTCCACCTGCGGATCCGGGCCGAAGCCCGGGGACGCCGGATCGTGCGGCGCCGGTTGATCCTTGTGCCTGGATCTGAGTAGTCGGGTCATGGCCCCCGGGTATCCCGGCCCCGGCCCGCTCAAGCGCGATCCGCACATGCGTCCGGGGCGGCGGAAAACCAGCCGACGGTTTCGACGCGGACTGTTACCGTCGAGCCCATGAAGGTCATCAGGCACAGTCACACCGCAGCCGCGCGAGCGCCCCGCTCGACGGCTGCCGACGCCTGATCCCACCCCTCCCGGCGGCCGGAAACGGACCGCCGGTGTACGTGCGCCTTCTCCCTCCCGGTCGCACCCGTCCCGCGGCTCTTTCCGGTCCCACGACCGAAGGAACCCGCGATGGACACGATGAGCACGATGGACACCGACCGGATCGTCCGCACCTTCACCGACTACTTCCGTGAGCGCGGACACGAACTCCTCACCGGCGGGGGGCCCCCGGCCCCCCCCCCCCCCCCCCCCGGCGGGAAACACCACCCGGCCGCGGCCCCCCCCCCCCCCCCCGGGC
>CBFGZZ010000063.1:0-29900 GCA_965653385.1 uncultured Streptomyces sp. | reverse complement strand
ACGGCATCCCGGCGCTCCCCGGTTGGCGCTATCTCGCCCAGGCCGTCGACCCCGCCGACCACGCGCGCGTGCTGGCCGCCCGGCCCGAACTCGTCGACGGCGTGATCATCACCGACCCCGACACACACGCGCGTGCCCGCGAGGCGCTCGGCGACGCGGCCCTGCTGCCCCGCTCGGCCGTCGCGGTCGGCACGGCGGCGGCTCTGCTCGCCCCGACCCCGGCGCCCGGCTCCCAGAACGCGGACGTCTTCCTCGTACCGCCGAACCCGGCCATGCACGACGAGCACGCCGCCGACGAGGAGCGGCAGACGCTGCGCGCGCGGGCGACCGAGCGGGACGAGGAGATCCGTACGCTCGCCGCCCGGCTCGGCAAGGACCGGGAACTGGCGGCGCGGCTTGCCTCCTGGCGGACCGGCTGCCCGGCCGGCCACCTGGTCGAGCTGGCGCGGACGGCCCGGGACGCGCGCGCGTTCGCCGAGGAGTCCGAGGCCGAACTGGCCGAGGCGCGGACCGTGCGGGCCGAGGCCGACGAAGCCGCCGCCGAGGCCGCCCAGGCCCGCGACGAGCGACAGGAGGCCGCACAGAAGGCCCGGCGCGCCGCCGACGCCCTGGCCGGACTCGCCTTCCGGCTGCGCGAGCGGGCCGGCTGGCAGGTCAAGCTGCGTGAACTCGCCGACGAGGCCACCGAGTCCGAGGCCCGCGCCCAGGTGTGCCTGGAGCGCGCCCGCGCCGCCGACGAGGACCGCCGCGCCGCCCAGCGCGCCGCCGACGACGCGCGCCGCACCGCGCGCACCCTGCGCGCCGAGCGCTCGGAGATCGCCGGCGCTCCCGACGACGTACCGGACACGGACGCGGACGCCGAAGCCCCGCGGTCGTCCCTGCCCGCACTGCGCGAGGCGTACCGGGCGGCCTCCCAGGTGTACGAGAAGGTCGGCGTCGGCGCCGATCTGCGGGCCGAGCAGGCCCGTGCGGAGAGCGACGAGAGCGCGGCCCGCGCCGAGCTGGACCGGCTGAGCAACAAGGTCCGCACCCGGGCCGAACAACTCCTTCAGTCGCCCGACGGCTCCGACGGCCCCTCCCGGCAGGCGGCCGCCACGCGCGCGGAGGAGCTCGTCCAGCTCCTGGAGACCCGTATGTCCAGCGCGAGTGAGCAACTCGGTCGGCTGCGCGGCGAGGCCGAGCGGCATGCGCCCGAGGACGGTGAGGCGCACACCGAGCTGTCCGAGGAACTCCAACCGCGCGACGCCGAGCACGCGCAGGCTCTGCTGCGCACGGCGACCGCCGAACTCGCCTCCCGCACCGAGGCGTTGGCGCAGGCCCGCGAGGCCCACGCCGAACTCCTCCAGGCGCACCGCGCCGCCGAGGACGCTGCCGGCGGCTTCGACGAGATCGCCGCGATGCTGCGCGACCTGCTGCGCGAGCACATCTCGGACGAGGAACAGGAGACGCCGGAGCCGTACCCGGGCAGCCCGGAGGAGGCCCGGCAGTCCGCCGCCGAGGCCCGCCGGTCGTTGCGCGGCTGCGCGGCCGACCTCTCCGCCGCCGAGGCCGCCGTACGCGAGGCGAGCGACGTGCTCGTACGGCACGCCAACTCCACGCGCTACGAGCAGGTCCGCACGCCCGCTCGCCAGCAGATCCGCGAGCTGCCCGCCTCCGCCCTGCCCGAGCACGCGCAGAAGTGGGCGGACGCCTTCGCGCCCCGACTCCGCGTGCTCACCGACGAGTTGGCGCAGCTGGAACGCAACCGCGACTCGATCGTGGACCGGCTGCGCGGCCTGGTCGAGTCGGCGCTGACGACCCTGCGGTCCGCCCAGCGGCTGTCCCGCCTGCCCGAGGGGCTCGGCGAGTGGTCCGGGCAGGAGTTCCTGCGCATCCGCTTCGAGGAGCCCGACCAGGCCACCCTCACCGAACGGCTGGGCGAGGTCATCGACGAGGCCACCCGGGCCGCGGTCAAGAAGAACTCGGACCTGCGGCGCGACGGCATGTCCCTGCTGCTGCGGGGCGTCGCCGCGGCACTCCAGCCGAAGGGCGTCGCCGTCGAGATCCTCAAGCCGGACGCCGTACTGCGGGCCGAGCGCGTGCCCGTCGGGCAGATGGGCGACGTCTTCTCGGGTGGTCAGCTGCTGACGGCGGCCATCGCCCTGTACTGCACGATGGCCGCGCTGCGTTCGAACGACCGGGGCCGGGACAAGCACCGGCACGCAGGGACCCTGTTCCTCGACAACCCGATCGGCCGCGCCAACGCCACCTACCTGCTGGAACTCCAGCGCGCGGTGTCGGACGCGCTCGGCGTCCAGCTCCTCTACACCACCGGCCTGTTCGACACGACCGCACTGGCCGAGTTCCCGCTGGTCATCCGACTGCGCAACGACGCCGACCTCAGGGCGGGCCTGAAGTACATCAGCGTGGAGGAACACCTCCGCCCGGGACTGCCCCAGCAGCCCCAGGCGGGGGAGGCCGTGCACAGTGAGATCACGGCGACGCGCATGTACAAACGGCCCGCGGCGACAGCCGGCTGATCAGACGTCCAGACGTCCTCCTTCAACAAACCCGTGCACTTCTCGCCGATCGGCATCGTCGTGATGCCCGGATTGACGTCACCAGATCCGGCCTCACCGACCCGTCGGCAACACCGAGTCCCTCCCCGAACTCATCGAATGTCACGCGGAGTTGACCTCTTTGATGGGCGTGCCGGTGGTCTCCAGGCTGTGCTCGGCGAGGACGCCGGTGCGGTGCCGCTGGACGAACCAGTAATAGGCGAAGCCGCCGCCCGCGATGACCGCGACGAACAGCACCGCGCCCCATCGCAGATACCAGTGGTAGGGAGCCGTCGCGTTGTAGACCGAGGCGCGCGGCCAGATCAGGTTGAGGGTCATGCCCGCGCCCCACACCACGGCGACGATGTTGACCAACAGCCCCCACCGGCCCAGGGAGAACTTGCCGCCGCCCGCCGGCTGCCACTTGCCGCGCAGTCGCGCCACCAGCATGGGCGCGGTGACGCCGAGGTAGGCGAGGTAGATCATGATGATGCCGATGCTGGTGACGACGGTGAAGATCTGTGGCTGGCGGATATTGACCACCAGGATGGCCAGCGCCAGGACGCCGATGATCACGGTCGGCAGTATCGGCGTCTGGAAGCGCGGGCTGACCTTGGCCAGCTTCGAGGAGCCCGGGAGGTTGTTGTCCCGGGCCATCGCGAACGCCAGCCGGATCGCGGCCGTGTGGACCGCCAGGGCGCACACCGTGACGGCGATCAGCACGCACCACAGCATCGCCTTGCCGGCCGTTGGGCCGAGGACGTTGAGCACGACGTACTGGAGGCCGTCCGTGGACAGCTTCTCGCCGTTCAGACTGGAGACGCTCATCAGCGCGAGCAGCAGGATCAGGCCGCCGAGGACGAAGGAGGCCACGATGGCGCGGATGATGGCACGCGGCGCGTTGCGCGACGGATCCAGGCACTCCTCACCCAGGGAGGAGGCCGTGTCGAAGCCGTACATGACGTACGCGGACGCCAGCGAAGCCACGAGGAAGGCGCCCAGGTATCCGGCCCCGTGGCCCGCCCCGGTGCCGTTCGTCTCCATGACCACCTGCGGCCCGCGGGTGATGTGGACGGCGAACAGAACGATCAGTACGACGGTGGCGATCAACTCGATGAACACGCCCGCCGTGTTGATCCTCGCCATCAACTTGACTCCGAAGGCGTTCACCAAGGTGGTGAAGAGGATCAACACCGCGGCCAGGATGACCGCGTTGGTCGCCACGTCGTACGTGCCGGTGCCGTCGCCCACGATCTGGAAGGCCGACGAGATCTGAGGGAGCGTCAACTGGTAGGCCAGTGCCACGGCCGATATGGACACTATGGACGCGATCAACATCATCCAGCCGGCGAGCCAGCCCAGATGCGGATTGCCGATCTTCTTCGACCAGTTGTAGACGGACCCCGCGACGGGATACCGGGCGGCCAGTTCCGCGAAGCAGAGGGCCACCATGAACTGGCCGACGAAGACCATCGGCCACGACCACCAGTAGGCGGGGCCGCCGCTGCCGTAGCCGAAGTAGAACAGCTGAAATGTGCCGGTCAGGATCGAGATGTAGCTGATGCCGGCGGCGAAGGTGTGGAAGTTGCCTAGCGTGCGCTTGAGTTCGGGTTTGTAGCCGAACTCGGCGAGTTCGGCGTCGTCTTGACTGTGTGGACCGGTCGGTTTCTCCGTTGTTGACATGAGCGGACTCCTCGTGGGCGGGGGAGGCAGTGGATGGTGGGGATGCCGTGATCAGGGACGGGTGATGAGCGTGCTGCTACCCGGGAGTCAGGCGAACCACCCCTGGGGTGCGGGGTCGGTGTTCCGCCGGATGAGCTTCGACTCGCGGTCCTCGGCGAGCCCGGAGGGACCGAGTTCGCGACGGGGATGTCGGTCGCCCAGTAGGAGTCCTTCGTGCGACCGGAGCGCAGCCCTCCACCCTCAAGTCCCGTGGCTGCGCATGTCTCAACCCTCGCCCGCTGCCCCGCCGCAGTCAGCGGCGCGGTCTGCCCCCTCGTTCGTCGACCGGCCCGCACAGACGGATGCCCGAGGCCCGGCGTACGACCTGGTCGACGAAACGTTCACGGTCCGGCCGCCGCCATGAGGCCGCGGCCGGTCTGTGGTCCACCGGTGAAGGAGCCCAGGTCGACGTCCGGGCGCCGAGTCCGTAGGACCGGGCGTCTTGCTTCTGGAAGGACCAGTACGGCGCACTCATCAGTTCGCCGACCGGCGTCAGGACGCAGCGGCCCGTATGACCGCGGTCCTCTCCTTGGATCGCCCACGCCCCTTCATGCGAGGTGTGGCCTCCGGCTCCGCGCCGTTCGACCGTGCTCGTTCGACCGTGCTCAGGAGTGCGACAGCTGCCCGGCTCCACCCTGCCGCCGTATTCGCTCCTGTGCGCGCTCGACCTGGCGTGCCTGTCGTCGAGCCCGTCGCCGCTCACGGCGCAGGGCGCGTGCCGTGCTGCTCGGCGTCGAGACCACGCCGTTGCGCTGCTTCCACACCTGGCGCGTCACCCAGACGTCCAGGGCACCCCAGGTTGCCACCACGGTGCTGACCACACTGCTGATCACCATCGGGAAGGCCAGCCACGATCCCGCCATGGTGCACAGGAAGGCCACCATGGCCTGGATCAGTGTGACCGCGATGATCAGCACCGCTCGCACGGCTGACGTCCGCACCGGATCCGGCATCCGGGGCCGCGGGGCGGGCTCCTCCACCCACAACGGCCGGTGGGCCGACCGGACTCGGCTCGCCCCGCTGCCGCTTGTCACGGCCGCACTCGCGTCTCGCGCGGCCTCGACGCCGGAGGCGACGGAGGTGTCGCGCTCGTTCGCTGTCGCCGCGTTCGCGTCCACCGGGACATCTCGATCGCCGTCTGTCGCCTCGCGTCCGTCCTCCGGAATGTCGCGATCCAGCGCCTCGGTGCCGCGCCGCACCGTCACATGCGCCGTGGCGCCGTCCTCGGCCGCCTCGTGCCGCTCCGCCGTGCCCATCACCGTGTCACTCCCCACCGCCAGCAGACCGCTTGCCCGTGCCTGAAGACTCGGCTCCCCAGTGGCTGCCCGGCTTGCGCTGTTTTACGCCGCCCGGGGACGGGATGCGGCTCCTGTGGCTCATTCCGCCCCCTTTCCCGTACAGAAGGACGATCGGCGCGTCCCGAAGATTCCCGAGAAAGATAAATTTCCGGCCAACTGGCCCCGCAGACCGGCTGGATCGGTCCGTGCGGGCGCCGGGGGATCACGGGAGGCAATCTCCCGCAATGCCCGGACAACTCCCCATGTCTTGTCGGCAGTGCGGAAGTTCAGCTTCCGGATGTCTCTTCGAGTTACTTGTGCGTCGGTAGTAGGCTCGCGCCAATTGTTGACGCACAGGTGTGCCCCCTGCCCGGTTGGGGGGTTTGAGCTGGGGGAGGCCATGCGCTTTCGCGGGAAGTCGATCCGCCGGAAGATGGTGGCGCTGCTTCTCGTGCCGCTGGTGTCCCTGACCGCCATCTGGGGTTTCGCCACGGTACTCACAGGGCGAGGTGTGGCCCAGCTGTTCACGGTGTCGTCCCTCGTCGAGAAGATCGGCTACTCCACCGAGGACGCCGTCCGCGTCCTGCAACAGGAACGCCGCCAGGCACTGGTCTATCTCGCCGATCGCCGGGCCTCGGACGCCCTGACCGCGCTGCGGGCCACCCGAAGCGCCACCGACGCCGCCGTCGCCGAGATCCGCAGGAACGCCAAGGACCCCGACGTCCGCGACGGGCTGGACCAGGGCGACAGCGAGCGCCTGACCGCCGTCCTCGACGCCTTCGAGGGCATCAGCCCCCTGCGCCGCAGCGTCGAGGACGGAACGGTCACCCGCACCAAGGCCCTCGACCTCTACAACCGTCTCGTCGACCCCTGTTACGCCCTGCTGGGCTCGCTCGACGGGATCGACAGCGTGGCGATGGACAAGCAGGCCCGCGCCCTTCTCAACGCCACCCGAGCCCGCGAGCTGCTCTCCCGCGAGGACGCGTTGCTCAGCTCCGCCCTCGTGGTCGGAAGGCTCTCCCGCGAGGAGATACACGACGTCTCCGATCTCGTCGCCCAGCGCACGCTCATGTACGAGATCAGCCTGGTGGACCTGCCCTCGTCGGAGCGTGAACGCTACGAACGCTTCTGGCGGAACGCCTCCACGGCGCCACTGCACGACGCCGAACAGGCCGTCATCGCCACCGAGCCCGGCAGGCCCAGCACCGTCGACGCCAAGACCTGGGACACCGCCGCCGCCGGCGTCCTCGACGAACTCAGCCAGATGAACGACGAGGCGGGCACCCGCTATCAGGACCGTGTCAGTCCCGTCGCGATGGGCGTCATCATCAAGGCGGCCATCGCCGGCGTCCTCGGTCTGCTCGCCCTGCTGTTCTCGCTCGTCCTGTCCGTGCGCATCGGCCGCGCTCTCATCCGCGATCTGCGGCAGCTGCGCCTGGAGGCCCACGAGGCATCCGGCGTACGGCTGCCCAGCGTGATGCGCCGTCTCTCCGCCGGAGAACAGGTCGACGTGGAGACCGAGGTCCCGCGCCTTGAGTACGACAAGAACGAGATCGGCGAGGTCGGCCAGGCCCTCAACACCCTCCAGCGCGCCGCCGTCGAGGCAGCCGTCAAACAGGCCGAACTGCGCGCCGGCGTCTCCGAGGTGTTCGTCAACCTCGCCCGCCGCAGCCAGGTTCTCCTCCACAAGCAGCTCACCCTCCTCGACACCATGGAACGCCGGACCGAGGACACCGACGAACTCGCCGACCTGTTCCGCCTGGACCACCTGACGACCCGTATGCGCCGGCACGCCGAGGGCCTGGTGATCCTTTCCGGCGCCGCGCCCTCCAGGCAGTGGCGCAAACCCGTGCAGCTCATGGACGTCGTCCGTGCCGCCGTCGCCGAGGTCGAGGACTACGAGCGCATCGAGGTCCGCCGGCTGCCCCGCGTCGCCGTCACCGGCCCGGCCGTCGCGGACATCACCCATCTCGTGGCCGAACTCCTGGAGAACGCCACGGTGTTCTCCCCGCCGCACACCGCCGTCCAGGTGCTCGGCGAGCGTGTCGCCAACGGCTTCACCCTGGAGATCCACGACCGCGGCCTGGGAATGGCCGCCGACGTTCTGCTGGACGCCAACCTCCGGCTCGCCGAGACACCCGAGTTCGAACTGTCCGACACCGACCGGCTCGGCCTGTTCGTGGTCAGCCGTCTCGCCCAGCGGCAGAACGTCCGGGTCTCGCTGCAGCCGTCGCCGTACGGCGGGACCACCGCCGTCGTCTTCATCCCCGACGCGCTCCTCACCGACGACGTCCCGGACACCAACGGCATCGGATTCCGCCTCGACCGCCCCACGCCCTCAAAGGAAGCCGAGCTGGAGGAGGCGCGTCGGGCCGCCCTGTCCCATGTGCCGGCCCGCGTGCCCGGTCTGCCCGCGTCGCTCCTCGACGGCCCGGTCGAGCTGGAAGCCCCCGTCGATCTCGACGCCCTCAGCGACTTCCCGGACGGGCTCGATGACGAGGAAGCCGAGCGAGGCGGCCTCTTCCGCCCGCGTCGCACCCTCGCCGCCACGGAGGAGGAGCCGACGGGCCCGCTCGGCGAACAGCGCCCGGTCTCGGGCATCCACGGCGGACCGGCCCAGGCCGACTCTGACGACGAGGTGCGCGCCCCGGTCCCGCTGCCCCGCCGCAGCCGGACACCCAAGCTGGTCAGCTCGCACGGACGCCCGGTCACCGAGCAGCGCTCCAGGCGAGGGGAACCGGAGCCTGAGCCTTCGCCGGGCCCGAGCCGCCCGGAGCCGAACGGCCTCGCTCCCTTGCCGGCCCGCCGTCGCAGTACCGGACACCACAGCGAGGGAGCCGACGCGCCCGACCGGATCAGCGACCGCGCCGACGCTCCGCCTTCCACTGGGCGCGGCCCTGGTGAGCCGCCGGAGCCCCCGGCTCTCCCGAGGCGCTCCCGGCGTCCCGCCATCGCGTCGAGCGGCCCCGAAGACCCAGCCTCGCCCCGGGCCACCGCGCAAGCGCAGACCAGCTCGGGCGTGGGACCGCTGCCCCGGCGCGTGCGACAGGCCAGCCTCGCTCCGCAGCTCAAGAAGGGCCCCGCGCAGCGGGGTGAGGACCGTGCGGAGCTCGCCGAGCGGGACGCGGACGAGGTCCGCAGCCGCATGGCCTCCCTCCAACGCGGCTGGCAGCGCGGCCGGCAGGAGAACGCCGAGGGCGAGGACGCCCACACCGGCACAGCACCACAACGAACGACTAAGGGGGACGGTCGATGACCGCACCGAAGGCGACCGGCCACACCGCGACCAACCAGTCCGGCGAGCTCAACTGGCTCCTGGACGATCTGGTGGACCGTGTCGCCAGCATTCGCAAGGCCCTCGTGCTCTCCGGTGACGGCCTGCCGACGGGCGTGTCCAAGGACCTGACCCGCGAGGACAGCGAGCACCTGGCCGCCGTCGCGTCCGGCTTCCACAGCCTCGCCAAGGGCGTGGGCCGCCACTTCGAGGCGGGCAACGTCCGGCAGACCGTTGTCGAGCTCGACGACGCCTTCCTGTTCGTGACGGCAGCCGGCGACGGCAGCTGCCTCGCGGTGCTCTCGGACGCCGACTCCGACGTCGGCCTCGTCGCCTACGAGATGACGCTGCTCGTCAAGCGTGTCGGGGTGCACCTCGGCACCGCTCCGCGCACCGATCTGCCCGCGGGCGGGTAGTGGGATGGCATGAGCGCTGACGGTCAGGGAAGAAGCCACTGGTTCGACGACGAGGCCGGACCAGTCGTTCGTCCGTACGCAATGACGCGGGGCCGCACCACCAGTACGGCCCAGCACCGCCTCGACCTGATCGCAGTGGTCGTCGCGGAACCGCACGCGGACGACCCGGAAGCGGACTCGACGCTGTCCCCGGAACACGTGGACATCGTCGGACTGTGCCGTCACGCCCCGCAGTCCGTCGCCGAACTCTCCGCCGAGCTCGATCTGCCCATCGGAGTCGTACGGGTCCTCGTCGGGGATCTCGTGGACGCGGAATTCGTCCATGTGAACCGGCCAGTACCGCCTGCGGAACTGGTGGACGAGAGTATTCTGCGCGACGTGATCAACGGCCTGCGGGCGCTGTGAGCGGCGCGGAAGCGGGGTAGTGACGTGACAGGCTGGCAGTTCTGGGTCGACCGAGGCGGCACCTTCACGGACGTCGTCGCGCGCCGCCCGGACGGCCGGCTGATGACGCACAAGCTCCTCTCGGAGAATCCGGCTCGCTACTCCGACGCGGCCGTCGCGGGCGTACGCGAGCTGCTCAGGGGTTCCCAGGACCCCGTCGAGGCGGTCCGCATGGGCACGACGGTCGCTACGAACGCCCTCCTCGAACGCAAGGGCGAGCGGACCCTGCTCGTCATCACCCAAGGCTTCCGCGACGCCCTGCGCATCGCCTACCAGAACCGCCCGCGCATCTTCGCCCGCCGTATCGAACTGCCCGAGCTGCTGTACGAACGGGTCGTCGAGATCGACGAGCGCATCGCCGCCGACGGAACCGTCGTGCGCGCGCCCGACCTGGACGCCCTCGAAGGCCACCTCCAGCACGCGTACGACGACGGAATCCGCGCCCTCGCCGTGGTCTGCATGCACAGCCACCTCCACCCCACCCACGAACAGGCCGTCGGGCATCTCGCCGCCCGCATCGGCTTCCCGCAGATCTCGCTGTCCAGCGAGGTCAGTCCCCTGATGAAGCTCGTCCCGCGCGGAGACACGGCCGTCGTCGACGCCTACCTCTCGCCCGTGCTGCGCCGCTACGTCCAGCACGTCGCCGACGAGCTCGAAGGCGTACGGCTGATGTTCATGCAGTCCAACGGCGGCCTCGCCGAAGCCGGCCAGTTCCGTGGCAAGGACGCGATCCTCTCCGGCCCCGCCGGAGGCATCGTCGGCATGGCGCGCATGTCGCAGCTCGCCGGCTTCGACCGCGTCATCGGGTTCGACATGGGCGGCACCTCCACCGACGTCTCGCACTTCGCCGGCGAGTACGAACGCGTCTTCACCACCCAGATCGCCGGGGTCAGGCTGCGCGCCCCCATGCTGGACATCCACACCGTCGCGGCAGGCGGCGGCTCGGTCCTCCACTTCGACGGGTCCCGCTACCGCGTAGGGCCGGACTCGGCGGGCGCGGACCCGGGGCCCGCCTGCTACCGGGGCGGCGGCCCGCTGGCGGTCACCGACGCCAACGTCATGCTCGGACGCATCCAACCCGCCCACTTTCCCAAGGTGTTCGGCCCCGAAGGGGACCAGCCGCTCGACACCGCCCTCGTCCGCGAGCGCTTCACCTCCCTCGCCCGCGACATCAGGGACCAGACCGGTGACGACCGCACTCCCGAGCAGGTCGCCGAGGGCTACCTTCAGATCGCGGTCGCCAACATCGCCAACGCCGTGAAGCGGATCTCCGTGCAGAAGGGGCACGACGTCACCCGCTACGCCCTCACCACCTTCGGTGGAGCGGGAGGTCAGCACGCGTGCATGGTCGCCGACTCGCTCGGCATCCGCACCGTCCTCGTGCCGCCCATGGCCGGCGTCCTCTCCGCCCTCGGCATCGGCCTGGCCGACACCACGGCCATGCGTGAACAGTCCGTTGAGGCGCCCATGGAAGCCGCCTCCATGGCCGGCGTCCTGAAGACGGCGGACGACCTGGAATCCGCTGCCCGCACCGAACTCCTCGACGAGGACGTCCCCGAGGACCGGATCAAGGCCACCCGCCGCGCCCAACTCCGCTACGACGGCACCGACACCACCCTCACCGTCGAGCTCACCGAGCCCGACACGATGAGGCGCACCTTCGAAGATAGTCATCGCGCCACGTACTCCTTCACACTCGACCGACCGATCGTCGTCGAAGCCCTCTCCGTCGAAGCCACCGGCATCACCGAACCCCCCGATCTCTCCGTCCTCGCCCCTTACGATGCCGCCCCCGAAGGCAGCCCGGCCGCACCGGAAACCGTCCGCCTCCACACGGGCGGCACCTGGCGCGACGTCCCCCTCCACCGCCGCGAGTACCTGCCCCCCGGCGAGACCGTCACCGGCCCGGCGATCATCACCGAGGCCAGCGCGACGACGGTCGTCGACGACGGCTGGCAAGCCGCGACGACCGACGACGGGCATCTGGTCATGGAACGCGCGGCGATTACGGAGAGTTCCGATCTCGGCACGAAGGCAGACCCGGTTCTTCTCGAGGTCTTCAACAACCTCTTCATGTCCATCGCCGAACAGATGGGCGCTCGCCTCGAATCAACGGCCCAGTCCGTCAACATCAAGGAACGCCTGGATTTCTCCTGCGCGCTCTTCGACCCGAACGGAAACCTGGTGGCCAACGCCCCGCACATCCCCGTCCACCTGGGCTCGATGGGCACCAGCGTCAAGGAGGTCATCCGCCGCCGCGGCTCGCGGATGCGCCCAGGCGACACCTACGCCGTCAACGACCCGTACCACGGCGGCACCCACCTCCCCGACGTCACCGTGATCACCCCGGTCTTCGACACCGACAGCGCGACGAACACGGAGCGTGAGCCGGAGATCCTCTTCTACGTCGCCTCACGCGGCCACCACGCGGAGATCGGCGGCATCGCCCCTGGCTCCATGCCGGCGAACAGCCGCACCATCGAGGAGGAGGGCATCCTCTTCGACAACTGGCTGCTCGCCCAGAACGGTCGCTTCCGCGAGCCGGAGACCCTCCGACTGCTCACCGACGCGTCCTACCCTTCCCGCAACCCCAAGACCAACCTCGCGGACCTTCGCGCCCAGATCGCGGCCAACCAGAAGGGCGTCGACGAAGTCGCCCGCATGATCGACAACTTCGGCCTCGCCGTCGTCCAGGCGTACATGAAGCATGTCCAGGACAACGCGGAGGAAGCAGTACGCCGAGTCATCGACGCCCTGGACGACGGCGAGTACGTCTACGAGACCGACTCCGGCGCGTTCATCCGGGTACGCGTGCGCGTGGACCGCGAGAACCGCTCGGCCACCGTCGACTTCACCGGCACGTCCCCGCAACTGGCCACGAACTTCAACGCACCCTTCTCAGTCGTCAACGCGGCCGTCCTGTACGTCTTCCGCACCCTCGTCGCCGACGACATCCCGCTCAACGACGGCTGCCTGCGTCCCCTCGACATCATCGTGCCGCCCGGTTCGATGCTCGCCCCCGAACCCCCGGCGGCGGTCGTCGCGGGCAACGTGGAGACATCCCAGGCCATCACCGGCGCCCTCTACGCCGCACTGGGCGTACAGGCCGAGGGCTCCGGAACCATGAACAACGTCACCTTCGGCAACGAACGCCACCAGTACTACGAGACCGTGGCCTCCGGATCCGGCGCGGGCGACGGGTTCCCCGGCGCGCCCGTCGTCCAGACCCATATGACCAACTCGCGGCTCACCGATCCCGAAGTGCTTGAGTGGCGACTGCCCGTACAACTCGACGAGTTCGCCGTACGGCGCGGCAGTGGCGGGGCCGGGCAGTGGCGCGGCGGGGACGGTGCCGTGCGCCGCATCCGGTTCCACGAGCCCATGACCGTCTCCACGCTGTCCCAGCACCGCCGGGTCCCGCCGTACGGCATGGCGGGCGGCCACCCCGGCGCGCTGGGCGCCAACCGCGTGGAACACGCCGACGGAACGGTCACCGCGCTCGGCGGCAGCGACTCCGCGGACGTCGGACCCGGCGACGTACTCGTCATCGAAACCCCTGGCGGCGGAGGCTACGGCCGGCCGTCGCGCGACCCCCATCAAGCAGGAGAAGAGATCGATGATCTTCGGGCGTTCTGAGCGCGGGAAGCCTCCGGTCGAGCCCGTAACGCTCAAGATCCTGGTGGCCGGCGGCTTCGGCGTGGGCAAGACGACCCTCGTCGGCGCGGTCAGCGAGATCAGGCCGCTGCGCACCGAGGAACTGCTCACCGAGGCCGGACGCCCGGTCGACGACACGAGCGGTGTCGAGGGCAAGAGCACCACCACCGTGGCCATGGACTTCGGACGCATCACCCTGCGTGAGGACCTGGTGCTGTACCTCTTCGGCACGCCGGGCCAGGAGCGGTTCTGGTTCATGTGGGACGAGCTGTCCGAAGGCGCGCTCGGCGCCGTCGTGCTCGCCGACACCCGCCGCCTCGAGGACTGCTTCGCCGCCGTCGACTACTTCGAGCGGCGCTCCATACCCTTCCTTGTCGGCGTCAACTGCTTCGAGGGGGCGGACCGATATCCCGCGGAGGCCATCCGGCAGGCCCTCGACCTCGACAGCGACGTACCGCTGCTGCTGTGCGACGCCCGCGACAGGGAGTCCGTGAAGGAGATCCTCATCGGTGTCGTCCAGCACGCCATGGGCTTCCAGGCGGACCGCCGCGAGACCGTGACCACCTGAGGCCGGGAGGCGGGCACGGCCCGTACCCCCGCCGACCGGGGTACGAGCCGTGGCTCATGGGCACGCGCGTCTCTCACGAGGGGACGCACGCACGCGTGGACCGTTCTTCGCCTTCAGCCGTCCCGTCAGTTCTCGCCGTCCTCCAGCCAGCCGAAGCTCTTCTCCACCGCCTTGCGCCAGTTGTGGTACTCGCGCTCACGCATGTCGGCGGTCATGCCGGGCGTCCACTCGGCGTCCTTCGCCCAGTGCGCCTTGAGCTCGTCCAGGTCGTTCCACACGCCGGTGGCCAGCCCGGCCGCGTACGCGGCCCCCAGGCAGGTCGTCTCGGAGACCTTGGGCCGGATCACCGGCACGTCGAGCACATCCGCCTGGTGCTGCATGAGCAGGTTGTTCTTCGTCATGCCGCCGTCGACCTTCAGGGTCGTGATCTCCACGCCGGAGTCCTGGTACATGGCGTCCACGACCTCGCGCGTCTGCCAGCTCGTCGCTTCCAGGACCGCGCGGGCGAGGTGCGCCTTGGTGACGTAACGCGTCAGGCCGGTGATCACCCCGCGCGCGTCGGAACGCCAGTACGGCGCGAACAGGCCGGAGAAAGCCGGCACGATGTACGCGCCGCCGTTGTCCTCGACGCTCGCCGCCAAGGGCTCGATCTCGTCGGCGGTGCGGATGATGCCGAGCTGGTCGCGGAACCATTGGACCAGCGCGCCCGTTATGGCTATCGCCCCCTCCAGGCAGTACACCGGCGCCTCACTGCCGATCTTGTAGCCCATCGTGGTCAGCAGGCCGCTCTTCGACGGCACCGGCCGGTTGCCGGTGTTGAGCAGCAGGAAGCTGCCTGTGCCGTACGTGTTCTTGGCCGTGCCCACGTCGTAGCAGGCCTGCCCGAACACGGCGGCCTGCTGGTCGCCCAGGGCCGAGGCGACCGGCACCCCGGCCAGTTGACCGACGGCGGTCCCGTACACCTCGGCGGAGGACCTGATCTCCGGCAGCATGGCCTCCGGCACGTTCATGGCGGTCAGGATCGAGTGGTCCCACTGGAGAGTCTCCAGGTTCATCAGCATCGTTCGTCCCGCGTTCGTCACGTCGGTGACGTGGTGCCCGCCGTCCGTGCCGCCGGTGAGGTTCCAGATCAGCCAGGAGTCGATGGTGCCGAAGGCGATCTCACCGCGCTCGGCACGGGCCCTGAGACCGGGCACGTTGTCCAGCAGCCAGGCAGCCTTGGGGCCGGAGAAGTAGCTGGCCAGTGGCAGGCCGGTCTGCTCGCGGAAACGGTCCTGCCCGTCCGATCCGCCGAGCTGGTTGCACAACGCCGCGGTACGCGTGTCCTGCCACACGATCGCGTTGTGCACCGGTTTGCCTGTGGCCCGGTCCCAGAGAACCGTCGTCTCACGCTGGTTGGTGATGCCGAGCGCGCTGAGCTGGTCGGCTCGCAACCCGGCCTTGGCGACGGCGCCGGCGACCACCGCCTGCACCTTGGACCAGATCTCGGTGGCGTCGTGTTCCACCCAGCCGGGTTTGGGGAAGATCTGGCGGTGCTCGCGCTGGTCGACGGCCACGATGGCGCCGTCCTGGTTGAAGATGATGCAGCGGCTCGAGGTCGTGCCCTGGTCGATGGCGGCGACGAACTTGTCCGTCATGGCGTCCCCTTCGTCGGTTCCTTCAGAAGGCTGCGTTGAAGATGAGCCCGGACAGCGCCCCGCCGATCAGCGGTCCGACCACCGGAATCCAGGAGTAACCCCAGTCCGAGGTGCCCTTGTTGGGAATCGGGAGCAGGGCGTGGACGATGCGGGGGCCCAGGTCACGGGCCGGGTTGATGGCGTATCCCGTGGGACCGCCGAGCGACAGGCCGATGCCGACCACCAGGAACGCGACGATCAGAATCGCGGTGCCGGACACACCGAGCCCCTTGGTCAGTCCGAAGGCGAGGATCGGCAGCACCAGCGCGACCGTCGCGATGATCTCCGTGACGAGGTTCGCCACGGTGTTGCGGATCGCGGGCGCGGTGGAGAAGATCCCGAGGGTCGGCTGAGCGATCTCTTCGTCGGCGTTGGCCTGGAACTGTGCGTAGTAGACCAGCCAGCAGAGCACCGCACCGAGGATCGCCCCGACCATCTGGCCGGCGATGTAGACGGGAACCTTGTCCCATTCCCCGGTGTCGATGGCGATCCCGACCGTCACGGCCGGGTTCAGCTGCCCGCCGGACAGGGGAGCTGCGGTGTACGCGCCGGCCATCACGCCGAAACCCCAGCCGAAGGCGATGACGACCCAGCCCGCGTCCTTGGCCTTGGAGTAGTTGAGTACGACGGCGGCGACCACACCGGCCCCGAAGAGGATCAGGATCGCGGTCCCGATGACCTCACCGAGGAATATGTCTCCATTGCTCATGGCGGCTCCTAGGCCCTGACCGGGACCATCGGCCCGGTCTCCTGCGGGGTGCGTTTCCCATGGCGACTTCAGCCGAAGGCAGGGATGGTCCCGCGCCCCGCCCGGCGTCCGTGACGAGCGTGCCGTAACAGCCGAATCACCCGTGGGGGAGTGGGCCCTTGGTACAGGCGGAACCGCACGGCGCAGTGCGTGGATACGCCGAGAATGTACGGCGATGTCGGCTGACACCGGGAAGTGTTCACCGGCGTCCAGGGGGCGTCAAGGTCGCCGACGCCAACGGTTGAGGGCGTGCCGACGGGTCACGGACCCACGCCGACCGTGCTCCCGGCGCGCCCGCTGGTGGATGGGATGGGCACCGAGGTCCTGCTGAGGCCGGCAGGCAGGCCAGTTCCTGCCGGACCCGGCAGAGGCCGATGGTCATGGCTGTGCTGTGGCCTGAGGTCACCTTTCAGCCACCTTCGGCCACGTGGAGAAAGCGTCTCACCCCCTGCCGGGCTCCGCCACCGCGCACGCCGACTGGGGTGGGGCGGCGTCCGTCCCGCGCAGGATCTCCAACCCGGGCAGCCCCGCGCGGCCCAGCACCCAACTCGCCCCGTTCAGTGACTTCGCCGCCTTCTTCAGCGGGGCCAGACAGGAGGCCGCCTGCCGGTGGTCCGCCACGCTTCCGGGTTCGCACAGGACGGTGGCCAGGGACAATGTGACGGGGCGTCCGGCCGCCGACCATGGTGAGTCGAGGACCGAGGCGGCCAGCGGGTACAACCCCTCCGGATCCGCCAGCACCAGGAAGTCGTCCCCTCCGATGTGACCCACGCGCGTACTGTCCGACGCCACGTGGTGCAGTGCCCGTCCCACCGACCGGATGAGCTCATCGCCCGCCGCGAAGCCGGCTCCGTCGTTGACCTGTTTGAAGTGGTCGACATCCAGCCAACTCAGTGCGAACGTCCGTCCGTCCGCGATCCGTCGGTCCACCTCGCCGGTGATCGCGTCCGAGCCCGGCAGCCGGGTCAGCGGGTTGAGTCCGGCCGCCTCCTCGACCCGGCTCTCGGCCAGGGCCCGCACGAGGTCCGCGAGCCGAACGACGCCCACACACCGGCCGTACCGGTCGACCACGGCCACATCGTCCGACGTACGGGCCCTGCCGCCGTCCGCGACCACGTCCAGCACCTCCCACGCTGTGGCGTCGACGCCCACGGTGCGCGGCGGATCTCCGAGCTTGGCCGCCGGCCGGTCCGCGTACAGGGCGTGGCCGTAACGACCCGACATCGACAGCAGGAAGCGGGAACGATGCACCGATCGCACCGGAACACCGCTCCGGTCCACCAGCAGGACCCCCGACACATCCGGCGACCCGGTCAACAGCGCCCGGACCTGGCCCGCGGACGCGGTGGCGGGCAGCAGTGCGGC
This sequence comes from uncultured Streptomyces sp., assembly GCA_965653385.1. Classification (GTDB taxonomy): domain Bacteria; phylum Actinomycetota; class Actinomycetes; order Streptomycetales; family Streptomycetaceae; genus Streptomyces. Next base: position 12,219 of record CBFGZZ010000063.1, on the reverse strand, counting down.
CGGGCGCACGAACTCCCGCACCGACGGCCCCGATCGCGGCGTCGCCGCCAGTCCGGGGGAGCGCGACGGAACGTATACCTCCGCGGCGGGCAGCCGAGCCGGCGGGGCGAACAGCTCACCCTGAGCCAGTTGAGCACCGGCCGACCGTGCGGACGCGCACTGCAACTCCGTTTCCACGCCCTCGACGCACAGGAGAGCACCCAGCTGCTCGCACAGCGTCCGCATCGCCCGTACCCCCGCCGGCCGCGCCAGCAGGGACGCGTCGAGCTTCACCAGGTCCGGCGCCATGTCCGTGAGCAACCGCAACGGGACGTCTCCGTCGCCGACGCCGTCCGTACAGATCCGGAAACCCTGGCCACGGAGCGCGCCGATCGCTTCCAGCAGCGCCTGCTGGGGCACGTGTGTGTACGGCGGCCCGATGTCGATCGTCACCTCCCACGGCAGCCGACCCGCCGCGCGCACGGCGTCGTGCAGCGGTGTGAGCCCGCCCAGGTCGGCGAGAGTGCCGGCGAACACGTTGACGTACAGGGGCAGCAATGTCTCCTTGCGCGCCGCCGCACGGAACGCCAACACGGCCAGCCGACCGTCCAGTTCGGGATCGCGGCGAGCCTCGGCCAGGACGTCGCCGGTCTCCGGGCGGGCGAGTATCTCCAGCCCCGCGACTCCCCCGGTTGTCAGATTGACCACTGGTTGGAAGGCGAAGCGGAGAGTATCCGTCCAGGAGTCCACGGGAGCATGATTGCGCCGACCACGTACGCCCGGGGCCAGTTCATGAGACGTTCACACAGCATTTCGGGCTGCTTACACAGCGTAGATGTGTGCCTGGTCGCCACGCCTCAGCACACCGCGACCATCGCGGACCCGTGCCCGAACAGTCCCTGGTTCGCGGCGATGCCCACCCGCGCCCCGGCGACCTGCCGGTCACCCGCACCTCCTCTCAGCTGCCAAGTGAGTTCGCACACCTGGGCGATGGCCTGGGCCGGAACAGCCTCTCCGAACGACGCCAGGCCGCCGCTCGTGTTCACGGGTATGCGGCCACCCAGCGCCGTCGAGCCATCCCGCAGCAGCTTCGTGGCCTCACCCTGACCGCACAGCCCCAGGTCCTCGTACCACTGCAACTCCAGGGAGGTGGACAGGTCGTAGACCTCCGCGAGGCTCAGGTCCTCGGGACCGACGCCCGCCTCCTCGTAGGCCGCGCGCGCGATCGATTCCCGGAACGTCCCGTCCGCCGGTCGCACCGCCGCAGCCGAGTCCGTCGCCATGTCGGGCAGATCCAGGACCGTGTTCGGATAACGTGGCGTCACGGTGGACACCGCCCGGATCCGCACCGGGTCCGTGGCGCCGTGCCGACGCGCGAACTCCATGCCGGCCAGCACGAGCGCCGCCCCTCCGTCCGAGGTCGCGCAGATGTCGAGCAGCCGCAGCGGGTCGGCGACCACCGGGGAGGCGGCGACCTCCTCGGCGGTGACCGGCTTGCGGTAGCGGGCGTAGGGATTCAGCGCGCCCAGGGCGGCGTTCTTCACCTTGACCTGCGCGAAGTCCTCCGGTGTGTCCCCGTGTACAGCCATCCGCCGACGCGCGTACAGGCCGAAGTACGTGGGATTGGTCGCGCCGAGAACTCGGAAGCGAAGCCAGTCCGGATCGTCGGGTCGGTCACCGCCGGCCGGCCGGAAGAACCCCTTGGGAGCCGCATCGGCTCCCACCACGAGCACCACGTCCGCAAGTCCCGAAAGTATGTGCGCCCGCGCGGTGTTGATGGCCTGCGCCCCGGACGCGCACGCCGCGTACACATTCGTGACCTGGGCGCCCTGCCAGCCGAGCGCCTTCGCGAACGTGGCCCCGGCCACATAGCCCGGATAGCCGCCGCGCACTGTGTCCGCACCGACGATCGACCCGATGTCCCGCCACTCCAGTCCGGCGTCGGCGAGTGCCGCGCGGGCCGCCGCCACCCCGTACTCGACGAAGCCACGTCCCCATTTGCCCCAGGGATGCATGCCCGCACCGAGCACCGCCACGTCGTCTGTCACGCCGCCACCCCCGTAGGCCGCCAATGCCAGGTCGTCCAGATGGTCTCGGCGTCCTCGTGCAGTACGCCCGGAACGACCTCGACCTCCGTGCCCACCGTCAGATCGGCGACGGTGACCCCGGGAACCGCCTGTCCCAGCACCACGAGGCGCTCGGATTCCAGCTCCACAGCGATCAACGCGTACGGCTCCCATGGAAGTTCCGGATCGGTCACATAGGGTGACGGAGGCCGATACTGGCTGTCCGTGTACGACCAGATGTGCCCGCGCCGCGAGAGCGGGAACTCCTCCAGGTCGCCGCCGGAGCAGCCCGGGTTTCGGCAGTGGGCGTCCTCGCGCGGAAAGAAGATCGAGGCGCAGGTCGAGCAGCGGGTGGCCAGCAGTCGGAAGTGGTCCCCGTCACCGGTGAACCACCCGGCGACCACCGGCGTGCGCGTGCGTGGCATGGTCCCTCCTGAAGACTGGATCTGACGGGACGTCAGAAGTGTGCCACGGGCAACCGCGAAGCGGCAGAGTGACTTGCGAGTGGACCGCGCCCGACCGCTTCCCTCGCGGACGAGACTCCTGATAGACGCAGGAGGCATGACACGACTCTCGACCACGGTACGGAGACTGGTCACGACCCTCGCCACCCTGCTCGCCGTGACCGTCGCTGCCGCCACCGCCCAGGCGAATCCCGAGCCCCGAGCGCCGGAGAACTTCGTGGCGCTGAGAACCGTGGATCCCACCATCCTTCAGGAGATGCGCTACTTCACCCCGCACAACTTCGTGGGCGAGCCCATCGACGGTTACCGACAACCTCTCTGCATCCTCACCCGACCCGCCGCCGAAGCACTCCACCAGGCCCAGAAGCGGCTGCTGCGCCAGGGCTACACACTCAAGGTCTACGACTGCTACCGGCCCCAGCGCGCCGTCGACCACTTCGTCCGCTGGGCCGAGGACCTCGACGACCAGGCAATGAAAGGCGAGTTCTACCCCGACGTCGACAAGACCCGCCTGTTCGAGGACGGATACATCGCGGAGAAATCCGGCCACAGCCGCGGCTCCACCATGGACCTGACGATCGTCAGGCTGCCGACCAAGCCCACCAGGCCCTACGTACCTGGAGAGCCCCTCGTGCCCTGCTACGCGCCGCAGGACGAGCGCTTCCCCGACAACTCCGCCGACATGGGCACCGGATTCGACTGCTTCGACCCCCTCTCGCACACCCTCGACCCACGCATCCAGGGCGAACAGCGCGCCAACCGCCTGCTGCTCAAGAGCACCCTCGAAGCCCTCGGATTCGTGAACCTCGCCGAAGAGTGGTGGCACTACACGTACAAGCCGGAGCTCTATCCGGACACCTACTTCGACTTCCCCGTGTCCTGGAACTCCCTCACGAAGCCCTGATGACCGGCCCTCGGAAGACGCCCTTCCGCTGATCGGATACAGTCCGCCGCGTGTCCGAAACTCAGTTCTCCGCCCCCAACTCCGCAGCAAGCTCCCACTGTTCGAGCTGCGGCGCGCCCTACGGAGAGGGCGTCTCCGGCTGGCCCCGCACCTGCCCGGCGTGCGGCACGGTGGCCTACCGCAACCCCCTGCCGGTAGCCGTCGCGCTCCAGCCCGTGTACGACACCAAGGGCACCGCCCTGGTCGTCATCACCCGAACCGTCGCCCCCGCGCGCGGAGGCATCGCCCTGCCGGGCGGCTACATCGACGATCGCGAGGACTGGCGGCAGGCCGTCGTCCGCGAACTCAAGGAAGAGACCGGCATCGACGCGGCCGGTCGCGACGTACGACTCGCCGACGCGATGAGCTCCCCCGACGGGCACCTGCTGCTGTTCGGCCTCCTGCCGGAACGGCCCGCCGATCGTCTCCCGACCTCGGCCGCCACGGACGAGACCGAGGGCTGGCACCTCCTGCACAGGCCGGAGGAGCTGGCCTTCCCGCTGCACACGCTGGCCGTGAAGGCCTTCTTCGAGGGCCGCTACGTCTGACGCTCATCGAGCCCGCGTATACGCACCGGACGGGGTGACCTGATCACACCGTCCTCGTGCTCCAGCTCGACCAGCAGCTTTCGCCCTTCCCAGCGTGTGACGTAACGCTCGATCTCCGGTTCGTCCCAGCCGTCAGCCGCATCAGCCACGACCAGCCCGCCCCCGGTACGCCCCGGGGCGGGCGCCCACACCTCCAGTTCCAGCCCGCCGTCGTCCCCACGCACGGGGACGACGGCGCCCGAGCGCGCCAGCACCGGGATCCGGGAAAAAGGTGCCTCGACGAGAACCTGCCCCGGTCCTTCGTACGCCCGCCCCGTCGCCGTGTCGTACCAGCGCCCTCGAGGCAGCTGCACCGCACGCCGGTCCGTGCCCGGATCAAGCACGGGCGCCACCAACAGGCAGTCGCCCAGCAGAAACGCATCCTCACAGTCACGCAGCCCACGGTCCTCGGGCGACGACCACCACAGCGGACGCACATAGGGCGCCCCGGTGCGCCGGGACAGGTGCGCCAGCGTCACGAAGTACGGCAGCAGCTTCCGACGCTCGACGAGCGCCACACGCGCGTGCGCCAGCACCTCGGGACCGAACTCCCATGGTTCCCGGCGCCCAGCCCGCATACTCGCGTGCGTACGGAACAGCGGCAGATACGCGGCCAACTGGAACCATCGCAGATACAGCTCCGGCGAGGGACTCCCGTCGAAGCCGCCCACGTCCGGCCCCGAGTACGGCACACCGCACAGCCCCAGGCCCACGACCAGCGACAGCGAGGCCCGCAGCCCGGGCCAGCCGGTCGCCACGTCCCCGGACCACGTCCCCCCGTAGCGCTGCATGCCGACCCAGCCCGAACGGGAGAAGACGAAGGGCCGCTCATCCGGCGCCAGTTCGAGCAGCCCTTCGTAACCGGCCCGAGCCATGCACAGCCCGTAGACGTTGTGCGCCTCTCGATGGTCCCCACCCCGCCCCTCCAGCGAATGGCGGGCCGAACGCGGCAACGTCGACTCCCCGAACGCCGCGAACGAAGTCGGCTCGTTCATGTCATGCCAGAATCCCGAGAACCCCTGCCCCAACCGCTCCTCGTACAGACCACCCCACCACTGCCGCACGCGCGCGTGCGTGAAGTCCGGGAAGACCGCCTCTCCAGGCCAGACGACCCCTCGCACCAGCCGCCCGGAAGCGTCCCTGACGAACGCGTCCTCGGCCGACCCGCTGTCATACACGGCATTGCCCGGCGCGGCCTTGAGGGCAGGGTCGACGATCGACACCAGGCGGATGCCGTCCCCGCGCAAGTCCTCGGCAAGCTGCGGCAGTTTGGGGAAGCGCTCCTCGTCGACCGTGAACACCTGGTGCTGGTCATAGTGGTCGATGTCCAGATGCACGGCGTCCAGCGGGAGATCTCGCTCCTGATATCCCGAGACGATCCGCCGCACCTCCTGCTCGCTGCCGAAGCCCCACCGCGCGTGCTGGTGACCCAGCGCCCACGCCGGCGGCAGCGCGGCCGCACCGGTGAGAGCGGCCCAGACGAGCAGCACGCGCGCGGGGGTACCCACCATCACCCAGCAGCGCAGCGGACCGCCGTCCATCCGCAGTTCGCTCGTCCCCGCCAGGTCATGCCCGGAACCGGCGCCCTCCTCACCCTCCCGCAGCGTCACCGTGCCGTCCCACGAGGTGTCGTAGAACACCAGATGCGTTGCCGCGTCGGCCACCACCAGCTGCACCGGCATGGTGATGTACAGCGGGTCGTCGCCCGGGCCGAACGCCTGGCCGGGGTCGGTGTTCCACAGCCGATACGTTCCGTCCCTCAACCGAGGACCCGACGCCCGCCCCCCGAGCCCGAAGAACCGCGCGTCCGCGGCCACCTCCGACCGCTGCATCCACCGTGCGGATCCACCACCCACCGGCTCCCACCAGCGCGGCGGCAGCTCACGCCGAAGCGTCACGCCACCGGGGGTCTGCACCTCCACGGCGCCGTGCCGCGAGACGACGACCGTCACCCGCTCGGCCACGACCCGCCAGCCGCCGTCCTTGTCGGGCTCCAGCACCGCCCTGGGATCCGGCTCCGGACAGCGGTCCACGAGGGCGTACGACGGCTCGGGACCGGCCCCGTCCCAGCCCCAGAAAACGGCCCCGTTCACGGCGACGGTGATAAGCAGCTCGGACCGGCTGAACCGGATGACACCACCCCCCGGCCCGGGCCGCACCTCCTGCACAGGTCCGGGCACCCGAGCGCGCTCGACGCCCCGGGATGGCAGCCCCGCGGCGTCGACACGCCTCCTACGCCACGCCGCCCGCACGGTACGCAACCCCTGGGCCGCCCCCACAGAACCGACCACCTTCATCGAACGCACCAGGTCACGACCGTCCATGCTGCTCAGCCTGCCATTGACCGCCCCACGCGCGCGTGTCGTTCAACTGCCGTTCACCTGTGCCGGGACCACATCTTCACGACACGGACTATGTGGGGCGGACCCTGGTGTAGAAGTCGATCACATGGCATCGTCCGTGTCAGCCGCGTCACGCGCACAACCCAGCCGTGCGCGGAAGACGCACACGACGCGCAGAGTCCGGGAGCCGCTCCATGTCGATCATGAACCCTCAGCCGCTCTGGCAGCCAGATCCGGAACGCATCGCCCTGGCCCAGGTCACCAAATTCCATGCCTGGGCCGCCGAACACCACGGCGCCCCCACCGAGGGCGGCTACGCGGCCCTGCACCGCTGGTCGGTCGACGAACTGGACACCTTCTGGAAAGCCGTCACGGAGTGGTTCGACGTACGCTTCTCCACCCCCTACGCGCGCGTGCTCGGTGACCGCTCGATGCCTGGCGCCCAATGGTTCGCCGGCGCGACCCTGAACTACGCCGAGCACGCCCTGCGCGCCTCCGCGACCCGACCCGACGAACCCGCGCTCCTGTACGTCGACGAGTCACACGACCCCCGCCCCGTGACCTGGTCCGAGCTGCGCCGCCAGGTCGGCTCCCTCGCCGCGGAACTGCGAGCCCTCGGCGTACGCCCCGGAGACCGCGTCAGCGGCTACCTCCCGAACGTCCCCCAGGCCGTAGTCGCCCTCCTGGCCACGGCCGCCGTCGGCGGTGTCTGGACCTCCTGCGCACCCGACTTCGGCGCCCGCAGCGTCCTCGACCGCTTCCAGCAGATCGAACCGATCGTCCTGTTCACCGTCGACGGTTACCGCTACGGCGGCAAGGAGCACGACCGCCGCGACACCGTCGCCGAACTGCGCCGTGAGATGCCCACACTGCGCGCCGTGGTGCACATCCCCCTGCTCGGCACCGAGGCCCCCGAAGGCGCCCTGGAGTGGTCGGCCCTGACCGCCGCCGACGAGGAACCCGTCTTCGAACAGGTCCCCTTCGACCACCCCCTCTGGGTGCTCTACTCCTCCGGCACGACCGGCCTCCCCAAGGCCATCGTCCAGTCCCAGGGCGGCATCCTCGTCGAACACCTCAAACAACTCGGTCTGCACTGCGACCTGGGCCCCGAGGACCGCTTCTTCTGGTACACCTCGACGGGCTGGATGATGTGGAACTTCCTGGTCTCCGGCCTCCTCACCGGCACCACGATCGTCCTGTACGACGGCAGCCCCGGCTTCCCCGACACGGGCGCCCAATGGCGCATCGCCGAACGCACGGGAGCCACTCTCTACGGCACCTCCGCCGCGTACGTCATGGCCTGCCGCAAGGCCGACGTCCACCCAGGACGTGACTTCGACCTCAGCAAGGTGCAGTGCGTCGCCACCACCGGATCACCCCTTCCCCCCGACGGCTTCCGCTGGCTGCACGACGAGGTCCGCGACGACGTCTGGATCGCCTCCGTCAGCGGCGGCACGGACGTGTGCTCCTGCTTCGCCGGAGCCGTGCCCACCCTGCCCGTGCACATCGGCGAGCTCCAGGCCCCCAGCCTCGGCACCGACCTGCAGTCCTGGGACCCCAGCGGCAATCCCGTCACCGACGAGGTCGGCGAGCTCGTGGTCACCAACCCCATGCCGTCCATGCCGATCTACTTCTGGAACGACCCCGACGGCAGCCGGTACCACGACAGCTACTTCGACACCTACCCCGGCGTATGGCGCCACGGCGACTGGATCACCGTCACCTCCCGCGGCTCCGTCGTGATCCACGGCCGCTCCGACTCGACGCTCAACCGCCAGGGCGTCCGCATGGGCTCGGCCGACATCTACGAAGCGGTGGAACGCCTGCCCGAGATCAAGGAATCCCTCGTCATCGGCATCGAACAGCCCGATGGCGGCTACTGGATGCCCCTGTTCGTGCACCTGGCTCCGGGAGCAGTGCTCGACGAGGACCTCCTGAACCGCATCAAGCGGACCATCCGCGAACAGCTCTCACCCCGTCACGTCCCCGACGAAGTCATCGAGGTCCCAGGCGTCCCCCACACCCTCACCGGAAAGCGCATCGAGGTCCCGGTCAAGCGCCTCCTCCAAGGCACCCCGCTGGAGAAGGCGGTCAACCCGGGCTCCATCGACAACCTCGACCTCCTGCACTTCTACGAGGAGCTCGCCCGCAAGCGCGCCTGACCCGTCGCCCGGCCTAGGGCCCCACCGATTGGAGGCGAAGCCCGAGGCCGGACGCTTGCGACGCCATCGCCCAGACGCCGTTGTCAGTGCCGCCGGTTACTGTGAGTGAGCATTGATCGACTGCGCACAGGGGGAAACATGGCACTCACCGACGACCAGACGATGCGACGCGTCCTGCGCCGCGAAATCGCCGGCACGATCGGTCTGCTGACCGACGAGCACGACTTCCGTGCCATGAGGCACTACCGCAGCTTCACCTTCGACGATCACAAGATCTACCTCCAACAGGTGGAGGCCCTCCTCAGGACCCGGGCCTCCCAGGGCAGCCATACGACGATCGCCCTCTTCGACCCACAGGAATACGCCGAGTTCTGCGCGGAAACGGGCCTCGACCCCGACGATCCGTCGAGCCGCACACGTTTCACCGCCGAACTCGCGACGACGGGCCCCACCATCCCCTACCAGGGCCAGCCCCTGACCGACCTCGTCCCGGCCCTCGTCGACGAAGCCGTCCGACAAGCCACGTGGGAGTACGCGTCCACCCTCCTGGCACGCCTCGGCGCCTGCGCCACCTGTGGTGAGGACATCGGCCGCGCGGCCTTCGCCCGCGCCTCCAACCTCGTCGTCCGCATCCTCGACACGGCCCACCCGGGAAGCCGACACCTCGTCTGCAGCGTCACGGGCACCCCCGAGACACTCGTCTCCGTCCTGCACGCCGACGAAGATGCCGAGGGCGCCACACACCTCGACGAGGCCGAAGCCCTGGAATTCACCACCGTCCTCGCCCTCGGCCTCGCCACTCAGAGCCCCGGCGGGCTCGTCATGCGGACCAGCGCCCCCGGCACCTCCGACCGCATCTACGGCTGGCGCCTGCGTGGAGAGGGCCTGGAACCTCTCACCGCGGGCGAAGTCTTCGACGCCTACTGCACCGACATCGACTCCGGAGACCTCATCTCCCCGGAATCGGGCGTCGACTACTGCGTACCGCCGGACCTCGGCAATGAGGGAACCCCACCGGCACACCAGCACTGAACACGGATGGGGCGCTCCACCCAAAGAGTGGAGCGCCCCACAACCCGACGATGCGGCCGGACCGGCCCGACTACTCGCCGGACAGCACCGCCTGAGCGGCGTTGCGCGCCTCCTCGGCGCTGTCCGCCGCCCGCGCGGCCGCAGCGGCACGCTCACACTGCGCCAGCGTGTACTTCGCCAGCGTCGCGCGGACATAAGGGATCGACGCCGAGCCCATGGACAGGGAGGTGACACCCAGACCGGTCAGCACACACGCCAGCAGCGGGTCCGACGCCGCCTCACCACAGACACCACAACTCTTGCCCTCGGCCTTCGCCGCCTCCGCGGACAACGCGACCAGGTCGAGCAGCGCGGGCTGCCACGGATCCTGAAGCCGGGACACCGCACCCACCTGACGGTCCGCGGCAAACGAGTACTGCGCGAGGTCGTTCGTCCCCAGCGACAGGAACTCGACTTCCTGCAAGATCGAACGCGCCCGCAGCGCGGCCGACGGAATCTCCACCATCGCGCCGAACTTCGCCTGAAGCCCGGCCGCGCGGCACGCGTCCGCGAACGCCTTCGCATCGGTACGGTCCGCCACCATCGGGGCCATGACCTCGAGGTAGACGGGAAGCCCTTCGGCCGCCTTCGCAAGCGCCGTCAGCTGGGTCCGCAGCACCTCGGGGTGGTCCAGCAGCGTCCGCAGACCCCGCACACCCAGCGCCGGGTTCGGCTCATCGGCCGGTGTCAGGAAGTCCAGGGGCTTGTCCGCGCCCGCGTCCAGGACACGCACGACGACCCGGCCCTCCGGGAAGGCATCGAGCACCTGCCGGTAGGCCTCTACCTGCTTCTCCTCCGAAGGCGCCTTCTTGCTGTCGTCGAGGAAGAGGAACTCGGTCCGGAACAGACCGACACCCTCGGCGCCCGCCTCGACAGCGGCCGGCACATCAGACGGCCCACCGACGTTGGCGAGCAGCGGCACCTTGTGGCCGTCCGCCGTGGCACCCGGACCGCTCGACGCCGAGAGCGCCGCCTTACGGGCAGCGGCAGCGGCCTCCAGCTCCGCCTTCTTGGCATCGGTCGGGTTCACGAAGATGTCGCCCGTGCTGCCATCGACAGCGATGACCGTTCCTTCGGCGAGCTCACCGGCCCCCGGCAGCGCGACGACGGCCGGCACACCCAGCGCCCTCGCCAGAATCGCGCTGTGGCTGGTCGGTCCGCCTTCTTCGGTGACAAAGCCGAGAACGAGAGCCGGGTCCAGCAGCGCCGTGTCGGCTGGAGCGAGGTCGCGAGCGACCAGGACGTAGGGCTCGTCGCTGTCCGGGACACCGGGCATTGGGACCCCGAGCAAACGAGCGACGATACGATTCCGCACGTCATCGAGGTCGGCCACACGACCGGCGAGATACTCACCGGCACCCGCCAGCAGCTCGCGGTACGCGGCGAAGGCGTCGTACACAGCACGCTCGGCAGTGCTGCCCACGGCGATACGCCGATCCACGTCCGCCATCAGTTCCGGGTCCTGGGCCATCATGGCCTGCGCCTCGAGGACCGCCTGGGCCTCGCCTCCCGCCAGATTGCCACGCGCCATCAAGTCGGCTGCCACGGCCTCCACGGCCTTGCGAGCGCGCCCCTGTTCACGCTCCGCGTCCTCGCCCGGAATCTGCTTGGCAGGCGGCTCGAGTACCGCCGTTCCCATGTGCCGAACCTCGCCGATGGCCACACCGTGGCTCACGCCGACGCCTCGCAGCGTTGTCTCCATCTCACCCGTCTCCGATAGTGCGGCGGGTCCCGCCGCCGCAGTGGTTGTCGTCCTTACTTGCCGCCGTAGGACGGCACCGAAGTCACTTCCAGACGAAGAGACTGTCGCCGGCCTTCACATCGCCGTTGTCACGCAGTTCGGAGAGAGCCTCTGCCGTGGCTTCGAGGGCCACGATCGGGCAAACCGGCGACTTACCGGCTGCTTCGACGGCCGAGGGGTCCCAGCGGACGATGCCCTGGCCGCGCGCCACGGTGTCCCCTTTGTTCACGAGCAGCTCGAAGCCCTCGCCGTTGAGCTGCACGGTGTCGATGCCCAGGTGGGTGAGCACACCGTGGCCCTGCTCATCGACGACGACAAAGGCATGGGGGTGGAGGGAGACGATGACTCCGTCGACCGGCGACACCGCCTCGGACGGCTCGCGCACCGGGTCGATAGCCGTGCCGGGGCCGACCATGGCCCCGGAGAAGACCGGATCCGGCACTGACGCCAGTCCGACGGCGCGTCCTGCAAGTGGGGACGTGACGGTGGTCATGGGAAGCCTCCCAGGGGTGGAGATCGATATGGGCCGTCGCTGCCTGCGCGGACGACACACTGTTCAGCAGGGTATGTCACACGAAGTGCCGGTTCCGCGCGGGCACTCCAGAGTGGTCTAGACCATACCCCATATCGATTTGCACCCGCTCTGTCGGCGCGTGTACAGTCGTACTCCTGCTTGGGGCTGAGTGACGCAACTACGCATCCTCGTCCGGCAGCACCAAACTTGTCAGATCCTATCCCGGGGGCACTTTCTGCATGCCTGCAGGACGGTGGTCAGGGGGCCGGAAAAACCCTGATAGAGTTTGGAACAGCGAAGGGAAGCGCCCGGAGGAAAGCCCGAGAGGGTGAGTACAAAGGAAGCGTCCG
>CBFGZZ010000062.1:0-29924 GCA_965653385.1 uncultured Streptomyces sp. | reverse complement strand
CCGCGGGGCCCGATTGCGCCCCGAGGGGCCGGCGCTCGGGGCGCCCTTGCCCCGGGGGGGGGGGCGGGGGCGGCGCGGGGGCCGGCCCCCCCTCGCCGCTGTGCCGAACCCCCGCCGGGCTCCTGCGGAGCCGGCCCGCTGGTTCCCCGGACGACGAGCTTGGGGTCCAACACGGCCTCTCGTGGCGCCAGTTCGGGGTTCTCCAGCCGGTCCACGGCGAAGCGGACCGCGTGTTCGGCCATCAGGACGGCGTCCTGACGGACGGTGGTGAGGCCTATCGGCATCAGGTGGGAGAGATGACTGTCGTCGTAGCCGACCACGGACATGTCGCGCGGGACCTCGACGCCCGCCCGGGTCAGGGGCATCAACAGGCCCAGCGCACAACGGTCGTTGCCCGCGAGGACCGCGGTGGGCAGCGGCAGCCCCTGGTCGCGTTCGGCCAGCAGCATGCGGCCCGTCTCGATGCCCGACTCCTCGGTGTGCGCGCCGGGGATGACCCGGACGTGGTCCGCCAGCCCGTGGCGGCGCATCGCGGCCCGGTAAGCGCGCCGCCGCTCGGCCGAGCCGGGTCCGCGGCCGCCGTCGATGTGCACGATCCGGCGGTGGCCCAGTTCCACGAGGTGGTCCATGGCCTGGCGCACGCCCTTGCCCTCGGCGCTGTGCACGAGGTCCACCTGGGCGCCGGGCGCACGCCGGGCGACCGAGACGGTCGCCGCACGATGTCCGAGCTGGTCGAGGTAGCCGGGCTCGGCGTCGGGGGCGAGCAGGATCAGCCCCTCGCAGCGGTGGCCGAGCAGCGCCTCGACGGCCTTGGCCTCACCGCGGCCCGGGGTCGTCCCGGACAGCAGCACGTCGTACCCGAGCCGCTCGGCCTCCGGGTAGATGCCCGCGATGAGGTCCGTGTGGAAGGTCTGGTGGACCGTGAACATCACACCGAGGGTGCGGCTGCGGCCACGGGCGAGCAGCCGGGCCGCGTTGTCCGGGCGGTAGCCGATCTCGTCGGCGACGCGCAGCACCCGCTCCCGGGTCTCACGGCCGGCGCCCGGCAGATCACGGAAGATGATCGAGACGAGCGCTCGGGACACGCCGGCTTTCTCGGCGACGTCCGCCATCGTGGGCCGCTGCCGGCCTGACGCTTCCACCTGTGAACCCACCCTTCGACGCCGTTCACCTTAACGAGCTCTCGAAATCTCCCGGCAACAAGCTATTGACATGACATTTGGACCAGGGTCATCGTACTCGCACTAGAGCGCGCTAGTAGAGCGCGACAGAACATCCGTGGATACGTCCGCCGGCATCCGTCCCCTCCCCCCCCGAAGGACTTGTCATGGCAACGGCGCCAACCTCGCTCCGCACCACCGCGGGCAACCTGTGCCTGGGCTCGGCCCCCGACTCCTGGGGCGTCTGGTTCCCCGAGGACGACCAGCAGGTCCCGTACACCCGCTTCCTCGACGAGCTCGCCGCGGCCGGGTACGAGTGGCTGGAGCTCGGCCCGTACGGGTACCTCCCCACCGACCCTCGGCAGCTCGCGGAGGAGCTCCGGGCGCGTGGGCTCAAGGTCTCCGGCGGCACCGCGTTCGGCGCACTGCACCGGCCCGAGGCCTGGGACGGGATGCTCGCCCACGTCCGGCAGGTAGCGGAGCTGACCGCCGCCGCGGGAGCCCATCACCTGGTCTTCATCCCGCCCATGTACCGGGACGAGAAGACCGGCGCGTTCACCGAGTCGCCGGAGCTGACCGCCGAGCAGTGGGCGGGCTTCGGCAAGGCCGCCGACCGGCTCGGCAGGCTGCTGCTGGACGAGTACGGCGTACGGCTCGTCATCCATCCGCACGCCGACAGTCACATCCAGACCCAGCCGGAGATCGAGCGGCTGCTGAACGAGTCCGACCCGCGCTGGACGAACCTGTGTCTGGACACCGGGCACGTCGCCTACGGCGGCGGCGACAACGTCGACCTGATCCGGCGCTTCGGCGAGCGCGTCGGATACGTGCACATCAAGCAGATGGACCCCGAGATCCTCGCCCAGGTCGCCGCACAGGACCTGTCGTTCGGCGAGGCCGTCAAGCGCGGCGTGTGCGTGTCGCCGCCCGCGGGCGTGCCGAAGCCGGCCGACGTGGTGGCCGAACTCGCCCGGCTGGACGCCGAGTTGTTCGTGATCGTCGAGCAGGACCTGTACCCGTGCGCACCCGACGTGCCGCTCCCCATCGCGGTGAGCACCCGTGAGCACCTGGCGGGCTGCGGTCTGTCGGGTACCCGGCGCCCCACGCTCACGACGCGCGACCAGTGAGGAGACGGCCCATGGACGTCAGGGACGACGCGGCACAGCCCCCCTCCCCCGTCACGGACGACGCCCCGCCGGCGGTGTCCCGCAGGCTGCGGCTCATCACCGTGATCGCCACCTTCGGCGGACTGCTCTTCGGCTACGACACCGGCGTCATCAACGGCGCCCTGCCGTACATGACGGACGATCTCGGTCTGACCGCCGTCACCGAGGGCATGGTCACCAGCTCGCTGCTGCTCGGTGCCGCACTCGGCGCGGTGGTCGGCGGCCGGCTGTCGGACGCGCGGGGACGGCGCCGTACGATCCTCACGCTCGCGGTGCTGTTCTTCATCGGCGCGCTCGGCTGCACCCTGGCGCCCACGACCGCCGTCATGGTCGTCGCCCGGTTCGTGCTCGGCCTCGCGGTGGGCGGTGCCTCCGTCACCGTGCCGGTCTACCTCGCGGAGGTATCCCCCGCCGAGCGACGCGGCGCGCTGGTCACCCGCAACGAACTCATGATCGTCAGCGGTCAGTTGCTGGCGTTCACGTCGAACGCGATCATCGCCCAGGTGGGCGGCGAGTCCGGCGGCGTGTGGCGCTGGATGCTGGTGATCGCCACGCTCCCGGCCGTCGTGCTCTGGTTCGGCATGCTGGTGATGCCGGAGAGCCCGCGCTGGCTCGCCTCCAAGACCCGCTTCGGCGAGGCCCTGGAGGTGCTCAAGCAGGTCCGGTCCAAGCAGCGTGCCGAGGCCGAGCTCGCCGAGGTGTCCGCGCTCGCCGTCAAGGAGGAGCAGGAGAAGCTCGGCGGCTGGCAGGACATGAAGGCGACTCCCTGGATCCGCAAGCTGATGTTCGTCGGCTTCGGCATCGCGATCGTGCAGCAGATCACCGGTGTCAACACGATCATGTACTACGGCACCCAGATCCTCACCGACGCCGGCTTCGCGTCCGACAGCGCGCTGACCGCCAACATCGCCAACGGTGTGATCTCGGTGCTGGCGACCTTCGTCGGCATCTGGCTGCTGGGCCGGGTCAAACGCCGTCCGATGCTGATGGCCGGTCAGATCGGCACCACCGCGGCCCTGCTGCTGATCGGCGTCTTCTCGCTGGTGCTGCCGTCCGGTGACGCCCGTGCCTACGCGGTGCTCGCCATGACCGTCACCTTCCTCGCCTTCCAGCAGGGCGCGATCTCGCCGGTGACCTGGCTGATGCTGTCGGAGATCTTCCCGATGCGGATGCGCGGCTTCGGCATGGGTGTGGCGGCCGTGGTGCTGTGGCTGACCAACTTCGTGATCGGACTGGTCTTCCCGTCGCTGGTCTCCGGCATCGGGATCTCCAACACCTTCTTCCTGTTCGTGGTCGCGGGCGTCTTCTCGCTCGCTTTCGTCAAGCTCTACGTCCCCGAGACGAAGGGCCGCTCGCTCGAGACCCTCGAAGCCGAACTCCGGGCGCGCTACTCCTGAATCACCCCCCGTCCCCGGGTCCGTCGCGGCCGGGGACCGCAGAAAGGACCACCACCCATGACTGTGCGAGTAGGCGTAATCGGCGCCGGCTGGATCGGCAAGGAGCACATCCGGCGGCTGACCGACACCGTCACCGGCGCCCGTGTCACCGCGGTCACCGACATCGACGCCGTGCGCGCCGAGGAGGCGGCGGCACCGGTCGGCGCCCGGGTGCTGCCCGACGGGGCCGCGGTGGTCGCGGCCGACGACGTCGACGCCGTCCTCGTGACGTCCTGGGGCCCGACCCACGCCGAGCACGTGCTGAACGCCGTCGCCGCCGGAAAGCCGGTGTTCTGCGAGAAGCCGCTGGCCACCACCGCCGAGGACTGCCTGAGGATCGTCGAGGCCGAGACCGCCCACGGCCGCCGACTGGTCCAGGTCGGCTTCATGCGCCGCTACGACGCCGGCTACCGGCAGATGAAGCAGGTCATCGACTCGGGCCGGATCGGCGACCCGCTGATCGTGCACTGTGCCCACCGCAACCCCACCGTCCCCGAGTCGTACACCTCCGGCATGGCCGCCCTGGACACGGCCGTGCACGAGGTGGACGTACTGCGCTGGCTGCTGGACGACGAGATCGTCTCCACCCAGGTGATCACCCCGCGCGCCACGAGCAAGCGGTTCGCGCACCTGAAGGACCCGCAGATCATGCTCTTCGAAACCGCGAAGGGCGTCCGTATCGATCTGGAGGTCTTCGTCAACTGCCAGTACGGCTACGACATCCAGTGCGAGACCGTGGGTGAGGACGGCCTCGTCCGGCTGCCCGACCCGGCCGCCGTCGGCGTGCGCACCGCCGCTCAGCACAGCACCGAGGTGCTCACCGACTGGGTGGGCCGCTTCCGGGACGCCTTCGACACCGAGTTCCGCGAGTGGATCGCGGGCATCGCCGCCGGCGAGGAGCCGACCGGGCCCTCCGCCTGGGACGGCTATGCCGCCACCGTCATCACCGCCGCGACCGTCGAGGCCCTGGAGTCGGGCCGCGTCGTCGCCACCGACCTCAAGCCCCGCCCCGCCTTCTACGGAGGTGCCGCATGAAAATCGCCCTCGACCCGTACATGTTCCGTATGCTCCCCATCGACGAGATGGTGCGCACCGTCGCCGAACTCGGCTACGAGTACATCGAGTTGTCGCCCCGCGACGACTTCATGCCGTTCTTCCTGCACCCGCGGGCCGACGACGAGCGGATCGCCGAGCTGAAGAACTCCCTGCGCGCGCACGGCGTTCAGCTGTCCTCCGTGCTGCCGCTGTACAAGTGGTCCTCGCCGGACGAGACCGAGCGGCAGGCGGCCGTCCGCTACTGGAAGCGGATGATCGAGATCACCTCCGACCTCGGATGTCCGCTCATGAACAGCGAGTTCAACGGCCGCCCCGAGCGTGCCGCCGAGAGCGAGGCGGCCTTCTGGCGCTCGCTGGAGGAACTGCTGCCGGTGTTCGAGCGCGAAGGCATCGCTCTGAACCTGGAGGCCCACCCGGACGACTTCTGCGAGGAGAACACCCCCGCGGTCGACCTGGTCCGCGCGATCAACAAGCCCTGGGTGAACTACCTCTACTGCGCCCCGCACTCCTTCCACCTCTCGGGCGCCGACCCGACGGCGGACATCGCGGCGATGATGCGCTATGCCGGGGACAAGCTCCAGCATGTGCACATCGCGGACTCCTTCAACCACAAGGGTTCGTCCGGTCTGCGCTACATCCTCAACCCGCCCGGCACCCCGGCCCGGATCCACCAGCACCTGGACATCGGGCAGGGCGAGGTCGACTGGGAGGCGTTCTTCGGCACGCTGCGCGAGCTGGACTTCGACGGCGTGGCCACGGCCTGCGTCTTCGCCTGGGAGGAGCGGGCGAAGGAGTCCTCGGCGTTCATGCTCGACCGCATCCGCAAGGAACTGGCCGCGTAGGCCGGCAGGCAGGTTCGAGCCGCTTCAGCGCGAGCGGCGGTCCGCCCTGTGCTGTGCCAGCCACAGGGCGACCTCCGCCGCGATCGGCTGCCCGGTCTCCAGCTCGACGAAGCCGAACTGGCCGCCCTGGTTGCACTCCAGGAACCACCAGATGCCGTCCGTGTCCTCGGCGAAGTCGAAGGCGGCGTACGCCAGTCCGGCCAGAGTGACGTACTCGTACACCGACTTGCCGATGCGGTCGGGTACCGGAACCGGCTGCCAGGCATGCCCGGTGTCGCCGTATCGCCCGTCGACCTGGCCGGGTTCGGCGATCTTGCGGGCGGCGAACAAGCGGGTGCCGACGCAGGTCAGCCGGATGTCCGCCCGTTTGGGGACGTACCGTTGGAGCAGCGCGGGCCCGGCCGCGACCGCCGCGAAGTCGGCGTCGGGACCGATCAGCGTGGTGGGCAGGGCCACCCCGGGGTGGTCGGGCGGCGGCCCCGAGGCGGACTTCACCACGACCTCCCGGTACTCCTCGACGAACTCCCGGGCCAGCCGGGGTGCCGTCGTGAACACCGTCGGCGGCACGGCGAAGCCGCTGAGGTGGGCGACCCTCAACTGCCAGGGCTTCAGCCGGGCCTGGTCGGCGTTGCGCGGATGGTTCATCCACCGTGCGGCGGCGGAGTGGAGCATCCCGTAGAGCGCCTGCCGGGTCTCGGCGGTCAGCCACGGTGAGGGGTCGGCCGCGTGGGCGGCCGGTTCGCCGGGTCTGCGCACCCAGATGGAGCGCAGCCCGCCCATGCTGAGCACATGTCCGTTGACCGACAGGTGCCCGTCGAAGTCGCCGTGTGCGTAGTCGGCGGACAGCACGGCCTTGCCCGGCAGATCGGCGGGGTCCAGACGCAGTACGGGTGTCCCCGTCCCGTGCAGTGCGGCGACCACCATGTCGGCGGTCACGTCCTCCTCGGACGTGAGGATCAGTACGGTCATTCGCGCAACGGTCGTCAGTCGTCGAAGTGGGTCGCGGATCCGGCGGTCGACGTCGTCGTGCCGACCGCGAGCAGCAGGTCCGGGTCACTGACGGCCGGGCGTCCGTCGGGCAGCACGTTCAGCTGGCGGGCCGGGTCGAAGTGATACGGCGTCACGGCGTTGGAAAGCCCTCTGGGAAAGGCGTAGTTGAGGGTGAACGGTCGCATGATGAACCTCCGATGCCATGCGTGTGAATTACCGTCACTTACGCACTAGTTGCGTAAGGAATTCATCACTTTCCGCCACATCGACGTGAAGGTCGTCACACCCTTCACCGGACTCCCCAATTCCGCACGGGGCTCCTTGACGCTGAACCGTTTCATTGCTTCTCTCGAAACACAGTTCTTCATGGGAGCGCTCCCAACCCCCACGTGAAAGGGATCCCCGTGCAGACACCCCCACACCCCAGACGCACCCTTTCCCTCCTCCTCACCGCCGCGCTCGTCGCCTGCCTGCTGTCGCTGTCCTGGGCGAGCGGCTCGCCGGCCCGGGCGGCGGCGGGCGACGGCTCGGTGACCGACCCGAACATCGTCTACGTCGGCCGCTGGGACACGAGTTCGGCCACGGCCGCCGTGCCCCAGTGGTCCGGCGCGTACCTTCAGACGGCTTTCACCGGCACCACGGTGAAGGTCCGGGCGAGGGACGCGGTCAACTTCTACGCGAGCGTGGACGGCGGCCCCGACGTCTTCCACGCGGGTGTACGAGGGACGGTGAACCTCACTCCTCAGCCCCTCTCCCCCGGCACCCACACCCTGCGCGTCTCCTACCGGTCGGGCGACACCGTGTTCCAGGGCCTGGTCCTGGACCCGGGCGCGCGCACGGTCGGTCCCACGGTGCCGTCCGGGCTGGTCGAGTTCGTCGGTGACTCCATCACCGCCGGCGCCCTCACCGACCGGCTGGCGCTCGACTCGTACGCCTGGAAGACCGGCGAGCGCCTGGGGATGCGGCACACCCGGATCGCCCGCGCCGGCTACTGTCTGGTCGCCCGGTCCGGTTGCGTCGGCCTGAGCGACCAGTACTTCCGGACCGGCAGCACCGGCGACCAGGCCTGGGACTTCTCCCGCTACCGGGCGAGCGCGGTCGTCGTCAACCTCGGTACCAACGACATCGGCCACGGCGTGTCAGGGCCCGCGTTCCAGGCCGCGTACACCAAGTTCCTGAGCGATCTGCGGGCCAGGCACCCGGAGGCCCGACTCTTCGCCGTCCAGACGCTCAAGAAGCGGTACGTGACGGAGACCAGGGCGGCCGTGAGTGCCCGCACCAGCGCCGGCGACACCAAGGTGCACTACGTCGACACCGCGGGCTGGCTCACCGACGGCGCCGACTACGAGGACGGCAACGGCCATCCCAACGAGGCGGGTCACACCAAGTTCGCCGCCCGTCTGGCACCCGTCATCGCGGGCCGGCTCGGCGGCTCCGCCGAGGTTTCCACCAAGGCGGCGGCTCCCGGTCAACCCGGCGACCCCAACATCAAGTTCGTCGGCCGCTGGGACACCCGCAGCTCCAGCACGCTCTACACGCCGTACTGGGCCGGCGCCTACTACCGCGTCGGCTTCACCGGCCGCACGGTGAAGCTCAAGCAGCGCAACACCATCGACTTCTGGGCGCGCATCGACAACGGGCCCGTGAAGTTCTACGACGACGTCAAGGGCACCGTGAATCTGACGCCGTCGCCCCTGTCCCCCGGCAACCACACGCTCCAGGTCAACTACCAGGTGGTCGCGGGCTCCTATCGCGGCGACGCCGTCTTCCAGGGGCTGGCTCTCGACAGCGGCGCGACGACGTTCGCACCGCCGGCTCCGGCGAAACTGATCGAGTTCGTCGGCGACTCGATCACGGTCGGCACCACCACCTCGCAGAACGCCCGGACCGCGTACGGCTGGCTGATCGGCGAGCGGCTCGACGCCGAGCACACCCAGGTCGCCCAGGGCGGTGCCTGTCTGGTCGCGACGGCCGACGGATGCGTGGGTCTTGAGCAGCAGTTCGGCAGACTCAACCCCAACTCGGCCACGCCCGACTGGGACTTCTCCCGCTACCAGGCGGACGCGGTCGTCATCAACCTGGGCACCAACGACGTGGGCCACGGCGTGAGTTCGACCCAGTTCCAGTCGGCGTACAGCAGTCTGCTGCGCAAGGTGCGCGCCGCCTATCCGCGGGCCTGGATCTTCGCGCTGGAGACCTTCCGCGGCCGCTACGTCCCGCAGACCGAGGCGGCGGTCAAGGCGGCCGTGGCCGGCGGCGACACCCGCCTGTCCTTCGTCGACACGACGGGCTGGCTGGGCTCCGGCGATCTGACGGACTCCGTCCACCCCAACGACCGAGGCCACCGCGTCATCGCCGACCGCCTGGCGCCGATCATCGCGGCGCGCGTCGGCGGCTGACCCCGCCGGTCGTCCCGGTCAGGCGCCGGCCCGCAGCTCGCGAAGGAAGTGCGGTGCCGCCTCGGTCAGTTGATCCACCTGACTCTCGATCAACGGGAGGTGTTCGCCGAGCGAGCCGGCGGACACCTCCGGGATCTCCGGCAGGTAGCGGTAGCCGCACGGTGAGGCCGCAGCCCGCATGTGCCGGGCGTCCCGCCGTACTTGGCGAACTCACTCCAGCCGATGTGGGGTTGGTGCTCCAGGAACAGGTCGTACGCCAGCCTCCTGAGCCGGCCGGCGGCACTCCACAGGGCGACGGGCAGGCGTCGGGCGTCACGGTCGGCTGCGTCCACACGCCGATCATGGAGGCGTGCCCTCGGGCCGGCCGCGTGTCAGGCCGTCGGCAGTCCGCCGCCCTGGAGTCGTTCGAGGTCGGAGGGGCGGACCTGGATGACGAGGAGGGCGATCACCGCGGCGATGGCGGTGAAGATCGCGGCCATGATGAAGGCGGCGGAGACCCCTGCGGTGAGGATCTCGTCGGCGTAGGGGGGCGGGAGCTGCCCGGTGCGTTCGAAGCGGAGGCGCTCCAGTGGGGTCGCCTGGGACAGGAAGGCCGGGATCTGTTCGTCGGCCTCGTTGTTGCTCGCCGTGCCGTACATCGTGACGAGGATGGACAGTCCGAGGGAGCCGCCGACCTGCTGGGTGGCGTTCAGCAGCCCGGAGGCGGCGCCGGTCTCCGGGGTCGCCACATTGGACAGGGCCATCAGGGTCAGGGACACGAACTCCATGCCCATGCCGAGGCTGAAGACGAGCATCGGGCCGAGGATGCTGCCGAGGTAGGTGGAGTGGATGTCGGTCAGAGTCAGCCAGGCGAGACCCGCGGCGGCCAGGATCGCACCCACCACCATGAACGGTTTGGGCCCGTACCTGGGCAGGTACTGGGACGCCAGTCCCGCGCCGATCGCGATGACGGCGCTCACCGGGAGGAAGGCCAGCCCGGCTTCGAGGGGGCTGAAGTCCAGCACGTTCTGCACGAAGAGCGTCAGGAAGAAGAACATGCCGAAGATCGCGGCGGCCAGGCTCAGCATCATGCCGTACGTGCCCGCCCGGTTGCGGTCGGCGAACATGTGCAGGGGCGTGATCGGCTGCCGGGAGCGCTGCTCGACCAGGATGAACAGCAGCAGGAAGACCACGGCCGCCCCGAACGCTCCCAGAGTGAGGGGATCCCGCCAGCCGTCCTGCGCGGCCCGGATGAACCCGTAGACCAGCAGCACCATGCCGATGGTCGAGGTCATCGCGCCCAGTACGTCGAAGTGCCCGGCGTGCCGCTCGGACTCCCGGATCCAGCGGGGTGTGGCGAGGACGATGAGCAGTCCGATGGGCACGTTGACGAACAGCACCCAGCGCCAGTTGAGCCATTCGACGAGCATGCCGCCGGCCAGCAGCCCGATCGCGCCGCCGCCGGCCGAGACCGCGGCGAAGACACCGAACGCCCTGTTGCGTTCGGGTCCTTCGGGGAAGGTCGTGCTGATCAGGGCGAGGGAGGTCGGGGAGGCGACGGCGCCGCCGACGCCCTGGAGGGCACGGGCGGCGAGGAGTTGCCACTCGTTCTGGGAGAGTCCGCCGAGCAGGGAGGCGAGGACGAAGAGCAGCACGCCGAAGATGAACACGCGCCGTCTACCGAGGATGTCGCCCATCCTGCCGCCGAGCAGCAGCAGCCCGCCGAAGGTGAGCGTGTAGGCGTTGACCACCCAGGACAGGCTGGTGGTGGAGAAGTCGAGCGAGCGCTGGATGTCCGGCAGGGCGATGTTCACGATGGTGATGTCGAGCACCACCATCAGCTGACAGGACGCGATGACGAGCAGCGCCATACCGCTGCCACGGCTCTCGCTCCGCTCCGTCTTCTGCGGGGTGGTCCGTGCTTCGGGCGTCGGCTCGGGGTTGCTCATGGCACTGTGCCGTGGGCGGGGGTTGGATGCTGGTTCCCGCCACCATTCGACCGTACGCCGGTGCCGTACGGCCCTCCAGTCGATCACCGGACCGCCGGACCGGTGTGTGAGGCGCAGGTCAGCGAGGACCGCGGATCAGTCCCGTCAGATAGCGCCAGAGCGACGAGCGCTGCCGGGCGGAGCGGTCCGGCAGCACCGGATCGGTGCTGTCCTGCGCCGGATCGAGGGTCGGCCGTGGCGCCACTGCCCGCTCGGGCATCGCGGCGAGTTCGTACCGCACGGGCAGCGAGCGCAGGCCGCGCATGAACGGCGAGGAGCGCCAGGGCAGTTGGTCGGCGGGGAGGGCGAGGTCCAGGTGGCTGAACCGCTCGAACAGCCGGCCGACCCCGACCGCGGCGACCGTAGAGGCGAGCTCGCGTGCCGGGCACTGGCGGCGGCCCGCGCCCCAGGACAGATGCGCCCGGGTGCTGATCGTGCTGCCCGGCGCCACGTGGTCGGCGAAGAGCGGGTCGGCGTGTGCGGCGGCGGAGGACACCCACACCGGGTCGCCCGCCCGGATCGTGTAGTTGCCGAGCGGAGTGTCCTCGGCGGCGAACCGCGGGACGAAGTTCACCAGCGGCGGCTTGCGCATGACCACCCGGTTCATGGTCTCCCTGATCATCCCGGCGGACAGGCTGGCGCGCACAGCGCCGTCACCGTCGCCGGAGATGACCTCGACCACCGTGTTGGACATGAGGATGCCGACGTGGTCGGAGGTCATGCCGAGCAGCATGAACAGCTCACGGGCGAGTTCGTCGAGCGAGAGGCCGGGATGGGCGGCGAGCAGGTAGGAGGGGAAGTCGTCGCCCGGCTCCTTGAGCTTCACGGCCGCGAGTTCCGCGAGCGTGGCGAGGAGACGTTCCAGGGCGGGCTCCGCGTCCGGCCCGGCGTCCAGCACACGCCACATGTCCATCAGGGCGTCGTCGCCCTGGGAGCCGGGGAAGCCGAGCAGATGACTGGCCACCATGAGCGGAAGTGGCCGGGAGAACTGGGCGGAGAGGTCGGCCACGCCGGTGCCGCCGCCCTGTCCGACCAGGGTGATCAGGTCGTCGGCGTAGGCGGTCACGGCCGCTTTGAGGCGCTTGGCCTGCGGGTGGCCGGGGTCCTGGAACGGCTTGAGTGCCGCGTCCCAAGCCGCGCGCAGCGAGCCGTATCCCGGGCCGCCCTGGATCAGCACGTGGTTGACCTCGAGGGACGGCCCGAGCGGCCAGTCCGCGGGGACCTCGCCCTCGGTGCGGGCCCGCCAGTTCTCCAGCCCCTTCGGCCAGGCGTCGTCGTCCTGGAGCACCTGGAGGGCCTCGCGGTAGCCGAGGACCAGCCAGGCGGGCACTCCGAGCAGGTCGACCGGGGCGACGGGCCCGTGTTGCTGGCGCAGCCGTTCGTAGACGAGCGAGGGGCGGGTCTCGTAGTCGCGGGTCAGCAGGGGTTGGGGCGTCAGCTCTTCCAAGCGCGTGTCGTCGACGTTCACGGATCCGCTCTCGCCCACCTGGGATTCCACCGTCCTGCCGCCCTCCGACACTCCCCGCACCGGCGCACTACCAGTCAGTAGCCGGCAACGCCGGTGACACTACCCCAGACGGTCCTCGCGGGTGAACGACGGGTGTGGCCGGGACGTCAGCCGGCCGCGGGCGGAATGTTCTGGTTGGCGTGGAAGAAGTTGTCCGGGTCGTAGGTGTGCTTGGTCGCGGCGAGTCGGTCGTAGTGGCCGCGGTAGGTCGACCGGACCCGGTCCGGGCTCTCGGCCTCGCCGAGGAAGTTGATGTAGGAGCCGCCCATGGAGTGCGGGTGCAGGTCGGTCCAGTAGTCGACGCTCCACTGCCGGATCAGGTCGGCGTTGGCGGGGTCCGGGTCGACCCCGGCGATCACGCCGGACCAGACGGCGTCGCGGTACGCCCAGGCCGTGTCGTCGGCGCCGACGTCGTGGGCCGCGGCGTCCACGGGATACAGGTGCATCAGGGACAGGGCGGTAGGGATGTTCTCGCCGTACTTGTGGTGAACCTCGATCGAGGCGTCGGAGATCGTGTCGAAGAAGTCACCGCGCCAGTACCACTGGTAGCCCTTCGGGATCAGAGTGTCGAACATGCTCTGGAGGGCGGGGTAGGGCATGGGAGTGGTGAAGTGGAAGGCGGACGGCGCCGGTTCGTTGACCGCGGTGAGCGTCTGTTCCAGGCGGTCGCCCGCCAGGTCGCCGGTGTAGCACCAGACGACGCCGCACATCTTCTGCCCGTGGATCGGCTCGGGGAACGGCGGTCCGGGCGGGATGACGAAGACGGTGAAGAAGCCGTACAGGTCCCGGGGCGCGGCGGGCAGGAACTCCCGGTACCAGCGCAGCACTTCCGGTGTGCGGTCGATCGGCCACACCGTCACGGCGACGCCGACGGTGTCCACGGGGTGCAGCCCGAACGTGAACGACGTGACGACGCCGAAGTTCCCGCCGCCGCCGCGCAGCGCCCAGAACAGGTCCGGGTGCTCCTCGGCGGAGGCGGTGACGAACGATCCGTCGGCGAGGACGACGTCGGCGGACTGGAGGCTGTCGATGGTCAGGCCGTACCTGCGGGTGAGGTAGCCGTGGCCGCCGCCGAGGGTGAGGCCGCCCACGCCCGTCATCGAGACGATGCCGGCCGGCACGCCCAGGCCGAAGGTGTGGGCCGCGTGGTCCAGGTCGCCGAGCTGCGCGCCGCCGGCGACCTGTGCCGTCCCGGCGCGCGGGTCGACGTGCACCCCGCGCATCGTCGACAGGTCGAGGACGAGGCCGTCGTCGACCAGGCACAGCCCGGGTCCGCTGTGCCCGCCGCCGCGCACGGCGAGCTCGACCCCGGTGTCCCTGGCGAAGGAGAGCACGGTGCGTACGTCCGCCACGTCCACGCACTGCGCGAAGGCCGCGGGGCGCCGGTCGATCATGGCGTTGTAGATGCTGCGGGCCTCGTCGTAGCCCGGGTCCCGCGGGGTGATGACCGGTCCCCGCAGTGTCTCGCGCAAGCCGTCGAGTGCCGTTCCGTCGATGCCGCCCATGGCCGGACCCCTCTGTGTGAAGACGTGAACCGCGGACGGATGACGGCGCCTGACGTCCGGGCGGGCAGCGGGGGCGTGGTGCGCGGATCCGTTCGCACCTCGTATCGATGTTCCGATGTGGTGATGTTCCGATGTGGCGATGTGGTGATGTGTCGATGTCGGCAGGGCGGGGGCGTACGGGCCCGGCCCCGCCACAGCCCAGTCTTCACCGCACGGTCGAGGATCGCACGTCGGGCATGCCGCGGCGGCGTCAGATCAACTCCGTGGCGGATCTCGCCCCCTGATCGCGCAGCCACGCGACCAGCGCGGGGTGCCCCGAGCGGTCGGCGGCGTCCAGTGCCGTCAACCGGTCGTGGCCGATCCAGTTGACGTCGCCGCCGCGTCGCAGCAGGTGGTCGGCCATCTCTCGCTGCCCGCCGTGGCAGGCGCACCACAGCGCGTTGGTGATGTCCTCGGCGGTGGGCGGATCGGTCTCGGAGGTGAGGTGGGCGGCGACGCGGTCGGCTTCGCCGAGGGCGGCCGCCTGCCACAGGGTGGTGCGGGCGCCGCGTTCCACGAGGCGTCGCGCGCACTGCCACTGTCCGAAGGCCACCGCGTCCGCCAGCGGCGTGCCGTCGCCGATGACCGCGCCGTCGGCCTCGATGTCGGCGCCCAGGTCGAGCAGGGCGTCAAGGACGGGGACGTCGTCGGTGCTGGCCGCCCAGTGCAGCGGGGTCTCGCGGTGGGCGCCGGTGAACCGGGCGTTGACGTCCGCGCCCGCGGCGACCAGCGCGGCCACCGTCGCGGGACCGCCCGGCAGGTGGCCGGGCCAGTCGGTGACGAGGTGCAACAGGGTGCGCGCGCTCCTGATGTCGCCGACCCTCGCCGTGGCCAGGCCCGGATGCGCGGTGAGCAGGTCCCGCAACGCCTCCACGTCGCCGCTCCGGATCGCCTCGCTCACGGCTCGGGCCGGCGGAGCGGTCGTGTCGATCAGCATCGGGCCTCCTTGTGTCCTCACCCGGACAGCGTCCTCACCTGGATAACACGGCCCACTGACAACCCCTCCTCCAGCACGGCGCGGCAGCCCTGTCCGGCGGCCGCCGACCCCCGTCTGTTACGCTCCCCGGGCCTCCCGCGGGGGAAGTCCGGTGAGAGTCCGGCGCTGACCCGCAACGGTGTGCGCGGGGACCCTGTGGTCCGTCGCGTGAGCCCGATCGCCCGTGGTGGGTGCGACCCGTTGACTGCTCGCCGTGGACTGCGAGAGGGGACCGCGCGGCCGGCACGGTCGTTCGGGCTGTCTCCTCGATCGAGGTTCACAGGCGGCCCCAGGCGAAGGACCCGCCCGCCCGTGCTCCGAAGCAAGACGCGGATACCGAGACCCGCATCCGTCGCCCCCCGTCTGTCCGTGCCACCGCTCGTCGTCGCGCTGGGGCTGCTCCTGCTCGGGTCCGTCGTGTGCGGGGTCGGGCTGGGAGCGGCCGGGATCGGGTGGGGCGATGTCTTCCGGCTGCTCGGGGCGGGGCTGACCGGCGGCACCATCGACGCCCGGGACGTCGCCGCGTACACCATCGTCTGGGAGATACGGCTGCCGCGCGTCGTGCTCGGGGCCGTCGTCGGGGCCGGGCTCGCGGCCGTCGGGGTGGCCGTGCAGGCCATGGTCCGCAACGCGCTCGCCGATCCGTTCGTGCTGGGCGTCTCCTCGGGCGCGGCGGTGGGCGCCAACGCCGTGATCCTGCTGGGCGCGTTCGCGGGGCTCGGTGTCTGGGCGCTGTCCCTGTCCGCCTTCGTCTCGGCGCTCGCGGCCATGACGCTGGTGTACGCCGTGGCCCGGTCGCCGCACGGGCTCACCCCGCTGCGGCTGGTCCTGACGGGGACGG
Source organism: uncultured Streptomyces sp. (assembly GCA_965653385.1). Classification (GTDB taxonomy): domain Bacteria; phylum Actinomycetota; class Actinomycetes; order Streptomycetales; family Streptomycetaceae; genus Streptomyces. The sequence continues at coordinate 14,040 of CBFGZZ010000062.1, read as the reverse complement.
CGCTGGCGTACGGCTTCGAGGCCGTGACCACCGTGATGGTGTTCGGCGCGGCCCGGGGCGAGGCGGCACGCTCGGCGATGATGTGGCTGCTCGGGAGTCTGGGCGGCGCGACCTGGGCCCAGGTGCCGCTCGCCGCGGTGACCGTGGCGGCCGGGTGGTCCTGGCTGCGGTGGCGGGCCGAGGCGCTGAACGCGCTGGCGATGGGCGACGAGACGTCGGCCGCGCTGGGCGTCCAGCCGGGGCGCCTGCGCAGGGAGTTGTTCCTCGTGACCGCCGCCGTCACCGGGACCGTGGTCGCGGTCAGCGGGGCCATCGGCTTCGTCGGGCTGATGGTGCCGCACGTCGTACGGATGCTGGTGGGCGCCGATCACCGGCGGGTGCTGGCCGTGGCGCCGCTCGTCGGGGCCGTGCTGCTGGTGTGGGCGGACCTGCTGTCCCGGCTGCTCCTCGCGCCAGCCGAACTGCCCGTAGGGGTGATCACGGCCGTGGTCGGGGTGCCCACCTTCCTGCTGCTGATGCGGCGCGGCGGCTACGCGTTCGGAGGTCGGTGACGATGCGGCTGGACATCGAAGGGGTCACGGTCGAGGCCGCCGGGGCCCGGCTGGTGGACGACATCCGACTCACCGTGGACAGCGGGGCGTTCGTCGGACTCGTCGGTCCGAACGGCAGCGGCAAGTCCACGCTGCTGCGGTGCGTGTACCGGGCGCTGCGCCCGGCCGGCGGTGCGGTGCGGCTCGACGGGGAGGACGTACACGCGATGGCGCCCAGGGCCGCCGCGCGGGTGCTGGCCGCGCTGCCGCAGGAGTCGTCGGCCGAGTTCGACTTCACCGTCGCCGAGGTGGTGGCGATGGGGCGGCTGCCGCACCGGGAGCGTACGGCCGCGTCCGACCGGGAGATCTGCGCCGCGGCCATGGACCGCACCGGCGTCGCCCATCTCGCCGACCGCGGGTTCCTCGCCCTGTCCGGCGGCGAGAAGCAGCGCGTGCTCATCGCCCGTGCGCTCGCCCAGCAGCCGCAGGTGCTGGTCCTGGACGAGCCCACCAACCACCTCGACATCGCCCACCAGTTGGACGTGCTGTCCCTGGTGCGGGCCAGCGGCCCGACCGTGCTGGCCGCCCTGCACGACCTCAACCTGGCCGCCGCGCACTGCGACGTCCTGTACGTCATCGCCGGGGGCCGCGTCGTCGCCTCGGGCGCACCGCACGACGTTCTCCGACCCGGCCTGCTCGCCGAGGTGTTCGGGGTCCGCGCCCATCCGGTCCGGCATCCGCAGACCGGCGCGGTCCAGCTCCTGTTCGACCTCCTCCCCCAAGGAACCACATGCGCAAGCTCGTAGCCACCGCCCTCTGCCTCGCCGCGACCGTCACCGCGACCGGCTGCGGAGCCACGGTGGACAGGACCACGGAGGCCAAGTCCACGGACGCCAGGTCCTCGACCGTCACGCTCACCAACTGCGGCCGCGAGGTGACCTTCGACAAGGTCCCCGAGCGGGTGGTCACCAACGACGTCGGCATCACCGAGCTGATGTTCGCCCTCGGTCTGGAGGACCGCATGGCGGGGTTCGCCATGCCCGACGACAAGGGCGACCTGAGCGGCGTGCCGTGGAAGGGCGGCTACGACAAGGTGAAGTGGCTGTCGAAGGACCAGCTGACCAAGGAGAACGCCCTCGACGCCCGCGCCGACCTCGTCTTCGCCGGCTGGAACTACGGCTTCCGTGAGGACAGCGGCTTCACCCCCGACGCCCTGAAGAAGCTCGGCATCCCGTCGTACGTCCTCACCGAGTCCTGCCACAACGGCCGTACCGAGTCCTCGCGCGGCATCATGCCGCCCCTGGACGCCCTGTACACCGACCTCACCAACCTCGGGAAGCTCTTCGGGGTCCAGCAGCGGGCCGCGACGCTCATCGCCGGTTTCCAGAAGGAGGTCGCGCAGGTGCGGGCGCAGGCCCCGGCGGCCGGCGACCGGCCGAAGGTGTTCCTGTACGACAGCGGGCAGGACCAGCCCTTCACCTCCGGCCGTTACGCCGCCCCCGAGCAGATCATCAGCGAGGCCGGCGGTGTCAACGTCATGCACGACGTCCAGGACTCGTGGACCACCGTGGGCTGGGAGAGCGTCGTGCGGCGCGACCCGGACGTCATCGTGATCTGCGACTACGGAGACGTCAGCGCCGAGCAGAAGAAGAAGTTCCTGCTGTCCTACGCGCCTCTGCGGAACGTCTCCGCGGTCAAGCACCAGCGGATCTTCGTCCTCGACTACGTCGACCTTGTCGAGAGCCCCCGCAACCCGTCGGCCATCGCCCGGCTCGGCGCCTATCTGCGGACGGTGGCCGAGAAGCGCTGATCGTCGGCACGTGACCGCTCGAAGTGGCTCGGTCTGCCGTCCCGGTGGACCAGGCGGCCGAGCCGCTGCGCCCTGGCGCGGGGCATGAGGGTCCAGGTGCCGTCGGCTTGGCGCAGGGCGGCGGAGTGCCACGGAGTGGTCCAGGCGTCGGGGCCGTCGAGGAGCCGGATGCCGAACTTGGGGGCGCCGGCCGGCTGGGGGTGGATCGACAGACGTACGGCACGCGGATGGTGGTCGGCGACCAGCCCTCCCCAGGCGCGGCTGCGCTGGATGACGCCGTACGCCCGTCTGCGGCAATCGCGTTGTAGCGCGGAGCGGGTGCCCGTGAACGTCGGGCGTACGGCGCGGATCGCCAGCACCGGCATCAGCACGAACAACACCGCCGCGCACACGCCCTGCCCGGTCCGGGCCGCGATCAGCCACGCCGCACCGGGTGCGAGCGCGGCCAGGACACTGCACAGCGCGAAACCGGCGGTGGCCGCCAGCAGGGCGGGCCGGGTACCCGCGCCGTCCAGCAGGCGGCCGACCGGCAACAGCAGGGCGACGAAAGGGAGTTGGTATCCCAGCGCCGCCCACTGGGCCGTGGCGGCCGGGACGTGCAGTCCCGCCGCGATGTCGGCCAGCGCCACGTTGACGATGTTCATGTCGAGCATCGCCACGAACGACAGCGCGCCCGCCACGGCCACGAGAACCCAGCGGTCCCCCACGCTCGCGCCCCCTCCTGCTCACGGCCGGGCCGCCGGACAGCGGCCTCGTCCCAGAGGTCGGAAGGGACGGGGGCCGAGTTCCCGGACATGGCCGGAAATATGATGAATGCGGAGTCGGCCCCCGTCGCACGGCGTCAGGCCGTGGTGATGCCGTCCAGCTTGCCGGACTTGGCCTCCGCGACCAGCGACGAGAACTGGTCCGCGCTCATCTGCACCCGCTGCCCGAAGTCGTCCGTGAGGACCACCCGGCGCTCGGCGGGAGCCGCCGGGTCGACGAACAGCTGCGGACAGCCGCAGTCGCAGTTGCCGCAGAACGTCGCCACCGGCTCCAGGCCGGCCATCTGGTGGATGTCGCTCATAGTGCACAACCTTTCGCGATCGTGGGCGCTCACCTGCGTGACCGCCCGGGACCGGCCCCCAGCACATCGCTCGGGGCCGACAGAGGGATACCCGCGCCGTCCGCCGGGGCCCGGTGGTCGAAGGCGATCAGCGGGTCACCGGTCAGCGGATGGTCCACCACCGTCGCCCGGACGCCGAACACCTCGGCGAGCAGAGCGGGTCGCAGTACCTCACGGGGCGCGCCGGAGGCGACCACGTGGCCGTCGTGCAGGACGTGCAGCCGGTCGCACACGGACGCCGCGGCGTTGAGGTCGTGCAGCGACACCAAGGTGGTACGGCGACCTGCCCGGAGCAGGGCCAGCAGCTCCACCTGGTGGCGGATGTCGAGGTGGTTGGTGGGCTCGTCCAGGACCAGCACGTCCGGCTCCTGGGCGAAGGCGCGGGCCAGCAGGACGCGTTGGCGTTCGCCGCCGGACAGTTCGGTGAACCGGCGCCCGGCGTGGCACTCCATGCCGACGTCCGCGAGGGCACGGGCGACCACGTCCCGGTCGGTGGCGTCCTCCCCGGCGAAGGCCCGCTTGTAGGGCGTACGGCCCATCGCGACGACCTCGCGGACGGTCAGTTCGAAGTCGCCGCCCCGCTCCTGCGGGAGGGCCGCGACATGCCGGGCCGCCTCCACGGGGCTCAGTCGGCGCAGGTCGGTGCCGGCGAGCAGGACGCGGCCGGCGATCGGCTTGAGATGCCGGTAGACGGTCCGCAGGAGGGTGGACTTGCCGCTGCCGTTCGGTCCGACGAGCCCGGTGATCTCGCCCTCGGCCGCGATCAGGCCGGCGCCGGAGACGACCGTACGGCCGGCGTACGCGACGTGCAGGTCCTCGATCTCGATCCTCAACTCCCGCTCCCCAGGCGCCGGTCCAGCAGATACAGCAGCGCCGGAGCGCCGATCAGCGAGGTGACGACGCCGACCGGCAGCTCCTGCGTGTCCATGGCCGTGCGGCACACGATGTCGACGACGACCAGGAGCAGCGCCCCGAACAGCGCCGAGACCGGCAGCAGCCGGCGGTGGTCGCCGCCGACGACCAGGCGGCAGGCGTGCGGGACCATGAGCGCGACGAAGGCGATGGCGCCGGAGACGGCGACGAGTACGCCGGTCAGCAGGCTGGTCAGCGTGAACAGTTCCCTGCGCAGACGGGTGGCGTCGACGCCGAGTCCGGCCGCCGTCTCGTCGCCCATGACCAGCGCGTTGAGCGCCCGGGCGCGTGCCTGGAGCCACAGCAGGGTGAGGGGTACGGCCACGGCGGGCGCGGCGAGCAGGGGCCAGCTCGCGCCGCTCAGGCTGCCCATGAGCCAGAACAGCACGCTGTGGGTCTGCTGCTCGTCGCCGGCCTGGAGCACGAGGTAGCTGGTGAAGCCGGACAGGAACTGCCCGATCGCCACCCCGGCCAGCACCAGCCGCAGCGGTGCGAACCCGCCCCGGCGCCGGGCCACCGCCCACACCAGCGCGAAGGTCGCGAGGGCGCCGGCGAACGCCGCGCCGGACAGGCCGAGCCCGAGCGCGCCGCCCGTGCCGAGGCCGAGCACGATCGCGGCGACCGCGCCGAGGGAGGCTCCGTTGGAGATGCCCAGGAAGTACGGGTCGGCGAGCGGGTTGCGCACCAGGGCCTGCATCGCCGTACCGACGAGACCGAGCCCCGCGCCGACCAGGGCGGCCAACAGGGCGCGGGGGACGCGGAGTTGCCAGACGATGAGGTCGTCGGTGCCGGGGCGCGGGGCCTCGCCGGACAGGCGGCGCCCGACGACGCTCCACACCTCGCCGGCCGGGATCGACGTGGAGCCCCAGGACACCGCAGCGGTGAGGGCGGCGAGCAGGGCGAGGGTGAGGGCCAGGGCCAGCGGCGCGGCGGGCACGGAGCGCGTCCGCGCCGGCTCCTCACCGTCGCGCCGGTCCCGCACGCCCTTGCGGCGCACCAGGGTGTCGATCACCGTCGGCCGACCTTGCCCGGGTACAGGGTCTTCGCGATCGACTCGACCGTGTCGGCGTTGGAGACACCGGCGATGGTGGTCTGCTCGGAGCCGATGCGCAGGAAGTGGCCTTCCTGCACGGCCTTGAGGCCCTTGGTGGCGGGGTTCGACTCCAGCCACCCGCGTGCCTCGTCGAAGGCCTGGTCGTTCGCGCTCTCGCTGCCCCGGTCGCGCACGCCGAGCTGGATCCAGTCCGGGTTCTTCGCGATGACGTCCTCCCAGCCGACCTGCTTGTAGTCGCCGTCGCAGTCGGCGAAGACGTTGCGGGCCCCGGCGAGGGTGATGACCGCGTGGGCGACCTGGCGGTTGCAGACGGCCATGGGCTGTTTGGTGCCGGCGTCGTAGTCGAAGAAGAAGTACGTCGGCCGCTCGCTCTCGGGCGTGCCGCCCACCGCCTTCCGGACGGCGTCCACCTTCCCGCGCATCCCGTCGACGAGTTCCCTCGCCTTCGCGCTCGTGCCGGTGACGGCGCCGAGGGAGGTGATGTCGTCCTGGACGGCCGTGAGGTCGGTGACGGGACTCTTGCTCGTGGCGGCGCAGGCCGTGGACTTCAGGAAGGTGTGCTTGATTCCGGCCGCCTCGAACTCCTCCTCGGTCGGCGCGTCGCCCATGCCGCCGCCCATGTTCATCGAGGCGAACGTGTCGATGTAGAGGTCGGCGCCGGAGCCGAGGAGCTTCTCCTTGGGGATCACGGTGTCGCTGAGCACCTTCACCCGCTGTGCCCGGGCGTCGAGTTCGCCCGGCAGCGTGCCCTTGCCGGGCGGGAAGCCGGTGCCGAGGACCTTGTCCCCGGCGCCCAGCCGCAGCAGTAGTTCCAGGCTGGAGGCGTTGCTGGTGACGATGTTCTGCGGCGCCGAGGTGAAGGTGGTCTCGGCGCCCGCGCAGTCGGTGACGGTGACCGGGAAGCCGCGCGTGGAGTCGCCGTCCTTGCCGGCGGCGGAGCTCGCCGTGTCCTTGTCCGCGCTGCCGCAGCCTGCCGCCAGCAGGCCGCCGAGCACCGCGGCCGTCGTAGCCCGCCCCACACGAGAACACATCGAAACTCCCCTGGATCCACTGGACGCACGGGCGGATCTCCGCCGCCCGGTCCAGTAGTCGGGGCGGACCCGGTGTCAGTTCCCGGCGGGGGAACCGACACCGGGGTCCTGGTCAGGCGGCCACGACGTCGGGCACGGCCGCCGCCTCGACCTTGGCCTCGAAGACGGACTCGGCTTCGGCCTCGGTGAGCAGTTCGACGAGGGTCGCGCGGGCGCGGGCCACTCGTGAGCGGACCGTCCCGACCGGGCAGTCGCTCATCTCGGCGGCCTCCGCATAGGGAAGGCCCACCATCTGGGTGAGGACGAACGCCTCGCGGCGTTCGTCGGGCAGCGCGTCGAGCAGGTCGAGCAGCGCGATGCCGTCGTCGAAGCCGGGCAGGCCCGACGGCTGGGCGCGTTCCGCCGTCAGCGTCCAGTCGTCGGTGTCGTACAGCCGCGGCCGGGCGGCGGCGTACCGGTGGCTGTCGATCACCGCGCGACGCGCGATGGACAGCAGCCAGGCGCGCGCCGAGGAGCGGCCCTCGAACCGGTGCAGGCTGCCGAGCGCCCGCAGGAACGTGTCCTGTGCCAGGTCGTCGGCGGCCTGCGGATCGGCGGACAGATGCGCCACGTACCGCACGACGTCACGGTGCAGCGAACGGACGAAACGGTCCGTCGCGTCCGGGTCGCCACCGCGGGCGGCCAGCGCCCACGCGGTCGTCGACTCGTCGCAGGAGGCAGCTTTGGAGGTGTGGTCCGCCTTCGTGTCCCTCACGCGGGTCGCGCGTGAGGAGGGCAGGGCAGGAGTGATCACCTGAGTCCTTCTCGGGTAGTCCGGACACCGGCGCGGCGGCCGGGGCGACAGCGGGAGTGAAGACCTCGCCGCCGGGCGCCCGGGACGCGTACGGAAGCCGTACGCGCACGCCGTACCGGAGGAATCCGGGGGTGTCGGGGACACGGCCGTACGACAGGTACGGCCGGGGCCCGAGGCACGGTCGGCGTCGACGACTCGACGTCCGGGTCCGTACGGCCTCGGGAATCCGGCTGTCTCAGATGACAGCGATCCCCGGTGGAGGCCCCCGAGAGGTGATCGTGTGAACGAGCGGCAGCAGCCGCGGCGCCCGGTCGGAACGGCCGCGTCGTGGACGTAGCCGCGGCCGGTGCGGCGGTACGGGCAGGGCGAGCGACAGCCGCAGCGGGGCCGCCAGCCATCCGGCGACGGCCCGCAGGATGCGGAACGCGGCGCGCTCACCGTGCCCGAGCCACAGGCCGCACAGCAGCGCGGCGAGAGTGTGGGCGGCGAACATGCCGAGCGAGGACATGCCGGCCATGTCGTGGCCCATGTCCACGGGGCTCGTGCCCATGTGGCTCATCCCCATGTCGCCCGCACCCATGTGGCCAGAACCCATGTAGGGGGAGCCCATGTGGTGGGAGCCCATGTGGCTCCCGTCCATGTGGCCCATCCCCGTGTGGCCGGCGAACATCGAGCCCAGGTTCTGCCCGGCATCGGCGGAGGACTGCGCGAACTCGAAGGCCGCGTGCAGCCCACCCTGGGCGACGACCACGACGGCGACGACCAGCGGGAGTCCACGCTCCCGGCCGGCCAGGAACCAGCCGACGCCGCCCGTCAGGACGGCACCGGCCGCCAGCGTCCACCAAGGGACGGACGCACCCGACATCAGGACGTGACCGAGGGCGGCGAGCAGCACGCAGACGGACGCGAACATCGCGGCCCGTATCGTGCGCACACCCCACCCAGCAGTCATGACGGCCCTCATCCTCGCATCCTGGGCCCACTCGTCACGGGTGGGTACGCACAACACCCCCGTCCCGCACTCAAGCCCAGAATGGTGATACAGGACACATCGCACGGAGGGAACTGGGCGCGCACGCCGGCCGACAAGTAGGGCGTGTGAGGGCTGTCTTCAGGGCTGTCCCCGTGCCGCCGTCACTGCCGTCCACCCGGGCGGACCACCATCGCCTGCACCTCGATCCGCCCGCCCCGCTCGAAGTGGAGGGTGAACGGCACATAGGTGCCGGTCTGCCAGTCCGGATCGGCCCGCAACGTCACGTCCAGACCGAACGGGGACATGGCGAGGCCGCCGCCGGCCGGGACGCGGGCCGAGTCCACTGTCCGCGCGGACGCCGCGTTGCCGCTGGTCATACGGTGGCGGCTGAGCGACATGTCTCCGGCGACCTCGGACGAGGTGACCTTCAGCAGCCGGTCGTCCGCGCCCCCGGTGTTGGTGATCCGGAAGAACGCGGCCGTGTCACGGACGTCGCCGTACGGCAGGAAGACCCGCCCCCCGGTGACCGCGATCCGCGCCGGGCTGCCCGCGCTGCCGGAGCCCACCCATGTGGTCAATCCGCCCAGGGCGACGCCGCACGCGGCGATCGGGGCGAGCGCGGCGAGCAGGGCGTCGGTGATCCGGCGGCGGGTCGGGAGCCAGGCCCGGGCACGGGCGGTGGGGTCGGCGGTGCTCCCGGTCGTCCGTTCGGCGGTGGGTGCGGTCATCGGGTTCCTCCCCCGGTCGCGACGGGCCTCCGGCCCGGGACACCGGCCTGTTCACGGCCGCGCGGCACCGCCCGTGCGGGTGCCGGCTGCCAGGTCCGCAGGCGCAGGCTGTTGGCCACCACGAGCACGGAGCTCACCGACATGGCCACCGCGGCGACCATCGGGTTGAGCAGGCCGACCATGGCGAGCGGCACGGTCACCAGGTTGTAGCCGAAGGCCCACAGCAGGTTGGCGCGGATGGTGCCCAGGGTGCGCCGGGCGAGCCGGACCGCGTCCCCGAGCGCTTCGATGTCGCCGCGCACCAGGGTCACGTCGGCGGCCCCGATCGCGACGTCCGTCCCCGTGCCCATCGCGATGCCGAGGTCGGCGCCGGCCAGCGCGGCCGCGTCGTTGACGCCGTCGCCGACGACCGCGACGCGGCGGCCCCGCGCCCTCAGCTCCCGTACGAGCTCCGCCTTGGCCTCGGGAGTGCGGCGGGCGTAGACCTCCTCGATGCCGAGCGCGGACGCGACCGCGCGGGCCGGGGCCTCCCGGTCTCCGGTGGCAAGGACCGGGTGCACTCCGAGGCGCCGCAACCGGTCCACGGCCCGGTAGCTCCCGGGACGCACCACGTCCCCGACCTCGATCAGCGCCTGCGCCGCCCCGTCGACCCGGACTACGACCGGCGTGTGCGCGGCCGCCTCCGCCGCCCGGAGCGCGTCCGCCAGCACCGGGGGCAACTCGTCGTCCGGCGCGAGGACTTCGACCAGCCGGCCCGCGACCCGGCCGCGCACACCCCGCCCCGTCTCCGCCCGGAAGTCACTCACTTCGGGCAAGGGGCCGTGCTGTGACAGGGTCCTGCGGGCGTACGCGACGACGGCGCGGCCCAGCGGGTGTTCCGAGCCCTGTTCCACCGCCCCGGCCAGTCGCAGCACGGCTTCCGCACCGAGCCCGAGTCCCACCCCGAGTGCGCTGTCTCGGCCGGGTACGGCCGTCACGCGGGCGACGCTCATGTGCCCGGAGGTGAGGGTGCCCGTTTTGTCGAGGACGACGGTGTCGATGTGCTGGAGTCCCTCCAGGGCCTGCGGGCCCCGGACCAGGACGCCGAGCTGCGCGCCACGGCCGGTGGCGGCCATCAGCGCGGTCGGGGTCGCCAGGCCCAGCGCGCAGGGACAGGCCACGACCAGGACGGCGACGCATGCGGTGATCGCCGCCTGCGGATCGGCCCCGGCTCCGAGCCAGAACCCCAGGACGGTCACGGCCAGCGATAGGACCACGGGGACGAATACCCCGGCCACGGTGTCGGCGAGGCGCTGGGCCCGTGCCTTACCCGCCTGGGCCTCCGTCACCAGCCGGGCGATCCGCGCGAGTTGGGTGTCCGCGCCGACGGCCGTGGCCCGTACGAGCAGCAGGCCGCCGGCGTTGACGGCGCCGCCCACCACCGCCGAGCCCGGCCCGGTCTCGACGGGCTCGCTCTCCCCGGTGACGAGCGACAGGTCCACGGCGGAGTTGCCCTCGACCACGTCGCCGTCGGTGGCGACCCGCTCTCCGGGCCGTACGACGAAGACCTGCCCGATCGTCAACTCCTCGATGGGGAGGAGGTGTTCGGTGCCGTCGTCCTCGCGTACCGAGACCTCCTTGGCGGCGAGGCGGCCGAGCGAGCGCAGCGCCGCCCCCGTGCCGTGGCGCGCCCGAGCCTCCAGGAACCGGCCGGCCAGCACGAACAGCGGGACACCCACGGCCGCTTCGAGGTAGACGTGGGCGGCGCCGTCCGAGGCGGACGGCAACAGGCTGAACGGCATCCGCATGCCGGGCTCACCCGCGCCGCCGAGGAACAGGGCGTACACCGACCAGGAGAAGGACGCCGCGACGCCCAGGGAGACCAGGGTGTCCATCGTCGCGGTGGAGTGGCGCAGCCCGCGCAGGGCCCGGGCGTGGAACGGCCAGGCACTCCACACGGCGACCGGCGCGGCCAGCACGAGGCACAGCCACTGCCAGTTGCGGAACTGCCAGTCGGGCACCATCGACAGCACCAGCACCGGCACCGCGAGCAGCGCGGTGACGAGGAGCCGCTCACGCTCCTGCCGCGCGCCCTCGGGTTCCCGTACCCCCTCGGGTTCCCGTCCGCTCGCCGGTTCCGGTTCACCACCCCGGCGCTCCCGCTGCTTCGGCGGCTCGGGCAACGCGGCCGTGTATCCGGCCTGTTCGACGGTCGCCACCAGTTCCTCGGGGCGGACGTCCGGCGGATGGCTCACCCGGGCGCGCCCGGTGGCCAGGTTGACCGTCGCGGTCACGCCCTCCAGCTTGGCGAGTCTCCTCTCCACGCGTCGCACGCAGGCCGCGCAGGTCATACCTCCGACGGTGAGATCCGTGGTGGTCATCGAGGGTGCCGGTTCCGTGGCCATCAGCCGCCGCTCCCGTGCCGCATGTCCATGCCCCCCGTGTCCCCCATGTCCTGGCCTCCCGGGTCCGTGCCCCCGCCGCCGTCGCTCGTCCCGGAGCGGTGCATGCCGGGCGCCACGGGCCCGGCGGCGGCTCCGACGGCGTACGACACCGTGAAGATCAGGGCGAGCAGCAGCAGAAACCCGCAGAGGGCGGGTGGCACAAGTTGGGGTGGTTTCATCGACGGCCTCCTGACGCACGTACCGCTCCAGGAGTCGGTCGTGGCGGGCCGGGAGTTCCCGGAATACGTCTCAGGCGGCCCCGTCGCGGCGGCGTTCAGCCCGGTTCGGCTCCGGAGGCGAGGGGTCCTCGGGGTGAGGATGGCGCAGGCAGGAGGCGACGACCACGAAGGGCCACAGGGACTGGAGGGCGGTCACCAGGCGTTCGGCGACACCGTCGGCGCCGCCCTGACGCATTTCGATCATGAACCAGGCCGCGGTGACGAGCATCAGTGCGGTGGCGGTGAGGGACGGTACGGGCCGCAGACCCCAGGGTGCGGTCCCGCGCCGGTCCGCGGCCAGCACCGGCCACACCGCCAGCAGCGCGAAGCCGACCGCGGCCGCCGAGCCGTGCCGCAGGGAACCCCCGCTGCTGGGCGGCGGGAGGAGGGCCACCACGAACGCGGCCGCGCCCCCCGCGCCCAGGGCCAACCGGCCGGGCAGCGCGGCCGGGCGCAGTCCCAGAGCTGTGATCATGTGGCAGACACCCAGGGCGGCCAGCGCCCCGGTCATCACCCAGAAGCCGGCGGCGCCGTAGGCCGCCAGGACACTGATCGTCTGTGTGGCGGGGTCGTAGGCGGGTCCTTCGAGCAGCGCCGCGATCGTCCAGCCGCCGATCAGCACGACAGGCGCACATCCCGACGAAAGCAGGGCCCATCTTGGGATAGATCGCATCGAACCACCGTAGAACGCACCCTGGGTCCGTCAGCCGCTGCCACGCGTACGCCGCGTCGGCGGACCGAACAGTGCTGCGCTATTCGAACAAATCCACCGCAAACGCCACACTGCGCCACCCCTTCCGGCGCATAGAAATATCCACCAGCATGAAGGGCCCCGCCCGGGCAGGCGGACGGACGGGGCGGGCGGGGTCGGCGAGTGCTGGGGGTTGGGACATGCAGCGCACCATGGGGAAACAGGCCGTCGAGTGGCTCGCCGCGGCCGCCGCGGATCCTCGGTCGTGCAAGCGGCAGTGGGACCAGGGCGCGGACGCGGTGCTGCTGGAGGCCGGACGGCTCTGGGACGTGCTCAGCGTTCCCGAACATCTCGGCCTGGGCGCCCTGGATCTGCTGAGACGGGCGCGGCCGCGGGCGTCCGGACCCGTCCTGGTGAACTGCGGGGCGCGAAGAGTCGGCTTCTTCCTGCCGCCCGACCCCGTCACCGAGTGGTTCGGGCCCGGAGTGCGACACGTCGGCCGGGGGGCATGGGTCGCCGTGCCACCGCCGTACCAGTCCGCCGGATGGCGACTGGAGTGGCTCCTGCCGCCCGACGGAACCGGCGCGCTGTACGACCCCGCGGTCGTGGAACGCGCGCTGCGCGCGGCCGGCGGGGCTCGTGCCGCCCGGACGCGGTTCAGTCGGTCGGGCGCGGAACGGCGACGCTGACGCGTCCGGTCCCTCCGCTCCACTCCCACAGGCCCACCGGCCCGGGAAGGCCCCGGGGAACGACGACGGCCGGTACCCGTTCGGCCGCCCCGCCCTGCCGGTCGCCGGCCGGTTCGGCTTCGACGGCCCGGGCCGGCCCGGCGAACCGGCCGACGGCCCAGGAGGTGACGGTCTGCCCTTGTCCCTCGCCGGCGCCCACGGCGTCCCGCCAGGTGTCGCGGCGCTCCGGCACCGCACGGCCCTTGGCATGCCACTCCGCGACGAGCGCCGCGTAGATCGACGGCTGCCCCCGGAGGCCGGTGGCCGGTACGACGTACGACGCGGGTGCGGCATCGCCACCGAGGACACGCCGCGCCGGCTCAAGTCTGTCCATGCCGGGGCAACGCCGAGGCGCGCGCCGGTGGTACGCCTGCCGCCCCCGCTACCACCCAGTCGAGTGAGACCGTCCCCCGTATGGAGCCATGGAGTGCTCCATCTCCCCCTCCCTCCCGACATCGTCAGCCCTCGATCGAGACAGGAGCCGCTTCCATGGACCGAAACGACAGCGACGACACCGCCGACTGCCCGTGGTGCGCCGCACTGAGTGAGCCGAGCCCGTCGCCGACGGCGCAGCCGTCCGTGGCACCGGGCCGACGGCACGACCCGTACGTGTCGGGGACACAGTACGAGGGAGACGACTGGTGACACCTGACGCGCGACGGCCGGGGCCTGCCCGGCGGACAGGCCCTGGTGATCGTGCGTCTCGTCGGACTGCGGGGCGTGCCGGCGCAGCCGGGCGGCGAGTACGGCGACATCGTCCTCGGCGTGCCGGGCGTCGAGGCGGGCGAGCGCCGTGTCGATGATGTCCTCGACCCCGCCGGCGGACGCGAAACCGACGCCGGCCAGCCGGTTCAGGGACTGCTCGATGTCCTCGCCGCGGTGCTCGACCAGCCCGTCGGTGAACAGCAGCGGGGTCTGGCCGGGGTCCAGCCGCCAGGTGCCCGGCTCGTAGCCGCCGAGGCCCGTTCCCAGGAGCGGGCCGACGGGCACCGGCAGCAGTGCGGCGCTGCCCTCGGCGTCGATCACGGCCGGGGGCAGATGGCC
>CBFGZZ010000061.1:0-30258 GCA_965653385.1 uncultured Streptomyces sp. | reverse complement strand
GTCCACGCGGCGAGACCGCTCCGATCCGATCCAGCGCCCCGTCGGCGACCCTGCCCACCTGCCCGGCTCCGGGCAGGCGGCGCAGCCCGGAGCCGAGCATCCGCAACGGCTGAGGTAGATCCGAGGAACGCGTCGTCCTGACCTGACTCACTGCGCACTCCCTCCGCGCTCCGTCAACGACCCCGTACGTCATCGACTCCCGCCCGGGTTTCCCCTGACGTGCGACATATGCGGCATCCGAGGCGCGCGTGCACTGGCTACGGCAGGGGAGTGTCCACGGCAGTGGAGTGACTACGGCAGCAGCACCCCCGGATTGAGGACGCCGGCCGGATCGAGGGCGGACTTGGCGGCGGTGAGCGCGGCGGCGAAGGGCGCGGGGCGCTGACGGTCGTACCAGGGCCGGTGGTCGCGGCCGACCGCGTGATGGTGGGTGATCGTGCCGCCGTTCGCCAAGATCGCCTCGGACACCGCGGCCTTGATGTGGTCCCACTGGCCGACGAGGCTGCCCCAGCGGCCGGGCGCGTACACGCTGAAGTACGGCGCCGGGCCGTCCGGGTAGACGTGGGTGAACCGGCAAGCGATCACCCCCGCCCCGGCCACCTCGTCGACGGCCCGCCGTGCCGCCTCCGTGACCGCCTGGTGCAGGGCGCCGAAGCCGTCCCAGGTGCAGGCCGTCTCGAAGGTCTCGGCGATCACCGAGTGGCGGGCCAGCGCGTCCCGCTGGTACGGCATCCGCAGAAACGACGAACGCCATGTCCCGGCGACGGACTCGCCTCGCGCGGCACCGCCGGACCCGTCGGCGGTGCCGGCGTCGGACGACTCGCCGCCGTGGTCCCGGCAGAGTTCCACCCCGTGCTCCAGGCTCGCCCGCACCGGGTGGTCCGCCGACTCGAAGGCGAGGACGAGGAGCCCGCCGCCGACGCTCACACCCGCGTTGATCAGCGCCTCGGTCGCGTCGAGCAGACGGCAGTTCGCCGGGTTGAGCCCGCTCTGCGCGACGGCCCGGGTGGCGGCCACCGCCGACGCGTAGTCGCTGAACCGCACGGAGGTGCCGGCGCGCTGCCGCGGGCGCTCGCGCACTCGCATCCACGCCTCGGTGATGATCCCCAGCGTCCCCTCACTGCCCAGGAAGAGCCGGTCCGGCGACGGACCGGCGCCCGAGCCCGGCAGCCGCCGTGACTCGCTGATCCCGACGGGCGTCACCACGCGCATCGATTCGAGCAGGTCGTCGATGTGCGTGTAGAGCGTCGCGTAGTGTCCGCCCGCCCGGGTGGCGAGCCAGCCGCCCAGCGTGGAGAACTCGAAGGACTGCGGGAAGTGGCGCAAGGTGAGGCCGTGCGGCCGCAGCTGGTCCTCCAGGTGCGGGCCGTACACGCCCGCCTGGATCCGCGCGGCCCGGCTGGTGGTGTCGATCTCCAGGACCCGGTTCAGGCGCTCCAGGTCGACGGTGACCACTGCGGGGTGGTCCTCGCACCGCGCCTCGACACCGCCGACCACCGAACTGCCGCCGCCGAACGGGACCACCGCGATGCCCTCGCGGGTGCACCAGTCGAGCAGGTCGGTCACGTCACGCTCGTCGCGGGGCCGGGCGACCAGGTCCGGTACGTGGCGCAGGTCCCCCTGCAGATTGCGCACGACGTCCCGGAACGCCTTGCCGTGCGCGTGCGCGGCCCGGTCGGCCGGGGCGGCGGAGCACAGCTCGGCGAGGGAGGCCGGGGGAGTGACCCGCGGGCCGGGCAGACCGAGCGACGCGATGCTCGGCGGCTCGTGATCCATCAGCTCGCCCGGCATCACCGCCCGTACCCGCCCCAGCAGCGCGTCCAGCTCCGCACCGCCCACCGCGTCCTCGACGTTGCCCCATCCCCACCACGATCGCGTCATGCCGCCCGCTTCCCTTGCCGTCCGCCGGGCTCGCACCCGTTGAATTGCCGATGGGTAAATTACCTGCGGGTCAGATGGTTGGCTAGGATGCGTCGCATGGGCAAGGCCGGAACCAAGGGCGTCTCCCGCGTCGACCGGGAGCGGCAGATCATCGACGTGGCCGTGGAGGAGTTCGGCAGACACGGCTACGCGGGCGTGTCCGTCGCCGCCGTCGCCGCTCGCGCCGGCATCTCCAAGCCGCTGATCTACAGCTACTTCGAGTCCAAGGACGGTCTGTACGTCGCCTGTGTCCACCATGTCGGCGGCCTGCTGGTGGACTCGGTGGCCGCCGCCCGGTCCCGCGGCGGATCGACCGCTCACGCCGTCGACACCCTCACGGCGCTCTTCGCCGCGGTCGAGCACTGCCGGTACGCCTGGTCCGTCCTCTACGACCCCGCTCTCCCCCCGGCCGGCGAGATGCGCGACGTCGTGAACCTCTACCGCGAGCGGCTGGCCGCCATGGGAGCCGCCGGTGCCGCGCGGCTGCTCGCCGGCGCCGGAGACGACGACCCGCTCGACCACGACCTGCTCAACCACGTGTGGCAGCACGCCGTCACGGCCGTCATGCGCTGGTGGTTCGAGCACCCGGAGCAGAGCACGGCCGAGATGACGGCCCGTTGCGCCCGCCTCCTCGCGGCCCTGGGCACCGGCTGAATCCGGGTGACTAGCGAGTGATCGCGTCGGCACCCGCCCGCGCGAACTTCTCGTCCAGCGCGCCGGACGGGGCACCCGCGACGCCGACACCGGCGATCGGTGCCTCGCCGGCGGTGACGGGCACGCCGCCCGCCAGGAACAGGGTGCCGGGGATGTCCTTGAGGTTCGGGGCCTGCTCCAGGCGCTCGGCCAGCTGGGAGGTGGGGGCGTTCCAGGCGACCGCGGTGAACGCCTTGCGCTCGGCGGACTCGTAGGACTGCGGGCCGGCGCCGTCGCCGCGCAGGGTGACCACAGTGTTGCCGTTGCGGTCGACGACGGCGACCGTGACGCGCTGGTTCTCCTTCTCGGCCGCGTCGAGGGCGGCCTGCGCGGCCTTGGTGGCGGCGTCGATCGTCAGGTGGGTGGAGGTGGTGGTGGCCCGGTCCGGGGCGACGGCCGACGTGGCGGCGGCGGACGTCGTGGCGGGGGCCGAGGCGTTCGCGGACACCGCGCCGAAGCCCGCGAGGGCGACGACGGCGAGTACGGCACCGCCGGTGGCGACGCGGGCACGGCGGGAGAGGTTCTGGTGCACTCGGTTCATGGGTCGGTCGACTCCTTCGGTGGGCGGGCGGCCCGGTTGCCGCCCCGCTTCGTCGCTCTCCACCCTCGGCCCGGAACCGGGCCCCGCCGGTCGGCGTTCCGGCTGGCTCCCGCTCGCGCGACGGACGACACCCGGGTCATCCGATCGGTTGACCTCCCAGGCCCCCGGCCGGGCCACAATGGAGGTGTTTGCCCAGTTCAGCGCCCACGAGTGGAAGGGGGACCCGCATGGAAGACCGGTCGTACGAGCCGGACACCGTGGACACCCGGTGGCTCGGCGCCGTGATGCACGCGGCGTTCTTCCTGCTGCTCGGCGGAGCGCTCGCCCGATTCCTGCTGCGCCACCCCGGCGAACCGCGTACGCCGTGGATCATCGCGTTGTGCGCCGTCCTCACCTTCCTGCACCTGCTCGGCCCCAGGCCCGGCGACGCGGGCCCCCGACCCACTCGGCGCCACACGGCGTGGCTGGCGCTGGTCGTCGTGGTGTGGATGGTCCTGGTCGTGCTGGCTCCCAGCTTCGCCTGGTGCGCGGTGCCCCTGTTCTACACCGGCCTGCGCACACTGCAGCCGCGCGCGGCCCTCGCCCTCGTGGCGCTCCTGACCTTGTTCGTCGTCGCCGCCCAGGTGCAGCTCGCCGGCCGTTTCGACCCCAATCTTCCTGCGCCGACCCCGGCCCACCCTCACCGACCGCGAGCGCGACATCCTCGCCCAGCTCGCCAGGGGCATCGGCAACCGCGGCATCGCCCGCGCGCTGTACATCAGCGAGGCCACGGTCAAGACCCACCTGAGGCGCATCTACGACAAGCTCGGCGTCGACACGCGCGCGGGCGCCGTGGCGGTCGCCAAAGAGCGACGGCTGCTGCCGTGACCATGAAGGGGCGGGCCGCCCACAAGGGTGCGTCCCGCCCGCGTCGTCGCTCAGAAGGCGAATGCCGCCGCCCCCTGAGTTTCCTTGATGCAAGGATTGGCGAAGGTGTGCTCGTAGTTTATCCGTGTACCACGCCATACCCCTTGAACCGTCACGACAATGGGGCGGTATTCCCTGGTGCAGGGCTGCCCGGTGTCATTTCCGCGGAGGGTGGCCAAGCGGTCGAGATCCCCGTTCACACGGTCCAGGTCCGCACAGGCCTGCCGCGGGTCGGGATGCGTTCCCGAGGTGGTGTACGCACAGTTCACCGTCACGGCGCGCTCCGGTGTCGTGGTGGCGGCCTTCTCCCCGTGACCTGTGGTCATGACCAGCGCCGACGGAGCGTACAGCGAGGCGGGGGCGGCGGGTGCGCTGTGAGCTGGCACGCTCAGGGGCCCCGCGAGTGCCGTGCTCAGCAGCGCTCCTGTCATTGCCCAGCGCGTCATGGGACGCATGGTGCAACTCCCTTCTGTCTGCGGTGTTCGATGCCTCGAAGTACCCACCCTGTCACTGTCGTCTCAGGAGGCTGGAGCTGAATTCTGTCCCGTCGCAGGAATTCGGACCCTATTGCCTATTCAATCAGTGGCGTGATCGGTCGGCCGGTTCCTGAGGTCGAGGTGGTGACGGGAATTTCATTCGGGTCGTCGGCTCAAGGAGTGGCTGATGTGCCTGTGCTATGAAATGGCCGGAAAGCTGTGAGTGAGTTTTCGGCCCCGAAGGGGGTGGGGCAGACGCGTCGCGCGGACACGCCGACGGGCCGCCAGGCGATGCTCGTCCTGGCGGCCTCGGGCTCGGTGTCGTACGAAAGGCCGTACGGAGGTAGGGGCGCCGGCGGTCAGAAGTCGGTGGGTAGTCCGCTCACCTCGGCGATGCCCCGGAGCTCCTCCGTCAGCCTGTGCCGTTCTCTGATGTAGTCGGCGATCTCGCCGAGGCGGGCGGGGTCGGAGGCGGTGGTCGCGTCGGTGACGATCCTGACCGGACCGGTCTCCTCGACGTCGATCTCGATCACTTCGTTGTCCAGGCGGCCGGTGACGGCGGTGGCGATGACGAGGGCGGCCTCGTCACGGACCTCCTGGGGCAGCTCGTCGGCCGCCCCCGCGTCCAGCGCGAGGTCGTGACTGGAGAGGCGTTCCTCTTCGATCGCCTTCAGGACCGGTTCCACGGCGCGCAGCAGGAGGCGGTAATCCTCCGTGTCCATCCGGATGCGCAGGAGGTCCAGGTACGCGTCCACGGCCCGGCCGTCACCATGCGCCCGGCCGTCGCCATGCGGAATCTCGGAATCGCTCATCCGCTTCGTGTTCCCCATCAGCCGCGACTCAGACGCGCCGCCAGCGCGCCATGGCGAAGGAGAACACCCCGAACAGCACCAGCCCGACCGCGACGCAGACCAGCAGCCAGGGGCCGAGGGGCGTGTCGGCGAAGGTCCGCAGGGTGTCGTCCAGCCCCTTGGCCCGTTCGGGTTCGTAGTCGACGGCCGCACGGACGGCGAAGACGCCGGCCACGGCGAACACCAGCCCGCGGGCGGCGCCGCCGACCACGCCGGTGACGTCCACCAGCCGCCGGGCCCGGCGGCGCATCTGCCCGAGCCGTAGCTCGTCGTGGTACTTGCGCAGGACCGCCCGTACGGCGATCCAGCCGCCGGTCACGACGACGGCGATCCCCGCCGCGCCGACCAGCCACTGCCCGGCGGGGATCTCCAGAGCCCTGGCGGTGGCATCCCGGGACTGCTGGTCGCTGGACCCACCGCCGCCGCGGTTCCGGCTCGCCGCGAACGACAGCACGGAGAAGGCGACGACGACGTAGAACGCGAACCGGACCACCGCCAGCAGCCGCTTGCGGGCACTGCGGCCGTCCTGTCCGACGGAGCCGAAGACCGCCTCGGACAACCGCCACAGGGCCATGCCGACCAGCCCGATGCCCAGCGCCCACAGCAGCACCGCGCCGAACGGCTTCTGCGCCAGTTCCTCCAGTGCCCCGCCACGGTCGGCCTGCCGACTCGTGTCGCCGAAGGCGACCTGCAGCGCCAGCGCACCCACCAGCAGATAGATCACACCCCGGGCGGCGAGACCGGCCCTGGCCGCCCCCTCGACGACCGAACCCCGCGCCACCCGCCGCGCCCGAAGACGTCCGGTCCGTGCCAACGCACTCGTGTCCATCGCGACCTCCCGGGAATCCGGATGCCCCGACTGGACCGCCACACACACCGGCCCTGCTCGGGCGCGGTGCCACTCAGCCGACGGGCGGCATGTCCGTGGGGCTGGAGTCGAGTCCGGGGCGCTCGGCGGCCCACGCGCCGCGGGTGAAGTCGGGGATCTCCACCGGGCGGCCGTCCCGCGCCAGGGACGCGGCGCTGAGCGGGACCGCCGCGCACCAGGCGGCCGAGTCGTACACGTCGATGTCGGGCACCAGCCCGGCACGCATCAGCTGGACGGTCCGCCACTGCAGGACGTAGTCCATGCCGCCGTGCCCGCCGTTGTTCGCGGCGTCGTCCCCGACCTTCCGCCACAGCCAGTGGTCGTACTCCTTGCGGTAGTCGGCGAAGTCGCGCCAGGTGTGGCCGGCGTGGTCCGGTTCGAGATAGACGCGCGCGCCGGTCGGGGAGGGCCCGGCGTAGTCCTCGACGATGCCGCGGCTGCCGGCGAGCGTGTTGATTCTGCTGTACGGCCGGGGCGAACTCACCTCGTGCTCGGCCCGGATGACCCTGCCCCGCTCCGTCTCTATGAGGCAGGTGACCAGGTCGCCGTTGATGTACGTCTCCTGCCAGGACGGATGGTCCCGGGGCATGAAGCGCTCGCGGTAGTCGGCCAGGCCCCTCGGCGCGGTCGCGGTGGCGCGCAGGGTGGTCATCCGGTCGCCGCGGTTGATGTCCATGGCCGCCGCGATCGGGGCCAGGCCGTGCATCGGGTACAGGGACGCGGTGCTGCGGGTGTGCCACAGCCGCCGCCAGGAGTCGGTGTAGTACGTGTCGGAGAAGAGGAGTTCCCGCAGGTCGTGGCAGTAGCCGCCGTGCCCGTTGGTGATGTCCCCGAACAGGCCGGCGTGCGCCATCCGCAGCATGGCCAGCTCGTTGCGGCCGTAGCTGCAGTTCTCGGAGAGGAACAGGTGCTTTCGGGTGCGCTCGGAGGTGTCGACGAGGTCCCAGAGCTGGCGCAGTTCGGTGGCGACGGGCAGCTCCACCACGGCGTGTCTGCCGCTCAGCAGC
This sequence comes from uncultured Streptomyces sp., assembly GCA_965653385.1. Classification (GTDB taxonomy): domain Bacteria; phylum Actinomycetota; class Actinomycetes; order Streptomycetales; family Streptomycetaceae; genus Streptomyces. Next base: position 22,996 of record CBFGZZ010000061.1, on the reverse strand, counting down.
GCGGCCCGGCCGTGCTCGTGGTGGAACTCCCAGGGCGTGGCGACGTACACCAGGTCGATGTCGTCGCGCCTGAGCATGCGGGCGTAGGAGTCGGCTGATCCGCCGTACTCGGCGGGGCGGGGCTCGCCCTTGCTCTGCAGTCGGTCTGCGGCGCTTCGAGCGCGGTCGGCGCGGATGTCGCAGACGGCGGTCACGGTGCAGCCGGGTACGGCCGCCCAACCCGTGATCATGCCGCCGCCGCGGTTGCCCAGGCCGATGACGCCGACGCGGACGGTTCTGTGGACCTCGAACGGCACGCCGATCATCGACCTCTGCCCGGGACGCCGGCCGGGCGCCGGTCCGGTCGCGGCGGACGCGGCCGGTGCCGCGGTGGTCATCCCGGCCGCGAGCGCGCCGGTGGCGACGGCTCCGCCCAGGAGCAGTCGGCGTGAGACAGCGGGGGTTTCGGACATGACGACAACACTCCTCGTGAGGTGGCTTGCATCACTGCCGGTGCACTGTCGGGACGGTGGGGTCTGTCGGGGCATGACTCTGCGGGCTTCGCGAGGGCATGTCAATATGTGCTCGATAGAAAGCAGTTACGAGCAGGATCGAGCATTGGTGCGGTGGGCTGACCGCTTGTCAGGAGTCGGCCGCCGCACCGGCTTGACGCCCGTCGATGACTCATTTCAGTGAATGTCGCTCGGCCTGCGGCGTGCTGATCTCCCCTCAGCAGGCGGCAGGCGGAACGATGAACCCCGACTCCCGACCCCCAGCCGCGGCGCCGGGGGCTGCCTGGAGACCACGCGTGCACGGCGAGCGGATGTGGGCGGTTTGCGTGACTGGCGGACTGACACGGGTTGTACTGCAGGAGCGCCCCGAGGCGGCGGTGCGGTTGTACTGCCTGCCGCCGGCCGGCGCCGGAGCGGGGTTCTTCGCGCCGTGGGCGGACTTGATGCCGGCGTGGGCGGAGATGTGCTCGGTGAGCCTGCCGGGCCGGGGGAGCCGCGCGGAGGAGCCGTCGCTCACGGACACGGCTGCCGTGGCCGCTCAGGTCGCGGAGATCGTGGATGACGCCGCCGATCCGCGGCCGTTCGCCGTGTTCGGGCACAGCGTGGGCGCTCTCGTGGCCTTCGAGGCGGTACGAACCCTGCGGAACTCGGGTGGTCGTTTGCCGTTGTGGGCGGGCTTGTCGTCGCTGCGCGGGCCGCAGGACGCCGCGTACGCGAGAGGTCTTCTGCCGCTGCTGATGGGAGGACTGGAAGGGGTGGGCCAGCTGGTGGGCGGGCCGATCCCGCAACGGCTGCTGAAGGATCCGGTGTTGATGGCCGTGGCGTGCACGCCGCTGCTGGCCGACTGCCTGTTGCTGTTGCACCATCGCCACCGCGACGAGCCTGCCCTTCAGGTACCGCTGGCGCTGTACGGAGGCGCGCAGGACCCGACCACCAGCGTGCGGCAACTGCTCGAGTGGAACGAGCTGTTCAGCGCGGCGGCCCAGCCGCGGCTGTTCGAAGGCGGCCACATGTACATGCACGGACAGACGGAGCACGTGGTACGGCGAGTGGCGGCCGACCTCGGCACGGTGGTGCACGAGGCGGTGCTCGCCGTATGACGGCGCACCCCGGTGGAGAGGCGGATGCCGGGATCCGACGGGGTTGGGCGGCCGGGGTGGTGTGCCTCGGGCTGTTCATGCTCGGCATGGACCTGACCGTCCTCAACGTGGCCGTGCCGCAGCTGCGCGAAGCCCTGGACGCCACAACGGCCCAGGTGCAGTGGATCGTCGACGGCTACGCGCTGATGCTGGGCGGCAGCGTCCTGGCGGTCGGAGCGGTGACCGACCGGTGGGGGCGACGACGCTGCTTCGTCCTGGGGGTGGCCGTGTGCGGCGCGTCGTCGGTCGGCGGGGCGCTGGCCGGCGAGCCCTGGCAGGTGATCGCGTCGCGGTGCGGCATGGGAGCCGGGGCGGCGCTGCTGATGCCGGCGACCCTGGGATCCCTGCACCACATGTTCCCCGAGCCGGAGTTGCGGCGTCGCGCCATCGCCGTGTGGGCGGCGGTCGGGGGACTCGGCGGGCTGAGCGGGCCGGTGATCGGCGGCTGGCTGGTCGAGCACGCCTCGTGGCGGGCCGCGTTCTGGATCAACCTGCCGCTGACCCTGGTGATCATCACGGCCTCCTGCCTGCTCGTCCCCGAGTCGCGCGCACCACGGTCGGCCGCCTTCGACGCCGTAGGGGCACTGCTGTCCACCGCCGGCCTGCTGGCCCTGGTCTGGGCGATCATCGAAGGCCCGCACCAAGGCTGGACCAGCGCGCAGGTCGTCACCGGCTTCGCGCTCGCCGGGCTGATCCTGGCCGCGTTCCTCGCCTGGGAGCGCCATGTGCGGGCGCCGATGCTGCCGTTGCGCCTGCTGGCCCGGCCCGGCATCGGTGTCGCCGCCGCGGCCCTGGCACTGATGTCCTTCGCCCTGTTCGGTGCCCTGTTCGTCCTCACCCTGTACCTGCAGGGAGTCCTCGGCTACAGCCCCGTCGAGGCAGGGGTGCGCACCCTGCCGCTGCCGGCCGGGCTGGCCGTGGGCGCGGCGGCGGCCGTCGCCGTCCAGCGCCACCTGGGCATCAGGGCAACCGTGGTGAGCGGGCTGCTCGTGGTCGCCGTCTCACTCGGCGTCTGGGCCACCACCACGGTCCAGTCCGGCTACGGGCACTGCGCGCTGTTCCAGACGATCGCGGGCGTGGGGGCCGGGCTCGTGGCGGCGGCGGGCACCGAATCGGTGATGGAGTCGGTGCCCACGGAGCAGGCCGGTCTGGGCTCCGCCATCAACGACGCGACACGCCAGGTCGGTTCCGCGCTCGGCGTCGCGGTGCAGGGCTCCCTGCTGACGGCCGTGTTCACCGCCCGCTTCGTAGAGGCACCCGCCGTGACGGCCACCGGGCCCGAGGTGGCCGACGCCGCACGGCACAGCCTTCTGTCCGTACCCGACCAGGCCGGCCTCCTGCCGCCGGCCGAGCGGATCGCCGTGCTGTCGGCCGCCCGTGACGCGTTCATCGACGCCATGACGCTCACCGCGACGACCGCTGCCGCCGTGGTGCTGCTCACCGCGGCGGCAGCGGCCCGCTGGCTCGCCCCACGCACCGCACCCCTGCCGTCACCGCACATCCGACCAGGACCGCTGCCGGAAGCGGGGACGCCCCTTTCCGACTGACCACCCACACCGCTGACCCGCCCACAGTTCTGGAGGCACCCATGGCGACGACCCTGGACACCATCACCCAGGTGCTCACGGAGACCTTCCCGATCGACGCCGCCGACATCACCCCCGAACGCACCTTCGAGGACCTCGGCCTCGACTCGCTGGCGCTGCTGGAGATGGGCCTCGCGGTCCAGGAGAGCACCGGCATCACACTCAACGACACGGAACTGCCGAAGACGGTCGGTCAACTGGTCGCCCTGCTGGACACCGCACGCCCCGACATCGCGCAGGCCGACACCGCACCAGCCGACCCGGCCCTTGCCGCCACGGACAACAGCGCATGACCCGTGTCGCGATCACCGGCCTGGGCATCGTCAGTCCGGCCGGCCTCGACGCGGAGAGCACCTGGCAGACCCTCCTCCAAGGCACCTCGACCGCGCAGCGGGACGAACAACTGGCCGGACTGCCCGTCGACATCTCCTGCCAGGTACCCGGCTTCGACGCCCGTCGGCTGGTCGGCCCGTCCGCCTGGCGGCTGGACCGCTTCACGGCCATGGGCCTCCTCGCCGCCCGCGAGGCCCTCGCCGACGCCCACCTGGACCCACGGACGTGGGAACCGCCCCGGGTCGGCGTCGTGATCGGATCGGGCACCGCCAGCATGGAACGCTACGACCACGAGTTCGCCAAACTCGCCGACAACCGGCCCCTGGACATCTCCCCGCTCGCCATTCCGCGCAGCGTGCCCAACATGTCCGCCGCCGAGATCGGCCTCGACACGGGCGCCCGTGGACCGAACCTCACCGTGTCCACCGCCTGCGCGTCCGGGGCCACCGCGATCGGCATCGCCCGCGACCTGCTGCGCGCCGGGACCTGCGACATCGTGCTCGCGGGCGGCGCCGAGTCCGTGCGTCACCCCATCCCCGCCGCATGCTTCCACCGCATGGGCGCGCTCTCCCGGCGCACCGACGACCCGGCCCGGGCCAGCCGCCCCTTCGATTCCGCCCGCGACGGGTTCGTCCTGTCCGAGGGCGCGGCCGTCCTCGTCCTCGAACGCGCCGACCACGCCCGTGCCCGCGGCCGCCGGCCACGCGCCTGCCTGGCCGGATACGCGGCCACCTGCGACGCCCACCACTACGCGGCCCCCCACCCCCAGGGCCGGGGCGCGGCCGAGGCGCTCACCGCCGCACTCGCCGACGCCGGCCTTGAACCCGCCGACATCGGACACGTCAACGCCCACGGCACCGCCACCCGTCTCAACGACCTCGCCGAAGCCCGCGCCCTCACCACCGTGTTCGCCGCGCCGCCACCCGTCACATCGCTCAAAGGGGCGATGGGCCACGCGATCGGCGCCGCGGGCGCGATCGAGGCGGCCGTCACCGTCCTGACCCTCCAGCACGGCCTGATCCCGCCGACGGCCAACCACGAGGACACCGCCCTCGACATCGACCTCGACGTCGTCGCCAAGGCCCCCCGCACCACGCGCGCCACAGCCGCCGTCAGCACCTCCTACGGCTTCGGAGGCCAGAACGCCGCCCTGGTCCTCACGACCTGCTGAGCGACGGCTCGACGGAGCTGTGGCGCGCCCGCGTCCGGGTGGGTCAGATACCGAACGGTGCGGCGTAGCGGACGGTCCCGCTGGGCAGCGGGTGTCCGGCGTCCAGGGCGAGGGCCATCAGGGCCTCGTCGGGTACGTCGATGGTCAGGCCGATGCCGTGGGCGGAGGCGCGGGTGAAGCCGAACCGGGGGTAGTAGGCCGGATGTCCCAGGACGACGACGTGGCGTTCGCCCATGTCCTGGGCGGCCGCCAGGGCGGCGCGGACGGCCGCGGAGCCGGCGCCGCTGTTCTGCCGCTCGGGCCGGACGGCGCACGGGGCCAGGCACAGGGCCGGCGTGTCGCCGATGTGGCAGCGGGTCAGCAGGGCGTACCCGACGGGTCGGTCGTTCTCGTCCGTGGAGACGAGGGACAGACCCTCGATCCAGCAGGGGTCGGCCCGCAGCGCGTCGACGAGGTCGGCCTCCAAGGAGGTCTCGAACGCGGACAGAACGATGTCACGGATGGCGGGGATGTCGGCGCTGGTCTCAGCGCGCGTGGTCCAGTTGCGCATGATGGATGAGGATCCGTTCCCAAGTGGTGTTCGTGTGGACGCCCCGCGGGCTCACGTTCCCGGTGAGGGCGGACAGGACGAGGTCAGGCCACGGCCCGGGACGTGAGGGAGACCCGGACGCTGCGCACGGTGGCCTTCAGCGCGGTCATCAACCTCACCTCCCTGCTTCCCTGATCTTCCGTCGACACGAACAGGGCACGAGCATACACACGGCTCCCGGAGGACGGCGGGATCGGGTGGTGTCACTCCTCGCGGCACACCGTGTCCGGGTCGGCGCCCTTGCGGCCCGGCGGGGCGGACAGCGGTTCGTCGCTGCCGGCGGGCCGACCGCACACGGTGACCGACCGTACCTTGTGGCCTCGGTAGGTCACCCGCACGATTTTGTACGCGTGGCCCCGCTGGTCGGCGTAGGGCTGACTGCCGGCGAAGCTGACCGTGCCGACCGGCAGGTTCGGGTTGGGGCGCCAGCGCAGGTCGGCCCAGGTCTCCGGAGCCGTCTGCGGGGCGTCGCCGTTCTTCGAGGCGCGGTACAGCACCGCGGTGGCGCTGTAAGCCAGTACCGCCTGGCCGCTGGAGAAGAGCGCGTCGCCCCAGGGTCTGGCGGGATCGGCGAGGGGGGTCGCCGAGGTGCCGGTGGGGAGCAGGTCGCCGAGCACGCGGTGGGCGTCCTCGTAGAAGCCGGCCGCGCCGACGAGGTCCATCGGTGCCAGCGCGAAGTGGTAGAGAGTGACCTCCGGCGGGATGCGCAGGCTTTCGCCCTCGTCATAGTTGCTCTTGGCCAGGTCGTCGCCGGTGAACACGGTGATGTGCCGGCCGGAGCAGCCGGGCGTCGAGCCCAGCTGCGACATCAGGTTGGGCACGTCCTCCACCCGGCCCGCGAAGTACAGGGCCCTGGGCGCCGGGTCGCCGGCGCAGATGTCCTCCACCGGGGCGGTCAGTTCCGGTTCGCCGTTGGGGCTCAACTCGTAGGAGCGGGAGGGCAGCGGCTCGAATCCGGCCCGGTCCAGCATCCCCTTGCCCACTCTGGCCTGCTCGGTCGTGTAGAAGTCCTTCTCGCTGCCGACCTTGCGGGCCAGCACCACGGCCCGGGTGCCCTCCGCGCGCCGGGCGAGTTGCTGGGCGACGACGAGCAGTGCGTCGGCCTCCTCCTCGTCGGTGGCGGCCAACCCGAACCAGTTCGACAGCTTCCGCGCCAGATGGCTGCCGGAGTTGGTGGTGCTCACCACGGGCAGACCCGCGCCCTTGAGGATCGCCACGGCGTCGTCGCTCTCCGTGGTGTCACGTCCCAGTCCCACGACACCGACGACAGACCGGTCGCGCCGGGCGAGCTCCGCTATGTGCCGGGCCATGGGCAGCACCTGGAGCATGTTCTCGCCGGCGTTGGCGAGCAGGACCCTTATCTTCGTCGGCTGATGGGTGCTGACGTTGGCGTAGTGCTGGTAGAGGTAGACACCCGTGATCTCCTCCAGGCCCTTGCGGGTGTCCGACTCGTCCGCCGCCGTGACCGGACCGGCGTAGACGATCGTCACGTACTTGTCCGCGGGGCCGATCTTCGCGTTCTCGGCCCTGATCGCCTCCTCGACGGCGTCGAAGGTCACGCCCTTGCCGGCCCCGTACAGTTCCAGCCCGTTGCCCGCGGCCAGCCGTACGTCCCCGGTCGCGACGCCCACACACTCGCCGCCCACCAGAACCGAGTCCGTGTTGGAGCCGACCAGCCGGCCCTGGCAGTAGCGCTGGGCCATCCACCGGTTGCCCAGGAAGCCCAGACCCAGGGCGATGGCGAGGACCACCGCGAGGCAGGGCCGGGACCACAGCAGCCAGGCGGCGGTACGGCGGATCCGGGTGGTGGAGTGCTGCGCGGAGTGCCGGCGGCGCAGCTCTTCGGCGGACAGCGGTATCCACAGGATCCACGGCAGTGCCGCCGAACGCCCGGGGGACTGGCCGACGTTGAGGCCGGTCACCCACTCCTGATACCGGGCGTCCGCCGCGAAGGCACGCTCCGGATCATCCGGCTCGGGCCCGTCGGGCCGCGGTACGGCGAGCCGTCCCAGATCCTCGGATCCCGGCGGTCGCAGCCGCTCCGCCGCCGGGATCGCGGCCAGCACCAGCAGCGGGTCGACCTCGCTGCGGCGGGTGCGCACATTGCTGATCGCCCGCAGCAACAGCAGGCCGCCGTCGTCCTCGGTGGCACACGGCAGATACACCACCGGCGGCACCGTGCGCTTGCGGCGGCGCAGGTCCAGGGTCCGCGGCCGGAAGTTCTCGCGGAGATCCTCCAGCAACGCCAGCACCCGCAGCTCCAAATGGAACTGACGAGCCGTCGCATCCCCGGCCTGGGCGGCCACCACCTGCTGGGCGACGGCGAACGCCCGGCCGCGGATGGTCTCCCAGGACTTCGTCGGCCGCCACCGGGACCATTCGGCGGCCGCCGGCCGGTCACTCGAAGGCGCCAGGAACGTGGTGGTCGCGAACCACCGGCTGGCCCGGCGCAGCCACAGCAGCGGCGGCGCGCTGCGCGCCAGCAGGTGCACCACCCCGAACGCCGCCAGCGCCAGGGCACCGCCCCACACGGCCGTCTGCCACCCGCCCTCGCCCAGCAGCACGCTCAGACAGGCGATGAACATCGCGCCCACGAAGCCCGACGGGTTCACCACCGCACCGACGGTGTCCGACAGCGCCGAGACACGCCTCTCCTCGTCGACGCCGTCCGGATCGCGCTCCGGACGCCAGCGCAACTCGGCCAGCCGCCGCATCAGCCGTTCGCGACGCTGGGCGGCGGACCACACCGTGCTCACATCCCCGCCGACCTCCGGCGCGGCCTGCTCGATGGCCCGCAGCAGCCGCGAGCGCGGAAAGCCGAAACCCTTGTACTGCGACTGGTTCTGGTTGTCCCAGTGGTGCTCGCACAACTGGCGCACCATGTCGATCGCCGAGGAGTACGCGTCCGCGCCGCCTCCGCCGTCCAGCCGCTTGGCGATCAGCCCCCGCGGCTGATGGCCCTGCCGGACGAACTCCACGACCTGCGCGACCCGTCGGTCCAGGGTTGCGGTGGTGTCCTCCTCAGCGGCCTGAAGGACCACCAGCGGCGTCACCGGCGGGTTGTCCCGGAAGTTGTCGATGAGCCGCCTCATCAACTCGAACACCGCGTCCGCCGCCTCTATCCCGGCGCTGCCGCTCCATACCTCTCTCGCCACTCGCTCCGCCCCCGTCGCATCCGCCCGAACCGGCACCGCCGGATCCGATGCTGATACCCACACCGAAACACGCTGCACCGCACAGACGTCGGATTCTCCTGAACGTGATAGGGGGTGGGCGTCACAGCCCGAACAGTTCTACGGCGTTGTCGTGGCACACCGCCCGCAGCCACTCGTCCCCGAGCCCGAGCCGTTCCAGGGCGTGCAGCTGATGGACGTACGGATAGGGGATGTTGGGGAAGTCGGAGCCGAGCAGGACGCGGTCGCCGAGGTCGGCCAGCCGGGGCAGGGCCCTGGCGGGGAACGGCATGAACCGCTCGGTGAAGTCCGTGAACGCCATCGTCGTGTCCAGCCGCACCTCCCGGTACCGCTCGGCGAGCCCCAGGAACTCCTCGTACTCGGGCATGCCGAGATGCGCGACGGCCAGTCGCAGCCGGGGGTGCCGTGCCAGCACATGCGCGATCGGCTCGGGGCCGGTGTGCTTGCCGGGCGCCGGCCCGGAGCCGCAGTGGATCACCACGGGGATCCCCGCCTCGGCCAGCAAACCCCAGGCCCCGTCGAGGAGTTCATCGGCCGGGTCGTAGGCCCCCACCTGCACATGTGCCTTGAAGACCCGCGCGCCCGCCTCGACGGCCTCCCGGACGTACGCCTCGACGCCGGGCTCCGGGTAGAGGGTGGCGGTGTGCAGGCAGTCCGGGGTGCGGCGGGCGAAGTCGGCGGCCCAGCCGTTCAGCCAGGGCGCCATGCCGGGCTTGTGGGGGTACAGCATCGAGGTGAAGGCCCGTACACCGAACTCCCGCAGCAGCGCGGTCCGTTCCGACTCCTCCGCGCGGTAGGTGATCGGCCACTCCAGCCCACCGGTCAGCGGTCCGAGCGCATCGAAATAGCCCCAGACCTTGCGCAGCACGCGCTCCGGCATGAAGTGCGTGTGGACGTCGACCAGCCCGGGAAGACCGAGCCGCTCCCAGAAGAGACGGATCGCGGCGGACCCGGGGTGCGGGTCGGGGGCGAGGGACTCCGTGCGGTGATCGTTCATGCCGTTCACGATCGCCCCTGGTAGGGCGGCGGGTCCATTCCTCTGCTCGCGGATGCGCCAGGGATCACTCTCGGCGGGCGCTCCTGACACATGACAGGGACCGGCGGGCGGGCGGATTCCGTACGTTCGCGGGGAGACCGTAGAGACCAGGGGGAGTGCCGTGATCAACAGAGTGCGCGGAATCAGAGACGCCAGAGGAAGAGGGGCCGGAGGGAGAGGGGCCGGAGGGAGAGGGGCCGGCGCAACGGGGGACGGAGGAACGGGGTGGGGCGGGCCGTCGTGGGTTCGGCGGGTGCGGCTTCTCGTGGCCGCGCTCGTGACGGTGGTGAGTCTGGGTCTGCCGGCATTCCCGGCCGCTCCGGCGGCCGCCGCCGCGGGGTGCGCCCCGCTCCAGGGCCGTGCGAGTGCGGCGGCGGAGGCGGCCGTCGAGGTCGCGTGCCGGTATGTCGGTGAGCAGTACGCCTGGGGAGGCGGTCACGCACAGGGGGTGCCGGGCCCCAGTCAGGGCATGGTCGACCGCACGGACCCCGCATCGGCCGCGGATCCGACCTACTGGAGCTTCGACTGCATCGGGCTGGTGCGCTGGGCCTGGTACAAGGCGACCGGCCGGGACCTCATCACCGAGCGCACGACACAGGCGACCTTCGCGGCACCGGGGTACGCGCACACGAAGTTCGTGAAGGCACAGGGGTCGGGTGTCCTGCTGCCCGGCGACATCATGTACTTCGGCCGTGAGGGCTTCGGCCCGACGCACGTCGCGCTCTACCTCGGCAACGGCATGATGGTCGAGGCACCGGAGTCGGGCAAGAAGATCCAGGTCAACTACATCAGTGCGCGCTGGGAGCGCTACCAGGGCGCCTTCCGTCCGCACGCCGACGTCACACCCGGGGTCTGGTCCTGGGACGGCCGCGGCTCCTACCAGAAGACCTGGGGCCGGCCCAACCTGCGGCAGGACTCGAACACGACCAGCCGCATCAACTTCACCAACGGCAACGGCATTTCCGTCAAGGTCCGGGTGCTGTGCCAGCGGGTGGGCGAGCGGGCCACGGTCGACGGCATGGTGAACAACGTGTGGTCGTTCCTGCCGGACTACCACAGCTGGATCAGCAACCTCTTCGTCCAGGGCCCGGCCCTCCTCAAGGACGTGCCGTCCTGCGGCAACTATCCGGAGATCGGCGGCACCTTGGCCGGCGCGGAGAACAACACGTCCTGCGGCGACGGTACGCAACCCGACTCCGCGGGCGCCTGGACGGCCAAGTCCACCACCGTCTTCGGCCGCACGGTGGAACTCCGCTACAACAGCACCACCCAGTGTGCCTGGGGCCGCATCATCGGCGGCACGGTCGGCGACGAGATCTGGGTCGACCGCAGCGCCGACGGGGGCGCGACCTGGCACCCGATGCTCGGCTTCACGACCATCACCTCCGGCAGCGACGCGTACACCACCCAGTGGAACGACGCCGGCCTCGTCATGCGGGCCTGCGGAACCAACGGTCCGGGCGGCGCCATCGAATGCACCGCCTGGTTCTGACCGCCCCCGGCCCTACTTGGCCCGATACGCCCGCAGGAAGGTCCGCACGCCCTCCACGAGGAGCGGCCGGACGCGGTCGTCCTCCGCGGCGTTCGCGGAGCCGAACCTGTTGAGCGCGACGCTGAAGGTCAGCGCGATGAACTGGTCGGCCGCGAGCCGGGGGTCGGGGACGTCGAGCAGTCCGGCCTCGGCGAAGGCGGCGAAACGCTCGGCCAGCGCCTCGTCCGGGGCGTCGGCCATGGAGTTCTCGCCGCCTTCGCCGAGTCCGGACTGCGCGCGGACCAGACGCTGCAGCGTCGCGTACTCCGCCGAGCCGAGCATGTCGGTCGCGATCCGCATCGAGAACGTGACCAGGACGTCCTCGAGGTCGGCGGCATCGGCGGCTTCTGCGGGGTCGGCGAGGGTGTCGTCGAGGATGCGCCGGATCGTGGTGATCAGTGACTGGCCGACGCCGTCGACGACTGATTGCAGCAGCGTCCGCTTGTCGCCGAAGTAGTCGTAGACCGTCCGCTTGGACACCCCCGCCCGTGCGGCGACCGCGTCGACGCTGGTCCGGTCGAAGCCGTCGGCGAGGAACAGTTCCCGGGCCGCGGTGAGGATGGCGGCCCGCTTGAGCGTGGAGCCCTCGCGCAGTGTCTTCGTGGTCGGCATGGCCGTATCCTAACCCGACTTTACTGCACGGTGTAGTGTAGTTGGCATGCCCTGCGTGAACGGCCGCCGCGCACGCGCAGGGAACGGCAACGCCACTCATCCGGCAACGAAGGAAGGGACGTTCATGACCACGACCTTGGCTCGCCCGGTCCGCGTCGGGAAGGCCGCTGTCGGTGCTCTCGGCATGCTGGCGGTCGCCACGGGGGCCCTGGAGTCGGTGGTGACACCGACGCTCCCGCTGCTGCAACGCGAGTTGTCGATCAGCCCTGCCCAAGGGGCGTTACTCAGCATCACGATGCTCATCACCGGAGCCCTCGTCACGCCCGTCGCGGGCAACCTCGGTGACCGCTACGGCGGGAAACGGGTCATGCTCCGGCTGATGGCGGTGGTCTCGGCCGGTGGCCTGGTGTCCGCGCTGGCTCCGAACCTGCCGGTGCTGCTGCTCGGCCAGGTACTGGAGGGCGCGATGGTGGGCGCGATGCCCCTGTCGTTCATCCTGGTACGCAAGCACCTGTCGACGGGGCAGTCGCAGGTGGCCATCGGGGTGGTCAGCGGGTTGTTCGTGGGCGGCGGCATGCTCGGCACGCTGATGGCCGGGCCCGTCGCGGAAGGGCTGTCCCGGCACTGGATGTTCGCGATACCCACGATGGCGATCGTCGTGGCGACCCTGTTCGTCCACCGGCTGATGCCGGACGATCCGCCGACCCGGTCGGACGCCGGGATCGACTGGCCCGGCCTGGTTCTCCTGAGCGGCATCCTGCTGACGCTCATGCTCGGCCTCTCGATGGCACCCGAACTCGGCGGCCGCCCACTCGTACTCGGTGCCCTCCTCGCGCTCCTGGCCCTACTGGTGACCGGATGGATCTCCGTCGAACGCCGGTCGCCCTCGCCGATGGTCGATCTGCGCATGGTGGCGAAGCAGGCGATCTGGAGCTCGTACGCGATCACCTTCGCCGTGTGTGTGGGTACGGCGGTGTCGATGTTCCTCGTTCCGCAGCTGTTCGCGGCGTCCGCCGACGGATACGGCTTCGGCGCCAGTTCCACCGACATCGGCCGGTACCTGTTGCCCGGGGCCGTCGCGGGGGCGGTCAGCGGGCCGCTCGGCGGGGCCGCGGCGCGGCGTTTCGGCTCGACTGCCGTGGTCACCACCGGAGTCGGCACCATGACGGCCACGCTGCTCGCCCTGGCGTTCCTGCACACGGAGGTCTGGCACCTGGTCGTCGGCAAGGCGCTGGTCGCCCTCGCCAGCGGTGTCTGCATCACGGCGATGGTCGTCAAGGCCGCCACCTCCGTCGATCACGGCAACACCGGCACCGCCACCAGCCTGGTCCTCGTGACACGGGTGATCGGCTTCGCCGCGGGCGCACAGGTCAGCGGTGCCTTCCTCGCCGCCGGAACCCGTCCCGGGGCGGACGACCCGGCCGAGTCGGCCTTCGTCACCGGATTCGTCATCGCCGGCGCCGTCACGGCGCTGTCCCTGCTCGCCGTCCGCACCATGAGCAAAGGAGTCAAGCAATGACCCGCACCGACCCCGAGCCGTCGACGCCTTTCCGTACTCCGCCCCGGAGGCGCGAGGTCCTGATATCGGGCGGCGGCATCGCTGGCCCCGCCCTCGCCTTCTGGCTGAACCGCCACGGATACGCCGTCACGGTGGTGGAGAAGGCGGGCACAGTACGCAGCGGTGGCTACCCCGTCGACATACGCGGCACCGCGCTGGAGGTCGTTCGCAGGATGGGGATCCTGCCCCGACTGCGGGACGCGCACGTCGACTTGCGCCGGTTGACCTTCCTCGACGCGGACGGCGGCACGGTGGCCTCGGTCGACGCGCACGCCGTCGCCGGCAGCGTCGCGGGACGGGACCTGGAGGTGCGGCGCGGGGATCTGACGAAGGCTCTGTACGGGGCGGTCCGTGACGATGTGGAGTTCCTGTTCGACGACTGCGTGGACTCCTTCCACCAGTCCGACCACGGGGTCGATGTCACCTTCCGCGGGGGCGGCCGGCGTACGTTCGACATGGTGGTCGGTGCGGACGGTCTGCACTCACGTACCCGGGAGCTGCTGTTCGGCCCCGAAGAGCGGTTCCACCACTACCTCGGGTACTGCTTCGCCGGGTTCACCATGCGCAACACCTTCGGCCTCTCCCACGAGGTCATGATGTGGAACACCCCGGGCAGAGCCGCGGCTCTCTACGCCGTGGGGGACAGCGACGAGGTGCACGCCCTCCTGACCTTCGCCCGACCGCAGGCCCCCACCTCGTTCGGCGCGTTCCGTGACCCCGAAGCCCAACGGGACCTGTTCGCCGCGACGTTCGCCGGCGCGGGATGGGAGGTCCCGGGCATGCTCGCCGCCCTGCGCGACGCGGCGGACCTGTTCACCGACGTGGTCAGCCAGATCCGTATGCCTCGCTGGTCCAGTGGCAGGGTCGGGCTGGTGGGCGACGCCGCGTACGCACCCTCCTTCCTGACCGGGCAGGGCTCCAGCCTCGCGCTCGTCGGCGCGTACATGCTCGCCGCTTCCCTGGCCGACCGGGACGCCGCCGCGGGCCTCGCCGCCTACGAACACGGCACCCGTGAGTTCGTGACCCGGAACCAGGACCAGATCGGCGAGGGCGGCGCCACGCTCTTCCCCACCACCGCCCGGGGCCTGGAGCAGCGCAACGACATGCTGCGCGGCCTCAGCACCGGAACCGTGCCCGCCACGGAGGGACGACCCGCCCACTCCGCCCTCACCTTGCCACCACCGACGCGGGGCCAACTGCGATGACCAGCGAGCAGGCACCGCGGACATCCGCTTGCGCAGCATCGGCAGGCGGGTCAACGTCGCCTGACGACGGACGAAGGCGGAGAACATGACCACGCAGATCCAGGACCTCGACCACGAGCTCATCCAGGCCGCGGCCCACGTCGCGCGCACGCGGTGCCGGGGCGACAACCACACCATGGCGGCCGCGGCCCGCGCCGGGGACGGGCGCATCGTCACCGCCGTGAACGCCTACCACTTCACCGGAGGGCCGTGCGCCGAACTGGTCCTCATCGGTGCGGCGGCCGCCCAGGGCGTCTACGACCTGGACACCATCGTCGCCGTGGGCGACCGCGACCGCGGCGTCGTTCCCCCGTGCGGCCGGTGCCGCCAGGCTCTTCTCGACTACTTCCCCGACCTCAAGGTGATCGTCGGCGAGGGCGACCGGGTCCGGGCCGTCCTCATCACCGACCTGCTGCCCGCGAGCTATGTCTGGGCCGACCACCAGATCGACGCCGAATAGGCCGCCCACGCCGCGGCATGTGCGTCCGACCCTTCACTACCGCCGGATCGCGGTGACGTCGAACGTCAGCGTCACCTTGTCGCCGACCAGACCCGCGGCCCCGCTCACTCCCCAGTCCTTGCGGCTGACGGCCGCCGTGCCGGTGAAGCGGACGCGACGGGCGGCCCGGGGGCCTTGGTCGGCGTCGGTCAGGCGGAAGGTCACGGTGACCGGCCGGGTCGTGCCGCGGATGGTCAGGTCTCCGGTGACCTTGAAGGCGGCCCCCTCGATCTGCTCCACGTGGGTCGAGGCGAAGGTGATCGTCGGGTGGTCGGCGGCGGCCAGGAAGTCCGCGCCGCGCAGGTGGTCGTCGCGCTTGCGGTTGCGGGTCTGGACGCTCGTGGACCGGATCGTGAGCCGGACGGAGGACCTCGACGGGACGTCGCCGTCCAGGCGCGCGCTGCCCTCGAACGCGTCGAACTGCCCGCACACCTTGGAGATCATCGCCGCCCGGGCGGTGAAGCCGATCCGCGTGTGGGCCGTGTCGAGGTCGTAGTCGCCGGTCAGTGCGCTGAGCTGGGTTGTGGTGGTGGTCATGGTTGATCGCTCCAGGAAGATGCGGACGGTCGCCGCCTGCGGGATGGTTTCGGTCTCGCAGGTACGACGACACAGCCCTTCGGAACGTCAGGCGCGACCGCACCTCACATCTCGCCGGGCTGTCTCGTCGTAGGGGGGAGAGACGATGTGACCGAGGGAGCCGACGGCCCATGACCAGCCCATCTGCGCCGGACGACGGCGAACCCGACCCCGACCTGAGCGTGATCATGCGCGAGCGGCGCCGGCTGATCAATGTCGCCTACCGGCTGCTCGGTTCACTGGCCGAGGCCGAGGACGTCGTGCAGGAGGCCTACGCCCGCTGGTACGCCATGTCTCCGCGACAGCGGCAGGACATCGAATCCCCCGGTGGCTGGCTGACGACCGTCACCAGTCGCATCTGTCTCGACCTTCTCGGCTCGGCACGGGCCAGACGGGAACGGTACGTGGGGGAGTGGATCCCGGAGCCGCTGCCGAACGGAACGGAGTGGGTCGGCGGGAGGCCGGGCGGTGCCCCCGTCGACCCCGCTGACCGCGTCACCCTCGACGAGTCGGTCAACATGGCCTTCCTCGTCGTGCTCGAATCGATGACGCCGGCCGAGCGGGTCGCGTTCGTCCTGCACGACGTCTTCCGCTACTCGTTCGCCGAGGTAGCCGAGATCGTCGGCCGTACGCCCGCGGCGTGCCGTCAGCTGGCCTCGTCGGCCCGGCGCCGCATCCGTGCGGCGCAGCCTGCCGCGGCCCCGGCAGCGGCCGCCCGGCGTGCCGGTGTCGTCAGGGCCTTCAAGCAGGCGTGGGAAGCGCGCGACATCGACGCGCTCGTCGGTCTGCTGGCCCCGGACGCCACGGCGACCGGTGACGGCGGCGGCGTCGTCCCGGCGGCTCTGCATCCGGTCCAGGGGGCCGAGCAGGTCGCAGGGTTCTTCGCGGAACGGGCCAGGGCCGTGCCCGACGTGGTGATCCTGGAGTGCACCGTCAACGGCCAGCCCGGCCTGGTGGCTCAGCTGGACGGCGTCGCCGTGTCGGTGCTGGCGTTCGACTTCGCCGGCGACCGCGTCCAACGGATCTGGGCGGTGCTCAACCCCGAGAAGCTCCGGCCCTGGACGACGGGCTGACCAGGCCGACGCGGCGAGGCTGTCACTCCTCGCCGCGCACCCGCAGCACCAGCTTGTTCAGCCCCCACAGCCCGATGCCGAGCGCCAGCAGCACGCCCGCCCGGATGTAGACGTTCGCGGGCCGGTCGGACAGCGGGCTCGCCAGGATCAGCGAGGTGATCGCGCCGAGCACCGGCAGGACGGTCGGTGTGCGGAAGTGCCGGTGCTCGACCCGGTCCCGGCGCAGCACGAGGACGGCGATGTTGACGACGGCGAAGACGCACAGGAGCAGGAAGGCCGTGGTGTCGCCGAGGCCCTCGATCTCCCCGGTGGAGACCAGCCCGATGGCGAGGAGGGACACGAAGACGATGCCGACGACGGGGGTGCGGCGCCGGGGGAGGACCCGGCCCAGGGCGCGCGGCAGGATGCGTTCGTTCGCCATGCCGTAGCACAGGCGGGAGGCCATCATGATGTTGATCAGAGCCGAGTTGGTGACCGCGAACAGGGCGATCAGCGCGAACAGCTTGGGCGGGAAGTCGAGTCCGCCGGCCTTGACGACCTCCAGCAGCGGCCCGCTGGAGTCCTCCAGCACGCGGTGATCGACGAGCAGCGACGAGACCAGGGCGACCAGGATGTAGATGGTGCCGGTGACGACGACACCGGTGAAGATGGCGCGCGGGAACGTACGGACCGGATCCTTGGTCTCCTCGGCCATGTTGACGGAGTCCTCGAAGCCCACGAACGCGAAGAACCCGAGCGCCGTCGCCCCCAGCACGCTGGTCATCAGCGCGAACCCGGTGCCCTCCGCCTGGAACTCACCGAGCCGCGAGGGTTCGCCGTCGCCGGACAGGACCGCCCAGGCGCCGATCGCGAGGATGATGAGGAGGCCCGTCAGTTCGACCACGGTGAGGACCACGTTGGTCTTCACGGACTCCGACACACCGCGCAGGTTCAGCGCGGCCAGGGCGAGGACGAACAGGACGGCGATGAGCGTGGGCGGGAAGAAGTCGGTGAACTCGGCGAGGTAGTCGCCGCTGAAGGCGCGGGCCGCGGCGCTCGCCGAGGACAGGCCCGAGCACATGACCATGAAGGCGACGATGAAGGTGAGGAACGGGACCCGGAACGCCTTCTGGGTGTAGAGCGCCGCGCCCGCCGCCTTCGGGTACTTGCCGACGAGTTCCACGTACGAGGCCGCCGTCAGGACGGCCACGACGAAGCCGATGACGAACGGCAGCCACAGCGCGCCGCCGACCTTGCCGGCGACCTGACCGGTGGTGGCGTAGATGCCGGTGCCGAGGATGTCCCCGATCACGAAGAGGACCAGCAGCCTGGGGCCGATGGTCCGCCGCAGCGGGGTGTCGTCCTGGCTCTCCGGTGCGGCGGCGGCATCACTTCCGGTTGCGGACACGAAGGCTCCCCCATGAAGCGTCGACCACGGGACAGGACAACGTCTCATCTGCCCGGCAGACCGTGAGTGATGCGGGTGACCTGAAACCGGCGCGGGGCCGACCGGCACACCGGTCCACACCAGTGGCAGTCGCACCGGCGTTCGCCGACCGTCCACGGATACGGTGACTCCCCCTCCCACCTGCGCCGCAGAGGCCGAAGCCGCACCCGCGGGCGGCGGTGACCCCCGTTCGAGCACACGGTCCGGGCAGAGTGGCCCCGTGTCCCGCACCTGCGTTTTTCCGTCAGGTTCCGCAGCAAGAGCACGAAAGCTCCACAGATACCTCACTATTTGACGCGACGGATGGGTCGACGACCGGCGGACTGAGGGGGAAGCCGGCGTCACGCGCGGGGGTGCGTCCGCTCAGCGGAGCAGTACTCACCCCTGCCCTGGGAGGGGACAGCACCGCATGAAGCGGACCTTAGGCACCACCTTGCTCACGACGTGCGCGCTCATGGCGGCGCTCGGCGCACCGGCCGCACACGCGGCGGATCCGCCGCCCCGCATCGATCTGCGGGTGCTCGTCGTCAGCGACGGCGGCCCGGCCACCGACGCCATAGCCGCCGAACTGGACACCGCGGGAACGCCGTACACGGAGATCGACCTCACGCGGTCCGACCGCCCGGTGATCGACGCCGGCTACCTCGCGGACACCGTGGACGGCCGGGACCGCGCCAAGTTCCAGGCGGTCGTGCTGCCCAACGACAACCCGTTCCCGGCGAACTCGCCGGAGATGGCCGCCCTCGCGGCGTACGAGCAGGCCTACGACATCCCGCAGGTCGACGCCTACACCTACGCCCGCCCCGAGACCGGGCTGCAGTACCCGGTGTACGGCGGCTACTCGGGCAGCGTCGACGGGGTGCAGGCCCAGGTGACGGACGCCGGCCGGGCGGGGGTGTTCGGCTACCTCGACGGGCCGGTGCCGTTCGAGGACAACTCGCCGTCCGTCGGCGAGAGTTACGCCTATCTGTCGACGCCCATGGCAGGCGCCGACTTCACCCCGTATGTGCAGGCGCCGATCCCGGGCACCGCCAAGCAGGGCTCGCTGGTGGGGGAGTACCGGCACGACGGGCGGCGTGAACTCGTCGTCACCTTCGTCTACAACGAGTACCAGCAGCAGTTCCGGCTGCTGGCCCGCGGCATCGTCGACTGGATGACCGGCGGGGTGCGCCTGGGCGCCTCCCGCAACTACTTCGCCGTCCACGTCGACGACGTGTTCGCCGCCGACGACCGCTGGAACTCCACGCTCAACTGCACACCCGGCGACGTGGACTGCACGGACCCGAACGCCACACCCGACCCGATCAGGATGACGCCCGCCGACGTCGGCCACGCCGTCACCTGGCAGCGCGAGCGCGGCTTCACCCTCGACCTCGCCTACAACGGCGCAGGCAGCGTCGACCACCGCGAGGACAACGGTGGCGCCGACCCGCTGGCCGACCGGCTCGTCGCCGAACGCGCCGAGTTCCGCTGGATCAACCACACCTACACGCACGCCTTCCTCGGCTGCGAACAGGACACCTCGGTCGTGCCCTGGCGGTGCGCCACCGACGCGGACGGCCGAACCAAGTGGGTCAGCCGCGCCGACGTCGCCGACGAGATCGCCCACAACAGCGCCTGGGGCCGGTCGGCCGGACTCCCGTTGGACGACGACGAGTTGGTGACCGGCGAGCACTCCGGGCTCAGGGTGCTGCCGCAGCAGCCCACGGACAATCCCAACCTGGCGCTCGCCCTCGCCGACACCGGCATCGCCTGGCTCGCCTCGGACAACTCCCGCGAGCCCGGTCAGCGGCAGGTCGGCCCCGCCACGACGGTGCCCCGCTACCCGATGAACGTCTTCTACAACGCGGGCCGCGCCGCCGAACAGGTCGACGAGTACAACTGGATCTACACCAGCCGCGCCCAGGGCGGCAGCGGCATCTGCGAGGACAACCCGGACACCACGACCTGCCTGCCCGAGCCGCTCGACACCGCGACCGGCTACGACCGGCACATCGTGCCCCTGGAACGGCAGATCGCCCTCGGTCACGTCCTCGGCAACGACCCCAAGCCGCACTTCATCCACCAGTCCAACCTGGCCGAGGACCGCATCGCCTACCCGGTCCTGGACGGCGTCCTCGACACCTACGGCACGCTGTTCGCGCCGAACACACCACTGGTCAACCTGAGAATGAAGGACATCGGCAACGAGCTGAAGCGGCGCGCCTCTTGGCGGACCGCGGTGGCCGACGGACACGTCACCGCCTACCGGATCGGCGACACCGTCACCGTCGAGACCCCCGCGGGCGTCGACGTCCCCGCCACGATGCCCGAGGGCACCACACGGGACGGCGCCGCCTTCGGCGAGGCGTACGCCGGTGAACGGTCCGCATGGACCGCCGCGACCGCCACGCCGCTCGCCCTCACCCTGCCGCAGTCCGCGGCCCCCTCCACGGCCACCGCCACGGACGGCTCCGCGCCGGTCACCGCCCCGGCACCGGACGCCCGGGTGCCCGAGGGCGTGGCCGAGCCCGTCTCTCCCACGGGGAGCTGACCGGCGCGACCGGCACCCCCGCCCACACCTCGGCCGTGGAGCACATCCATGCACGTTCACCACGGCGCGCGACGCAACGACACCGCGCGCGTCACCCTGCTCACCGAAGGCACCTACCCGCACAGCCACGGCGGTGTGAGCGTCTGGTGCGACCAACTCGTCACCGGCATGCCCGACATCGAGTTCGACGTCATCGCCGTCACCGGCACCGGACGGGAGCCGATCGTGTGGGACCTGCCCGACCATGTCCGCGGCGTCCGGTCCGTCCCCATGTGGGGCGCCGCGCCCGAGGGCCGCCCGCCCCGGGGCCGGTCCCGCAGGCGGCTCGCCGACGCCTACGAGCGGTTCCTGACCGCGCTCGTCGACCCCGGCGCCGAGAACGGCTTCGCACCCGCCCTGCACACCCTGGCGCGGGCCGCCGGGAGCGGCGAACTCAGCGCGTTCCTCCGGGGCGACACCGCGATCAGCATCCTGACCGCCGTATGGACCCGTCCCGGGCTGGCCGTGCGCGAGGCGCGGCCCACCCTGCACGACGCGCTCACCGCCACCGCCCTGCTCGAACACGCGCTGCGCCCGCTGGCCGCGCCGCCCCCGCAGCACGGCGTCGCACACGCCGTCAGCGGAGGCGTCGCCGTCCTGCCGGGGCTGGCCGCACGCGAACGGCACGGAGTTCCGCTGCTGCTCACCGAGCACGGCGTCTACCTGCGCGAGCGCTACCTCGGCTATCGCACCGCGCCGTACCGCTGGCCGGTCAAGGCGGTCATCCTGGGCTTCTTCCGGCTGCTGGCGGAGGAGAGCTACCGCCAGGCGGCGCTGATCACCCCGGGCAACCGCTACAACCGGCTGTGGGAGGAGCAGGGCGGCGCCGACCCCGGGTCGATCCGCACCGTCTACAACGGCGTCGACCCCGCCGCCTTCCCGCCGGCCGGACCGGAGCCGGAGAGCCTCACCCTGAGCTGGGCCGGGCGGGTCGACCCGATCAAGGACCTGGAGACCCTGATCCGCGCCTTCGCCCTCGTCCGGGACCGACTGCCGGACGTACGCCTGCGGTTGTTCGGCGGCACACCCCGGGGCGGCGAGGCGTACCGGGAACGCTGCGAGGCCCTGGCCGCCGAGCTCGGGCACGGCGACGCGGTCACCTTCGAGGGCCGCGTCGACGACATCAAGGACGCCTACGCCGCCGGGAACGTGGTGATGCTCTCCAGCATCAGCGAAGGCTTCCCGTTCACGCTGATCGAGGCCATGTCGTGCGGCCGGGCGACCGTCTCCACCGACGTAGGCGGCGTACGCGAGGCCGTCGGCGACACCGGTCTCGTGGTGCCGCCGCGCGACCCGGCCGCGATGGCCGCCGCCGCGCTGGAGCTCCTGGGCGATCCCGTCCGGCGCCGGGCGATGGGCGAGGCAGCCCGGCTGCGGGTCATCGAACAGTTCACGCTGCGCCAGACCATCGACACCTTCCGCTCCATCTACCACGAACTGGCCACGGGGAAGGCGGAGTCGCCCGCCAGAGTCGTGCTGCCCGCGCCGGCGGTCACCGGCCCGGCGGTCACCGGCACGGGGAGTCTGACCGGATGAGCGGTCCGATATCCCTCGAACCCGGCGACGCGGGGCAGGACACCCTCGCCCTGCGGCTGGCCGCACCCCACCGGCCGCGCCGCCGCCCGCGCTGGGCCCTGGACGACGCCACGCTCGCGATCCGGCTGCCCGGACACGGCCCCGACGAGGAGGCGGTCAGCACACTCGCCGCCGAACTCGCCGACGCCATCGGGCCCGCCGTCCATCCCTACGAGGTGGCGGCCCTGCTGGAGGCCGAGGGCCTGTCCGCCACGGTGATCAAGGAGCGGTACGGCCACCCGAACCTCTTCTCCCTGGCGACCGCCCTGTACGAGCGGGTGCCCCGGACGTTCCCCGAACCGCCCCGCGCGGCCGACCCGTGGCGCCCCGACACCCTGCGCTGCCTCCTGCGCGGCGTGCTCTTCGCGCTGCCGGCCCTGGCCTACCTGCTCACCGCTCCCCTGTGGGCCGTCGACCGGCACGCCCCCGTGCTGATCGTCGCGGGCATCGCCTCCTGGGCATGGGGGCAGGCGCTCGGCCACCGCGCCCATCTGCGCCTGGTGACCGGACGCCGGGAGGCATCCGGCACGCTCCTGACCGGGTCCCTGCTGGGTGCCGCCGCGGCCACGGCGCTCGCGGCGCTCCCCGCGGCCGGCGCACTGGCTCTCGCGGTGGCGGCCGCCCAGTCGCTGTACCTGGCCGGTGCGAGCGTGCTGCTGGTCCTGGCCCGGGAACGGCTGCTGCTGGCCGCGCTGAGCCCGCTGATCGTGGGCGCCGCGGCACTGCAGTGGTGCGACCACCCTCCCGACCTGCTCGTCGTACTACGGTAGATCGCTCTGCTGGCCACCATG
>CBFGZZ010000060.1:0-30839 GCA_965653385.1 uncultured Streptomyces sp. | reverse complement strand
CCCGCCGCCGCCCCGGCCTGCCACTGCCCGAGCCGGGGCGGCGGTTCGCCGTACGTCACCAGATTCAGGACACCGGCCCCGAGTTCCCGCGCGCGCAGCGCTGTCGCCTCGATGCTGTCCAGCCGCAGTTCGATCTGGCTCCGGCACTCCGGGAGTTCTCGCGGCAGTCGCGGGGTGGCGGCGATCAGCTCCAGGTTTGCCCGCAGCAAGGCGACCTCCCGCAGGAACTCGGCGACGGGACCTCGGAGCACCTGCCACTCGCCGTTCGTGGCACGCACGAACACATCCACGCACCGACTCATGGGCTCAGTGGACCACCGCCGGACAATTCGGACCACCGGATATCGACGCAGCTCAGGCCCCCAGCGCCGGAAGCACCTCCGACGCGAACAACCGAAGGCTCCGCCATCCCTCCTCCACCGGCATCCCGCCCGACAGCGGGTGCAGCACATAGCTGTCGAACCCCAGCGCCACACACTCCTGTGGCGTCACGATCCGGTACACGCCCTCGGCGCGCAGCTCGGCCACCGTCGTGGCCGCCGACTTCACCGCCGAGCGGACGTCGCCGGACTGCCAGGAGGCATACGTCCGTGCCTCGTGCAGGAAGTGTCCGCCGTACCGTGCCCACGCCCGGTCGGGATCCTCGGCGATGTGCAGCAGCGGCGTCTGTGCCGCCGGCATCATCGTCCACCCCGCGGTGCCGTACTCGACGAGCCGCTCCTTGTAGTACGTCTCCAGCTCCGGCAGATGCGCGCTGGGGAAGAACGGCAGGCCGAGCCGGGCGGCCCGGCGGGCGGCGGCCTTCGAGGAGCCGCCGACCAGCAGAAGCGGGTGCGGATCGGTGTACGGGCGCGGAGTGACCCGCACCGTACGGCCCCGGTACTCGAACTCCTCGCCGGTCCACGCCTTCAGCAGCGTCTCCAGCAGCTCGTCCTGGAGTCTGCCGCGCCGCTTCCACTCCACGTCGAACTGGGCGTACTCCTCGGGCCGGTACCCGATCCCGGCGACCGTCACCAGACGACCGCCGCTCAGCAGATCCAGTACGGCGATCTCCTCGGCGAGGCGCAGCGGGTCGTGCAGCGGGCCGATGATCGCCGAGACGGTGACCGCTAGGCGCCTGGTCGCGCCGAAGACCGCGGCGGCGAAGGCGAACGGCGACGGCAGCCAGTTGTTCTCGGCGCCGTGGTGCTCCTCGGTCTGCACGGTGGTGATCCCGTGCTCGTCGGCGTACGCGGCCATCTCCAGGGCCGCCCGGTAGCGGGCGGCGAGGGAGGCGGGGGTCGCGTCGGGCTCGACGAGGTTGAAACGGACGACCGTGACGGGCATGGGGGTCCCCTCCGACGGGCGGCTCGGCGGGAGGACAGTAGTTGACGGAGCGTCAGATCGCCAGGGGCTGGGAATGACGAGGGCGTGTCACGGCCCACCTCATGAGCCATGACGGGGGGCTTCCGGCCGACGTGAGGTCGGACCGCGGGCCAGCCCGGCCCGGCGGGGCGCGCGGCCCCACGTGGAGAACGAACGGCCGAGCGGGGGGTCACGCATACTGGGCGTGTTATGGAAATCGTCATCCTTGCTGTAGTCATCGCCGTGGTCGTGCTCGGCGCGCTCGGCGGGCTCATCGTCGGCAGCCGTCGCAAGAAGCAGCTGCCTCCGCCGCCGCCCGCCGCGCCCGACATCACCGCCCCACCGGCCGAGCCGCACGTCGGCGACGAGGCCGAGACACCGCGCGACGAAGAGCGCCGGACCATAGAGGAGGTGGACCTTCCCGACGGCTCGACCGGGGTCGCCGTCGAGGAACCGCCCGTCGTCGAAGAGCTCCCGCCGACCGAGATCGAGGTCCC
Source organism: uncultured Streptomyces sp. (assembly GCA_965653385.1). Taxonomy (GTDB): domain Bacteria; phylum Actinomycetota; class Actinomycetes; order Streptomycetales; family Streptomycetaceae; genus Streptomyces. The sequence continues at coordinate 28,998 of CBFGZZ010000060.1, read as the reverse complement.
GGAGCCCACCGCCGGACGTCTGATCCGCCTGCGCGCCCGGCTCTCCCGCTCGCAGAACGCGCTCGGCAAGGGGCTGCTCACGCTCCTGTCGCGCGAGCACCTCGACGACGACACCTGGGAGGAGATCGAGGACACGCTGCTCACCGCCGACGTCGGCGTGGCCCCCACCCAGGAACTCGTCGACGGCCTGCGCGAGCGCGTGAAGGTGCTCGGCACCCGCACGCCCGCCGAGCTGCGCGGCCTGCTGCGCGAGGAGCTGCTCAAGCTGGTCGGCACCGACCTCGACCGCACGGTCAGGACCGAGCCGGAGGCCAGCAAGCCCGGCATCGTGATGGTCGTCGGCGTCAACGGCACCGGCAAGACCACCACCACCGGCAAGCTCGCCCGCGTCCTCGTGGCCGACGGCCGCAGCGTCGTCCTCGGCGCCGCCGACACCTTCCGTGCCGCCGCCGCCGACCAGCTCCAGACCTGGGGCGAGCGCGTCGGCGCCTACACCGTGCGCGGGCCGGAGGGCGGCGACCCCGCCTCCGTCGCCTTCGACGCGGTGAAGGAGGGCAAGGAGATGGGCTCCGACGTCGTCCTCATCGACACCGCCGGGCGCCTGCACACCAAGACCGGCCTGATGGACGAGCTCGGCAAGGTCAAGCGGGTCGTCGAGAAGCACGCTCCGCTGGACGAGATCCTCCTCGTGCTGGACGCGACGACCGGGCAGAACGGCCTGGTCCAGGCCCGCGTCTTCGCCGAGGTCGTCGACATCACCGGCATCGTCCTCACCAAGCTCGACGGCACGGCCAAGGGCGGCATCGTCGTCGCGGTCCAGCGCGAGCTGGGCGTCCCGGTGAAGCTGATCGGGCTGGGCGAGGGCGCCGACGACCTGGCGCCGTTCGAGCCGGAGGCGTTCGTTGACGCCCTTATCGGGGAGTGACCCCACCTCACCTACGAACTTTCGTAAGTGCTCGATCGAGGAAGCGCCCGCCCCCCAAGGTGCAGTTGGGGGACGGGCGCTTCGCTGTGTACGACTGCGGCCGGTGGGTCCTGTGTCACGCCCGCGACCGATGTGCCACGTACGCCAACGTCCCCAGCAGTAACCGTGCCGCCGGCGGCTTCGAAGCCGTGTCCAGTGCCGGTGGCCTCAGCCAGCGCACCGGTCCCAGCCCGCCCCGGTCGGAGGGCGGGGCCGTGATGGACGTGCCCGGGCCGAGGCCGCGAAGGTCGAGGTGGGTGGGGTCGTCCCAGCCCAGGCGGTAGAGGAGTTCGGGGAGCTCGGCGGCGGCGCCCGGGGCCACGAAGAAGTGGGCGCGGCCCTCGGGGGTGGCGGTGACCGGGCCGAGGGGGAGTCCCATGCGTTCGAGCCGGGCCAGCGCGCGGCGTCCGGCGGCCTCGGCCACCTCGATCACATCGAACGCCTGCCCGACCGGCAGCATCACCGAGGCGCCCGGGAACTCCGACCACGCCTTGCTGACATCGTCGAGCGTGGCCCCGGCCGGGACGTGGGGCGCGAAGTCGAGAGGGTGTGCGCCGGGCGCGTCGCAGTCGGAGCGGCCGCATGAACAGGCGCCCGCCGCGGCCCGTGCGCCGGGCACCACGTCCCAGCCCCACAGTCCGGTGAACTCGGCGACGGCGGTGCACTCCGAGGAGCGGCCGCGTCGACGCGCGCCGGATCGGATCTCCCGGATGCCGCCGATCGTGAAGCCCATGCCCCCTCCAACGGGTCCAGCGCGCGGGTGGTTACGGCGCGGATGCGGAACGTGACCCTGTGTGTTCTTGGGTGGCCGGTTACCCTCTGACACCGCTCGGCTCACGCGGCGCCCGGAAGCGCCCAGGGTTGCGGGCTCGGCGACACGCGCCTCCAAGTGCTTCGCTCCGCCCACTTCCGGCCGTCCTATGTCAAGTGAATCGCGTGGAGGCGGCCGTTAGTTCATTCGAAGGGGTGGCGAATGGTGGCGTTTCCCGGATCGCCATGGCTGGAGGCGTGATCGTAGGATTACCGTGTGTGCACGAACCCTCGGGGCACATGCGCTTGTGGGTATGCCGGGGGCAAGTCGACTTTCCGTTCGAAGGGTGACAAGTGCCGGACGGCCGACCGTATTTACCGGCATTCTGATAGGGCTTGGCGCACTCGGTGACAAGTGGTCCAAGGGATGGGGGCGTTCCAGTGAGCGGCAACAGCGGAAGCGGTACGAGTGCTGGTGGCGCATCGCACGCTGACAAGCGCCCGAACGAGCTGCTCACGTCCTGGTTCGTGCGCAGCGGCTGGTCGAAGGGCGAGCTCGCCCGCCAAGTCAACCGCCGCGCACGTCAGCTGGGTGCCAACCACATCTCGACCGACACCTCCCGGGTGCGCCGCTGGCTGGACGGCGAGAACCCTCGCGAGCCGATCCCGCGGATCCTGTCCGAGCTGTTCTCCGAGCGGTTCGGCTGCGTCGTCTCCGTCGAGGACCTCGGTCTGCGCGCCGCCCGGCAGTCACCCTCAGTGTCCGGTATCGACCTGCCCTGGACGGGCCCGCAGGCGGTGGCCTTGCTCAGCGAGTTCTCGCGCAGCGACCTGATGCTGGCGCGGCGCGGCTTCCTCGGGAGCTCGCTGTCCCTGTCCGCGGGCCCGGCCCTCATCGAGCCGATGCAGCGCTGGCTGGTCCCCGCGCCGCCCGCCCCGTACCAGGAGCCCCGGCCCGTCCCGTCCTCACGCGCGCGTGGCCGGCTGTCCAAGCCCGAGCTGGACCTGCTGGAGTCCACCACCGTGATGTTCCGCCAGTGGGACGCGCAGTGCGGCGGCGGCCTGCGCCGCAAGGCCGTCGTGGGCCAGCTGCACGAGGTGACCGACCTGCTCCAGGAGCCCCATCCCGAGGCCACCACCCGGAAGCTGTTCAAGGTCGCCGCCGAGCTGGCGGAGCTGGCCGGCTGGATGTCGTACGACGTGGGGCTCCAGCCCACCGCGCAGAAGTACTTCGTCCTCGCGCTGCACGCCGCCAAGGAGGCGGGCGACCGGCCGCTCGGCTCGTACGTCCTGTCCAGCATGAGCCGCCAGATGATCCACCTCGGCCGGCCCGACGACGCCCTGGAGCTGATCCACCTCGCGCAGTACGGCAGCCGGGACTGCGCGAGCCCGCGCACCCAGTCGATGCTGTATGCGATGGAGGCCCGCGCCTACGCCAACATGGGCCAGCCCGGCAAGTGCAAGCGGGCCGTCCGGATGGCCGAGGACACCTTCGCCGAGTCCGTGGACTGGGACGAGCCGGACCCCGACTGGATCCGCTTCTTCTCCGAGGCCGAGCTCTACGGCGAGAACTCCCACTCCTACCGTGACCTCGCCTATGTCGCCGGCCGCAGCCCCACGTACGCCTCGCTCGCCGAGCCGCTGATGCAGCAGGCCGTCGACCTGTTCGCCAAGGACGCCGAGCACCAGCGGTCGTACGCACTGAACCTCATCGGCATGGCCACGGTGCATCTGCTCCGCCAGGAGCCCGAGCAGAGCGCGGTCTACGCCGAGCAGGCCATGCGCATCGCCAAAAAGGTGCGTTCCGAGCGCGTCAACACTCGTATTCGAAAGACGGTCGACACGGCGGCACGCGACTTCGGGGAGCTCGCCGAGGTCGTGGACCTGACGGACAAGCTCGCCGTCGAGCTGCCGGAGACCGCGGAGGCGGTCTGAGCCTCGCGTGCCCGCGCGGGGCAACCCCTGAACCCCGGCCGCGGCCGGCCCTCCCGAACCGCCCGACTCGGCTCCCCCATGCCAGGTCATCGGAAGGCCGACCGCGGCCGGATCCCGCTTTTGCGCCTAAACCGGCGCCGCTCTCGCGGATGTGGCTGGGCACCGTGGGGGTTCCTCAATTGATGGTTGCGGTGATCGTCGTCGAAGGTTGCGCCAAGATAACGATCAGGTCGGCCGCAATCCGGCAGTTCATCGAGGCGTAACACACGAGGCGCCTTCGTCACGGCGGCGAAACAACGAGGGGCTTTCACCGAAACGGCGCTGCGTCAATCTCTTGGCGCATAACCGGCCCACCCCTCAATCCGCTCAGGCTTCGCCCGCACGGGGCCGTACCAATGACGAGGAGACGCCGATGGCACCAGCCATCATGATGGCGGCAGACAAGGTAGAGCTGTCGCCCGCCAACACAGGCTTCATGCTCATCTGTTCCGCCCTGGTGATGCTCATGACCCCGGGACTGGCCTTCTTCTACGGAGGCATGGTCCGCGTCAAGAGCACCCTGAACATGCTGATGATGAGCTTCATCAGCTTGGGAATCGTCACCATCCTGTGGGTGCTGTACGGCTTCTCGCTCGCCTTCGGCAAGGACTCCGGCAGCGTCATCGGTTGGAATTCCGACTGGATCGGCCTCAGCAACGTCGACAAGGGCGAGCTGTGGAGTTCCGCGGGAACGACGTACAACATCCCGCTGCTGGTCTTCTTCGTCTTCCAGCTGATGTTCGCGATCATCACACCCGCCCTGATCAGCGGCGCCCTCGCGGACCGCGTGAAGTTCTCGGCATGGGCGCTGTTCATCGCGCTGTGGGCCACGGTCGTGTACTTCCCGGTCGCGCACTGGGTCTGGGGTGACGGCGGCTGGGCCTTCGACATGGGCGTGATCGACTTCGCCGGTGGTACGGCCGTCCACATCAATGCCGGTGCCGCGGCGCTCGGCGTGATCCTCGTGATCGGCAAGCGGGTCGGCTTCAAGAAGGACCCGATGCGTCCGCACAGCCTCCCGCTGGTCATGCTCGGCGCGGCCCTCCTGTGGTTCGGCTGGTTCGGGTTCAACGCCGGTTCCTGGCTCGGCAACGACGACGGCGTCGGCTCCCTGATGTTCGTCAACACGCAGGTCGCGACCGCCGCCGCCATGCTGGCCTGGCTCATCTACGAGAAGATCCGCCACGGCGCGTTCACCACGCTGGGCGCTGCCTCCGGTGCCGTCGCGGGTCTGGTCGCCATCACCCCGGCCGGTGGCTCGGTCACCCCGGTCGGCGCGATCGCCGTCGGTGCCATCGCCGGCCTCCTGTGCGCCATGGCCGTCGGCCTGAAGTACAAGTTCGGCTACGACGACTCGCTCGACGTCGTCGGTGTCCACCTGGTCGGCGGTGTGGTCGGCTCGATCCTGATCGGCTTCTTCGCCAGCGGCAAGGGCCAGTCCGAGGCCACGGGCGTCTTCTACGGCGACCACAGCTTCGACCAGCTGTGGAAGCAGCTCGCAGGTGTCGGCGGTGTCCTCGCCTACTCCCTGATCGTGTCCGCGATCCTCGCCCTCGTCCTCGACAAGACGATCGGGATGCGGGTCACCGAGGACGAGGAGGTGGCCGGCATCGACCAGGCCGAGCACGCCGAGACCGCATACGACTTCAGTGGCGCCGGCGGCGGTGCCGCACGGACCGCCGCCCAGGCCCCGGTCGCCGCGGCCGCGAGCAAGAAGGTGGACGCATGAAGCTCATCACCGCAGTCGTCAAGCCCCACCGGCTCGACGAGATCAAGGAAGCCCTCCAGGCCTTCGGGGTCCACGGCCTGACGGTCACCGAGGCGAGCGGCTACGGTCGTCAGCGGGGCCACACCGAGGTCTACCGCGGTGCCGAGTACACCGTCGACCTGGTCCCGAAGATCCGCATCGAGGTCCTGGCCGAGGACGACGACGCCGAGCAGCTGATCGACGTCATCGTCAAGGCCGCCCGCACCGGCAAGATCGGTGACGGCAAGGTCTGGTCCCTGCCGGTCGACACGGCCGTACGGGTCCGCACCGGCGAGCGCGGGCCCGACGCGCTCTGAGGCAGGGAAACAGAACAGGAGTCGCTGGGTGACGAGCACGGACGTTTCCAAGGATGCAGAGGACTCGGGACCCAGCGGCTATGCGGCGGCCCGGCTGCGTCTCCTCACCGAGGAGGCGCGGTCCGGGCCGCCGCGCCGTTCCGCCCTCGCCGAACTGACCGACGAGTGGCTGACCGGCCTGTTCGCCGCCGGCGCCGAGGGGCTGCGCGGGGTGTCCCTCGTCGCCGTCGGTGGCTACGGCCGTGGCGAGCTGTCCCCGCGCAGCGACCTGGACCTGCTCCTGCTGCACGACAGCGGTGACCCCGGCGCGGTGGCCGCCCTGGCCGACCGCATCTGGTACCCGGTCTGGGACCTCGGCCTCGCCCTCGACCACTCCGTGCGCACGCCCGCCGAGGCCCGTAAGACGGCCGGCGAGGATCTCAAGGTCCAGCTCGGTCTGCTGGACGCCCGGCACATCGCGGGCGACCTGGGGCTCACCGCCGGACTGCGTACGGCGGTGCTGGCGGACTGGCGCAACCAGGCCCCCAAGCGGCTGCCCGAACTCCAGGAGCTGTCCGCCGAACGCGCCGAGCGCCAGGGCGAGCTCCAGTACCTCCTGGAACCCGACCTGAAGGAGGCGCGCGGAGGTCTGCGCGACGCCACCATCCTGCGCGCCGTCGCCGCATCCTGGCTGGCCGACGCCCCGCGCGAGGGCCTCGACGACGCCCGGCGCCGGCTGCTCGACGTACGCGACGCCCTGCACCTGACCACCGGGCGCGCGACCGACCGGCTCTCGCTCCAGGAGCAGGACCAGGTCGCCGCCGAGCTCGGTCTGCTCGACGCGGACACGCTGCTGCGGCAGGTGTACGAGGCGGCGCGGGTCATCTCGTACGCCAGCGATGTCACCTGGCGTGAAGTGCGGCGCGTACTGCGCTCGCGCGCCGTGCGGCCGCGGCTGCGCGCCATGCTGGGCGGCGGGAAGCCCACGGCGGAAAGGTCCCCGCTCGCCGAGGGCGTGGTCGAGCAGGACGGCGAGGTGGTGCTCGCCCGTGCCGCGCGCCCCGAACGCGATCCCGTGCTCCCGTTGCGGGCCGCGGCCGCCGCCGCGCAGGCCGGGCTCCCGCTCTCGCTGCACGCCGTACGGCGCATGGCGGCCACCGTGCGCCCGCTGCCCACGCCCTGGCCCGCCGAGGCGCGCGAACAGCTCGTGACCCTGCTCGGCTCCGGCCGTCCCACGGTCGACGTGTGGGAGGCGCTGGAGGCCGAAGGCCTGATCACTGGGCTTCTCCCCGACTGGGAGCGGGTCCGCTGCCGCCCGCAGCGCAACGCCGTGCACATCTGGACCGTCGACCGGCACCTGATCGAGACGGCCGTGCGGGCCTCCGAGTTCACCCGTCGCGTCCACCGCCCCGACCTCCTCCTGGTCGCCGCGCTGCTGCACGACATCGGCAAGGGCTGGCCCGGCGACCACTCGGTGGCCGGCGAGATCATCGCCAAGGACGTCGCCGCGCGGATCGGCTTCGACCGCGACGACGTGGCCGTGCTCTCCGCCCTCGTACGCCATCACCTGCTGCTCGTCGACACGGCCACCCGGCGCGACCTGGAGGACCCGGCCACCGTGCGCTCGGTCGCCGAGGCCGTCGGCTCGCAGGGCACGCTGGAACTGCTGCACGCCCTGACCGAGGCCGACGCGCTGGCCACCGGCCCGGCCGCCTGGTCGTCCTGGCGCGGTTCCCTCGTCGCCGACCTGGTGAAACGGGTCGCCGCCGTGCTCGCCGGGGACGACCTCGACGAGCCCGAGGCCGCCGCGCCGACCGCCGAGCAGGAGCGGCTGGCCATCGAGGCGATGGCGACCGGCAGCCCGGTGCTCGCCCTGCGCGCGCAGACCGAGCCCCCGACGGAGGAGCAGCCCTCCGGCGATCCCGAGCCGCTCGGCGTGGAACTCCTCATCGCCGTACCGGACCAGCCGGGCGTGCTGCCCGCGGTGGCCGGCGTCCTCGCGATGCACCGCCTCACCGTGCGCACGGCCGAGCTGCGCGCCCTGGACCTGCCCGACGGCGTCGACGGCTCCGTCCTGCTGCTGAACTGGCGGGTCGCCGCCGAGTACGGCTCCCTGCCGCAGGCCACCCGGCTGCGTGCCGACCTCGTGCGCGCCCTGGACGGCACCCTGGACATCGCGGGCCGCCTCGCCGAGCGGGACGCGGCCTATCCGCGCCGCCGGGGTGTCGTGCCCCCGCCGCCGAGGGTGTCGGTGCATCCGGCCGCGTCCCGGCTGGCCACGGTGATCGAGGTGCGTGCCCAGGACGCCCCGGGGCTGCTGTTCCGGATCGGCCGGGCGCTGGAGGACGCGGCGGTGCGGATGCGCAGTGCGCATGTCAGCACGCTGGGTGCCAACGCCGTCGACGCGTTCTATGTCACAGGGCCCGAGGGGGCGCCGCTGCCCAGCGAGGAGGCGGCCGCCGTGGCACGCAAGGTGGAGGAGACGCTGCGGGGCTGAGACCCTGTTCCAAGGCTCTGTACCGAGGGATCCCGGCAACCTGCGCGGCCGGGATACCCTGGAGGGCGATTCCCAGCTGCCACCGACCCCGAGGACCGCGAGCGCCGTGTTCGATACTCTCTCCGATCGCCTCTCAGCGACTTTCAAGAACCTGCGCGGCAAGGGACGGCTCTCCGAGGCGGACATCGACGCCACCGCGCGCGAGATCCGCATCGCGCTCCTCGAAGCGGACGTGGCGCTGCCCGTCGTCCGGACGTTCATCAAGAACGTCAAGGAGCGCGCCCTCGGCGTAGAGGTCTCCAAGGCGCTGAACCCGGCCCAGCAGGTCCTGAAGATCGTCAACGACGAGCTCGTCACGATCCTCGGCGGCGAGACCCGGCGTCTGCGGTTCGCCAAGCAGCCGCCGACCGTGATCATGCTCGCTGGTCTGCAGGGTGCCGGTAAGACCACCCTCGCGGGCAAGCTCGGCCGCTGGCTGAAGGAGCAGGGCCACTCGCCGCTGCTGGTCGCCGCCGACCTCCAGCGCCCCAACGCCGTGAACCAGCTGAGCGTCGTCGCCGAGCGCGCCGACGTCGCGGTCTACGCGCCGGAGCCGGGCAACGGCGTCGGTGACCCGGTCAAGGTCGCCAAGGACTCCATCGAGCACGCCAAGGCCAAGGTCCACGACATCGTGATCGTGGACACCGCCGGCCGCCTGGGCATCGACCAGGAGATGATGCAGCAGGCCGCGGACATCCGGGACGCGGTCTCGCCGGACGAGATCCTCTTCGTCGTCGACGCGATGATCGGTCAGGACGCGGTCAACACCGCGGAGGCCTTCCGCGACGGCGTGGGCTTCGACGGCGTGGTGCTCTCCAAGCTCGACGGTGACGCCCGCGGTGGTGCGGCCCTGTCGATCCGGCAGATCACCGGCAAGCCGATCATGTTCGCGTCGAACGGCGAGAAGCTCGACGACTTCGACGCCTTCCACCCGGACCGGATGGCCTCCCGCATCCTCGACATGGGTGACCTGCTCACCCTGATCGAGCAGGCGGAGAAGACCTTCGACCAGGCCGAGGCCGAGAAGATGGCCTCCAAGCTGGCGTCGAAGAAGGGCCAGGACTTCACCCTGGACGACTTCCTGTCCCAGATGGAGCAGGTCAGGAAGATGGGCAGCATCAGCAAGCTGCTCGGCATGCTCCCGGGCATGGGCCAGATCAAGGACCAGATCAACAACCTCGACGAGCGCGACGTCGACCGCACGGCCGCCATCATCAAGTCGATGACCCCGGCCGAGCGCCAGGAGCCGACGATCATCAACGGCTCGCGGCGCGCCCGAATCGCCCGCGGTTCCGGTGTCGAGGTCAGCGCGGTGAAGAACCTCGTCGAGCGGTTCTTCGAGGCCCGCAAGATGATGTCCCGCATGGCCCAGGGCGGCGGCATGCCCGGTATGCCGGGGATGCCGGGCATGGGTGGCGGTCCCGGCCGTACGAAGAAGCAGCCGAAGAAGGCCAAGGGCAAGCAGCGCTCCGGCAACCCGATGAAGCGCAAGCAGCAGGAGCAGGAGGAGGCCGCCCGCAGGGCCGCCGCCGCTCAGGCCGGGGGCGCCCTCGGGCTGCCGGGCCAGCAGGCCGGGCAGGACTTCGAGCTGCCGGACGAGTTCAAGAAGTTCATGGGCTGACCCGAGAGCTCAAGGGCTGACAGCTCATCGCGTACGTCATCGAGGGCGCCCTCCCGCAGGGGGCGCCCTCAGCGCATGCCAGGGCCCGGCATCTGCCGTAACGTCCAGATATGAGCAATGCCGCGCCACCACGCAAGGCCCCTGACCAGCCGTGGCGCACCGAGGGCACACCGGACGAGCCGCCCGGGCGGCCCCGTGGCCGACGGATGCGCGGCCGCTGGTGGAGCCTGCTCCTCACCGCGGTGATCGTGTTCCTGCTCGCCTATGTGGGGCTGACGTACCTCGACCGGGGCAACGAGCCGACGATCTCCTACACGGAGTTCAGCAGACAGGTCGACGCCGGCAATGTCGACAAGATCTACTCCAAGGGCGACGCGATCCAGGGTGAGCTCAAGAGCGCCCGGGACAACCCCGACGGCGACGGCGACTACACCCGGTTCAAGACCCAGCGGCCGGCTTTCGCGGACGACGACCTCTGGCAGCAGCTGGACCGCCACGACGTGACGGTGACCGCCCAGCCGGTCGTGAAGGAGCGCGGCGTCGTCTCCAACCTGCTGTTCTCCCTGATCCCGATCGTGCTCCTGCTCGCCGTGTGGATCTTCGTGGCCCGGCGGATGGGAGCGGGCATGGGCGGCGCGGGCGGCATGCTCGGCCGCAAGGCACCCCCCAAGCCGGTCGAGCTCCAGCCCGGCAAGGAGCGCACGACGTTCGCCGACGTGGCCGGCATCGACGAGGTCAAGGGCGAGCTGGACGACGTCGTCGACTTCCTGGAGCATCCCGACGTCTACCGCAGGATGGGCGCCAAGATGCCGCGCGGCGTGCTGCTCGCAGGTTCGCCCGGCACCGGCAAGACCCTGCTGGCGCGCGCTGTCGCGGGCGAGGCGGGCGTGCCGTTCTTCTCCGCCTCCGCCTCCGAGTTCATCGAGATGATCGTCGGCGTCGGCGCTTCCCGCGTCCGCGAACTGTTCGCCGAGGCACGCAAAGTGGCGCCCTCGATCATCTTCATCGACGAGATCGACACCATCGGACGGGCGCGCGGCGGCGGCGCGTCGGTGAGCGGGCACGACGAGCGCGAGCAGACGCTCAACCAGATCCTCACCGAGATGGACGGCTTCTCCGGCTCCGAGGGCGTGATCGTCATCGCGGCCACGAACCGCGCCGACATCCTGGACCCGGCCCTGACCCGCCCCGGCCGCTTCGACCGCGTCGTCAACGTCTCTCCGCCGGACCGCGGCGGCCGTGAGGCCATCCTGCGCATCCACACCCGCGCGATCCCGCTCGCCGAGGACGTGGACCTCACCCAGGTCGCTCGCACGACCCCGGGCATGACAGGTGCGGATCTGGCCAACCTCGCCAACGAGGCCGCCCTGCTCGCGGTCAAGCGCAAACAGGACCGGGTGACCAACGCGGACCTGTCGGAGGCGCTGGAGAAGGTGCAGCTGGGCGCCGAGCGCACCCTGGTCATGCCCGAGGAGGACCGCCGGCGCACCGCCTACCACGAGAGCGGACACGCCCTCCTCGGCATGCTCCAGCCGGGCGCCGACCCCGTACGCAAGATCACCATCGTGCCGCGCGGCCGTGCCCTCGGCGTGACGATGTCGACCCCCGAGGTCGAACGGTACGCACACTCCGAGGGCTATCTGCGCGGCCGCATCATCGGCGCCCTCGGCGGCATGGCGGCGGAACAGGTGGTCTACGGCGTCGTCACCACGGGCGCCGAGAACGACCTCGAACAGGTCAGCAACATCGCGCGCGCCATGGTCGCCCGCTGGGGCATGAGCGAACGGGTCGGCCGGCTGTCCGCCCTGCCGAGCGACCCCCAGCAGGCGTACGGGCTCGCGGCCGCCCCGCAGACCCTCGACGTGATCGACGCCGAGATGCGCCGGATCGTCGACGAGTGCTACGAGGAGGCCTGCCGCAAACTCCAGGACCACCGGGGGCAGTTGAACGCCCTGGCCGAGGCGTTGCTGGAGAACGAGACGCTGGAGGAGGCCGAGGCGTACCGCATCGCCGGGATCACGCGGCTGAAGAAGGACGACGCCCCGTAAGGCTCAGGGCACCCGGGCGATCAGGTACCGGAACACGTTCGGCATCCACACCGTCCCGTCCGGTCGCAGATGCGGATGCAGAGCCTCCGCGACCTCCTTGTCGACCTGCGCCTGATCGGTCGCCGTGATCGCCGCGTCGAACAACCCCGTCGACAGCAGCCCCCGTACCGCACTGTCCACGTCCGCGTACCCGAACGGACAGGCCACCCGCCCCGAGCCGTCGGGCCTGAGTCCCGCGCGCTGGGCGACCTCCTCCAGGTCGTCGCGCAGGGCGGGGCGCCAACTGCCCGTACTGCGCAGGGGATCGGCCAGCTTGGTGGCGACCCGCAGCACGGACGACGTGGCGCAGCGCTCCGGCGGACCCCAGCCGGCCAGCACCACGGGAGCCCCCCGCTCGGCGCGCGGTGTCGCGGCCGCGAGGGCCTCGCCCAGCCCCTCCGAGTCACCCGCGAGGCACCCGATGGGCTCGAACGCGGTCACCAGCGTGTACGCGGGTGCCTCGGGGTCGGCCGAGTCACCGGGCGAGCCGTCGACGAGCCGCGCGTCGGTACGCGCGCGCGTGTCCCACCCCTCGGGCAGCAGCCGCCGCCGGGCCAGGGCCAGTCGTTCGGGGGAGGAGGACTCGACTCCGGTGACGGCCGCGCCTCTGGACGCCGCCATCAGCAGGGCGAGCCCGCTGCCGCAGCCGAGCCCCAGCAGCCGGGTACCCGGCCCCACTTCCACTCGTTCGTAGACGGCCTCGTAGAGCGGAACCAGCATCCGCTCCTGGATCTCGGACCAGTCACGCGCGCGTGCACACAGGTCCACACGGGCTGCAGCGCCCGCGTGAGGCAGGTGCTGCCGCACGAGCGTAGGTGTCATCTAAAGCGCCCCAATCCGCAGAGAGTTGCCTCTGGCTCCGATTCCGTGGCCCCCGTGACATGCGCTCACATCCCCACGTATGCCAGGAAACTCCGCACCCGACGTCGCGTCCAGGGGTCGCGGAGCCCTGCTTGAGGCTTCCCTGTGTACGTGGCCGAAATTCACATTCCGGCAACGTGGGCCCGTACCATCGCGCCATGGCAAAGGCACCCGTACTGACGCCGCAGGCGGAGGACTTCCCGCGCTGGTACCAGGATCTGATCGCCAAGGCGGAGCTGGCCGACAACGGTCCGGTGCGCGGCACCATGGTCATCCGGCCGTACGGGTACGGGCTGTGGGAGCGGATGCAGGCCGAGATGGACGCCCGGATCAAGGAGACGGGTACGCAGAACGCGTACTTCCCGCTCCTGATCCCGCAGTCGTACCTCACCCGCGAGGCGGACCACGTCGAGGGCTTCGCTCCGGAACTCGCGGTCGTCACGCACGGCGGCGGCAAGGAGCTCGAGGAGCCGGCGGTCGTCCGCCCCACCTCCGAGATGATCATCAACGACTACTTCTCGAAGTGGGTGCAGAGTTACCGCGATCTGCCGCTGCTGATCAATCAGTGGGCCAACGTGGTCCGTTGGGAACTCAGGCCGCGCCTGTTCCTCCGTACGACGGAATTCCTGTGGCAGGAGGGCCACACCGCGCACGCCACCTACGAGGACGCCCGGGACTTCGCCGCGCACATCCACCGCGAGGTCTACGAGGACTTCATGGTGAACGTCCTCGCCATGGACGTCGTGGCCGGTCGCAAGACCGTCAAGGAGCGCTTCGCCGGTGCGGTCAACACCCTCACGCTCGAAGGGATGATGGGCGACGGCAAGGCCCTCCAGATGGCCACCAGCCATGAGCTGGGCCAGAACTTCGCCAAGGCCTTCAACACCTCGTACCTGTCGAAGGACGGCACCCAGGAACTGGTCTGGCAGACCTCCTGGGGCTCGACCACCCGCATGATCGGCGCCCTCGTGATGATGCACGGCGACGACAACGGCCTGCGCGTCCCGCCGCGCCTCGCGGGGATCCAGGCCGTCGTCCTCGCCATCAAGGGCGACGAAGCGGTTCTGGCCAAGGTCCGCGAGATCGGCGATCGGCTGAAGGCGGCCGGCATCCGCGTCCATGTCGACGACCGCACCGACACCCCCTTCGGCCGCCGCGCGGTCGACTGGGAGCTCAAGGGCGTGCCCGTCCGCATCGAGGTCGGCCCCCGTGACCTGGACAACGGCACCGCGATGCTGGCCCGCCGCATCCCGGGCGGCAAGGAACCGGTGCCCGTCGAGTCGCTCGTACGACTGCTCCCCACAGTCCTCGAAGAGGACCAGGCGCTGCTGCTGACCCAGGCCCGCGAGCGTCGCGAGTCCCGCACCACCGACGTGACGACGGTCGACGAGGCCGTCGAAGCGGCCCTCGGCGGCGGCTGGGCTCGCGTCCCGTGGGCGAGGCTCGGCGAAGAAGGCGAGGCCACACTGGCCGAGCACGCGGTCACCGTACGGTGTCTGGTCGCCGAGGACGGGTCGGTGCCGGACGCCGACGACGCGCCCGGTAACGTCGCGGTCGTGGCACGCGCTTACTGAGCGGACGCACGTGGGGAACGAGAGCGACCGAATCGCCTCTTGCGCATCCGCGAACCACAGCCACACCGGCGCGTGGACGGGGCGTACGCGCCGGCGCGTACGTCAGACTACGCACCGGTTGGGTATGAGCTGTGAGGCTTCTCCGCAGATCGGCGCACCCGCCCTCGTCATGACGCATCATTCGCAACTGACGGGTACGTGCAAATTATTTGGGATGGCCCGGAATCGGAACACAGCGGCACTCCGGCTCGTTGTCATTACGTGAGCACGACACAGACACCACCTGTTCTCGCCGCAGAGCTGGCAGAGGCGTGGGCCGACATTCAGCGGTACCACCCCGAGCTGCCGGATCTCGCCGCGCCAGAGTCCCTGATCGGGGAGTCGTCGTCCGCCTGCGGTCACGAGCTCTCCTTCGAGCGACTGCTTCACGAGGCAGTCCATGGCATCGCCGCCGCGCGCGGCGTCCGCGACACGTCCCGGGCCGGCCGCTACCACAACCGCAGATTCCTCGCCATCGCCGAGGAACTGGGCCTGGACCATCCCGAGGAACCGCACCCGAGCAGCGGTTTCTCCCTGGTCACGCTCAACCCCGAGGCCAAGCGCCGCTACCGCCCGACCATCGAACGCCTCCAGCGCGCCCTGAAGGCCCACACCGCGGCGACCTCCGCCGACACCGGCAGGACCTTCCGGGGCCCGGCCGCCCGTCACGGCTCCTCCGGCGGCGGCGTCCGCGTCAAGGCGGTCTGCGACTGCGGCCGCAATGTCCGGGTCGTTCCGTCGGTGCTGGCGCAGGCGCCGATCGTGTGCGGCGGCTGCGGGAAGCCGTTCCGGATTCCCGAGGTGGTCGGAGCGGCGTAACGGCGCCTCGTCGGGCACCGGCATCTCGTGGCTGCCGGTCGGGGACGTATGGCTTACGTGGACGCGTCGGGGTGCCGCCGGGGCGGCACCCCGCGGCGCCGGGCTGCACGACGCCGTGACGGCACCTGAAGCGCCCGGCGCCGCTCAGGCGTGCCCTGCCCCAGCACCCCTCGCCGCCCCCGGCCAAGGCGACCCGCAGGGTGTGGCACAATGACTAGCTGTACTCGACAGTCGCACAGGACCCCTCTCTCCTCCGGCTGACGCGTCCATCGGGCACTCGGGTACCGCAACCCCACGCGGCATTCTCGCCGTGCCCAACCACGTCAAATCCAGGAGAACCCACTCCCGTGGCAGTCAAGATCAAGCTGAAGCGTCTGGGCAAGATCCGTTCGCCTCACTACCGCATCGTCGTCGCCGACTCCCGTACCCGTCGTGACGGTCGTGCGATCGAGGAGATCGGCAAGTACCACCCGACGTACAACCCGTCGGTCATCGAGGTCGACGCGGACCGTGTCGCGTACTGGCTGGGTGTCGGCGCGCAGCCGACCGAGCCCGTGCTCGCCATCCTGAAGAAGACCGGCGACTGGCAGAAGTTCAAGGGCGAGCCCGCCCCGGCGCCGCTGCTCGTCGCCGAGCCGAAGAAGGCTCGCCCGTCGTTCGAGGCCCTCGGTGGCGACGACGAGGGCAAGGGTGAGGCGATCACCCAGAAGAAGAAGGCTGACAAGAAGGACGAGGCCGCGGCCGAGTCCGAGTCGACCGAGGCCTGAGCATGCTCGAGGAGGCTCTCGAGCACCTCGTGAAGGGCATCGTCGACAACCCTGACGATGTGCAGGTCGCCTCGCGCAACCTGCGTCGCGGGCGTGTGCTGGAGGTCCGGGTCCACCCCGACGACCTCGGCAAGGTGATCGGCCGCAACGGCCGCACCGCACGCGCTCTGCGCACCGTCGTGGGCGCCATCGGCGGCCGCGGTGTCCGCGTCGACCTCGTCGACGTCGACCACGTCCGCTGACGCCGAACGCAGCACCGGCTCGGGCCGGGGAGGGCCACTGGGCCGTCCCCGGCCCGTAGTCGTACGACAGGAGAATTGAACTCGTGCAGCTGGTAGTCGCACGGATCGGCCGCGCCCACGGCATCAAGGGCGAGGTCACCGTCGAGGTCCGTACCGACGAGCCGGAACTGCGGCTCGCCCCCGGCGCCGTCCTGGCCACCGACCCGGCCGCCACCGGGCCGCTCACCATCGAGACCGGCCGGGTCCACAGCGGCCGGCTCCTCCTGCGCTTCGAGGGGGTCAAGGACCGCACCGCCGCCGAGGCGCTGCGCAACACCCTCCTCATCGCCGAGATCGACCCGGACGAGCTGCCCGAGGAGGAGGACGAGTACTACGACCACCAGCTCATGGACCTCGACGTGGTGACCGCGGACGGGGTCGAGGTCGGTCGTATCACCGAGATCTCGCACCTGCCCTCCCAGGACCTCTTCATCGTCGAGCGGCCCGACGGGAGCGAGGTGATGATCCCCTTCGTCTCGGAGATCGTCACCGAGATCGACCTGGAGGAGCAGCGGGCCGTCATCACCCCGCCGCCCGGCCTGATCGACGACCGGGCCGAGGTGGCCTCCTCGCGCGACGCGGAGGCCGAGGACTGATGCGGCTCGACGTCGTCACGATCTTCCCCGAGTACCTGGAGCCCCTGAACGTCTCCCTCGTCGGCAAGGCACGCGCGCGTGGACAGCTGAACGTCCATGTGCACGACCTCCGCGGCTGGACGTACGACCGCCACAACACGGTCGACGACACGCCGTACGGCGGCGGACCCGGCATGGTCATGAAGACCGACCCCTGGGGCGACGCGCTGGACTCCGTGCTGGCCGACGGCTACGAGACGGGATCCGGCGCGCCGACCCTGATCGTGCCGACGCCCAGCGGGCGGCCCTTCACCCAGGAACTCGCCGTCGAGCTGTCCGAACAGCCCTGGCTGATCTTCACGCCGGCCCGCTACGAAGGCATCGACCGCCGGGTCATCGACGAGTACGCCACCCGTATGCCGGTCCACGAGGTGTCCATCGGCGACTACGTCCTCGCCGGCGGCGAGGCGGCCGTACTGGTCATCACGGAGGCCGTGGCGCGCCTGTTGCCCGGCGTCCTCGGGAACGCCGAGTCCCACCGGGACGACTCCTTCGCGCCCGGCGCGATGGCCAACCTCCTGGAAGGCCCCGTCTACACCAAGCCGCCCGAGTGGCGCGGCCGGGACATCCCCGACGTGCTGCTCAGCGGCCATCACGGCAAGATCGCCCGCTGGCGCCGGGACGAGGCGCTACGGCGGACCACGGCCAACCGACCCGACCTCATCGAGCGCTGCGACCCCAAGGTCTTCGACAAGAAGGACCGCGAGATGCTCTCCATCCTGGGCTGGATGCCCGATCCGGAGGGGGAGCGGTTCGGCCGATTTTGGCGCAGGACAGAGGGCGTGGAAGAATAGGCGGCTGTTGTGCGTCGTCCGGCGTGCGCCCCTGCCACAGGGGGACACGACGCCCGCCCCGACACGGACAGCATCCTTCGAAACACCTAGCTCCCGCCTATGACCTGTGGCATGGGCGAAGAAAGCAGACGAAATGTCTCACCTGCTCGACACCGTCGACGCCGCGTCGCTGCGCAGCGACGTCCCGGCCTTCCGCCCGGGCGACACCGTCAACGTCCACGTCCGCGTCATCGAGGGCAACCGCTCCCGTGTGCAGCAGTTCAAGGGCGTTGTGATCCGCCGCCAGGGCGCCGGTGTCCGCGAGACCTTCACGGTCCGCAAGGTCTCGTTCTCCGTCGGCGTCGAGCGCACCTTCCCGGTGCACACCCCGATCGTCGAGAAGATCGAGCTCGTCACCAAGGGTGACGTCCGCCGCGCCAAGCTGTACTACCTGCGCGACCTGCGCGGCAAGGCGGCGAAGATCAAGGAGAAGCGCGAGAACTGAGCGCTTTCGGGGGCTCGCCCCCGCGGGGTCCGAAGCGGGGCCGGATAACATCTGGCCCCGATGGACACCGAAGCACAGCAGACGGAGCGCGACCGCTCCTCCCGCCCTTCCGACTCCGAGGAGATCTCGGACGCAGAGGGGCAGGAGGGACGGTCGCGTTTCGCGTTGGTGTCGCGGATCACCGAGTGGCTCCCGGGCGGGCGGATCAGCCTGACCCTGCTGGTCTTCCTGACCCTTCTGCTGGTGCTCAACACGTTCGTGCTACGGCCGTTCGAGATTCCCAGCGGATCCATGGAGTCCGGATTGAGGATCGGCGACCGCGTTCTCGTAAATAAGTTGGCGTACCGTTTCGGTGCCGAACCGCGGCGCGGTGATGTTGTCGTGTTCGATGGAACTGGGTATTTCGGGGATGCCGACTACATCAAACGCGTTGTGGGTGTGGGGGGAGACCACGTGGTCTGCTGTGACAAGGAGGGGAGGATCCAGGTGAACGGCCGGTCGGTCGACGAGTCGACGTTCCTGTTCCCCGGAGACAGCCCGTCCACGGTGCGCTTCGACGTCCTCGTACCCGACGGCAGGCTGTTCGTCCTCGGCGACCACCGCAGCGCCTCCAGTGACTCCCGCGACCATCTGGGCTCGCCCGGCGGCGGGATGGTCCCGGTCGACGACGTCATCGGCCGCGCCGACTGGATCGTATGGCCGGCCGCCCACTGGACCCGACTGCACCGTCCGGACGCCTACGCGCGCGTGCCCGCAGCCGCAGCGGAGGGCACGCATGGGTAATCGTGGCAAGCCGCGGGGCGTACCCAGCAGTGCCGCCGACAATCTCCTCCCCACCGGTTCCCGGCGTGCCGCCAGCCCCGCCGGCGGTCGTACCCGCGCGGAGCGGCGCAAGCTCCAGCGCAAGGTCAAACGCCGCCGCAGGCGCTCCGCGATGAAGGAGATACCCCTTCTCGTCGGCGTCGCCGTCCTCATAGCGCTGGTCCTGAAGACCTTCCTCGTCCAGGCCTTCGTGATCCCGTCCGGCTCCATGGAGCAGACGATCCAGATCGGCGACCGCGTCCTGGTCGACAAGCTCACCCCCTGGTTCGGATCCAAGCCGCAGCGCGGGGACGTCGTCGTCTTCAAGGACCCCGGCGGCTGGCTCCAGGACGAGCAGACGACGGTGAAGAGGGAGGACCCCGTCGTCATCAAGCAGGTCAAGCAGGCACTCACCTTCATCGGACTGCTGCCGTCGGACGACGAGAAGGACCTCATCAAGCGCGTCGTCGGCGTCGGCGGCGACCGCGTCAAGTGCTGTGACACGCAGGGCCGGGTCACCGTCAACGGCGTGCCCCTGAACGAGGACTACCTGTATCCCGGCAACGCCCCGTCGAAGACGGACTTCGACATCACCGTCCCGCAGGGCCGGCTGTGGGTGATGGGTGACCACCGGGCCAACTCCGCGGACTCCCGGGCGCATCAGGACAGGGACTACGGCGGCACGGTCTCCGAGGACGAGGTGGTCGGCCGCGCCATGTGGATCGCCTGGCCCTTCGGCCACTGGAGCAGCCTGGACGAGCCGAATACCTACGCTTCCGTGTCCGACTCGGCCACCGGGTCGACCGCCTCCGACCCGCTGTCGCATAGGGTTGCTTCCGACGATTCGAACGGAACGATCCAACTCCCGACCCCTGCGGAACTCCCGCTCGTTATGGGAGTGGTGGGCCTGCGCCGCGCATGGGGCAGGCAGCGGCACAGAGTAAGGAGTTGGCGTGGGGGATGTGGCGGTTGGCGCACGGTCCGGGCACGACGGCGAGGAGCACCGCGGACGTCCCGTGGGCGCCGCCGACCCGGCCGCGGACGGCGCCGTGACCTCCGGGAATGACTCCGGAGGGGACGGCGACGCAGGAGGGTCGGGCGGGCAGCCCCCGACCGGCGGTGAGGGATCCGGGGCGGTCCCCAAGCCGAAGAAGCAGCGCTCCTTCTGGAAGGAGCTGCCCATTCTCATCGGCATCGCGCTCGTCCTCGCGCTGCTGATCAAGACGTTCCTCGTACAGGCGTTCTCGATCCCGTCCGACTCGATGCAGAACACCCTCCAGCAGGGTGACCGCGTCCTGGTGGACAAGCTCACCCCCTGGTTCGGCTCCGAGCCCGAGCGCGGCGAGGTCGTCGTCTTCCACGACCCCGACAACTGGCTGGCCGGCGAGCCCACCCCCGACCCGAACGCCCTGCAGACCTTCCTCAGCTGGATCGGCCTGATGCCGTCGGCGGAGGAGAAGGACCTCATCAAGCGCGTCGTCGGCGTCGGCGGCGACACGATCGAGTGCGAGGGCACCGGGCCGCTGAAGGTCAACGGCAAGGCGCTGAGCGAGGCTTCCTACGTCTATCCGGGCAACACGCCGTGCAGCCAGGACGACCAGGGCGGCCAGTTCAAGGTGAAGGTGCCCGAGGGCTTCATCTGGGTCATGGGCGACCACCGGCAGAACTCCCGCGACTCCCGCTACAACCAGTCCGACAAGAACCACGGCATGGTCCCCGTCGACGAGGTCGTCGGCCGCGCCATCGTGATCGCCTGGCCGATCAACCGCTGGGACAACCTGTCGGTTCCGGACACCTTCGAGCAGAACCTGAGCGCCCGGTCCGTCGCCCTGACGGTCGCCCCGCAGGGGCTCGCCCTGGCCGGCGCGGTGCCGCTGGTGCTGTGGCGTCGGCGCCGGATCGCGGCGGCCGAGACTCGCTGACGGGCCGGCACCTTCCCGGGGCGGCGCAGACCTCGCTGCCCCGCCCGGTGCCGGGAGCTTGGAAAAGCTTTGCCGAGCCTGTGACCGCAGGGGTCTCGGGAGGGGCTGCCCGCTGTCGGTACCGCCGGGTAGGGTGCGGACCCATGGGTGGCGAGAGCACGACACGTACGGCGCCGCGTAGCGGTGGCGCGAGCAGGGGCCCGGCGGGCAGCCGGACCGGACAGCGGTTGTCCGGGCTGGCCGTGGCGCTGGGCCTGGTGCTGTTCCTGGGCGGGTTCGTCTGGGGAGCGGTGATCTACCGGCCGTACACCGTGCCCACCAGTTCGATGGCGCCGACGATCGGTGCGGGCGACCGGGTGCTGGCCCAGCGCGTCGACGGCGGCGAGATACGCCGGGGCGACGTCGTCGTCTTCACCGACAAGACCTGGGTGAGCAACGCGCCCGTCGTCAAGCGCGTGGTCGCGATCGGCGGCGACACCGTGGCCTGCTGCACGGACGGCAAGCTGACCGTCAACGGCAAGCAGATCGACGAGCCGTATCTGGCCAAGGACGGCCTGGCCGAACTCCAGAACTTTCCCACGGTGACGGTCCCCAAGGGCAGGCTCTTCCTGCTCGGCGACGAGCGCAGCGGCTCCCTGGACTCCACGGCCCACCTCACGGACGCCGCCCGCGGCACCGTCGCGCGCAGCGCCGTGTCGGCCCGGGTGGACGCCGTCGTCTGGCCCATGGACGGCATGCTGGAGCGCCCCACGAGCTTCGAACAGCTCGGCGCGCTGTCGTCGCCGGGGCCGCTGCGGACGATGGTCGCGCTGATCGTCGTCGGCGGGGTACTCGTCCTCGGCGGCGGTGCGTACGGCCCGATCGCGAACCGGCGGAGCAAGCGGGCCCGGTCGGGCACGGAGGCCACGAGTGTCCGCTGACCCGACGGACACGAGCACGAACCCTTACGGGGACTCGTACGACGGCGGGCTGCGCAAGGTCGCCCGAGTCGTCCTCCTGGACCCGCGGGACCGCATCCTGCTGCTGCACGGCCATGAGCCGGAGGATCCCGCCGACGACTGGTGGTTCACCCCGGGCGGGGGCGTCGAGGGCGCCGAGAGCCGTGCGCAGGCCGCGTTGCGGGAACTCGCCGAGGAGACCGGCATCACGGAGGTCGAACTCGGCCCCGTGCTGTGGCGGCGAAGGTGCTCCTTCCCGTTCGCGGGGCGCCGCTGGGACCAGGACGAGTGGTACTACCTGGCCCGCACGACGCAGACGGAGACCCGGGCCGTGGCGCTCACCGAACTGGAGCGGCGCAGCGTCGCCGGAGCGCGCTGGTGGACGTGTGAGGAACTTGCCCAGGCACATGAGACGGTGTATCCGACCAGACTCGCCGAGCTGCTGCGCACTCTGCTCGACGAAGGTCCCCCTGCCCGGTCCGTGACCCTTGACCCCGAAATTGTCTAGGTGCTGACGGGACTGGCGCACAATGGTGGGATCGCACGGCTGAAGGGGAACATGCCATGAGCGCCGAGGACCTCGAAAAGTACGAGACCGAGATGGAGCTCAAGCTCTATCGGGAGTACCGCGATGTCGTCGGTCTGTTCAAGTATGTGATCGAGACCGAGCGCCGCTTCTATCTGACCAACGACTACGAGATGCAGGTGCACTCGGTCCAGGGTGAGGTGTTCTTCGAGGTGTCCATGGCGGACGCCTGGGTGTGGGACATGTACCGGCCGGCGCGGTTCGTGAAGCAGGTTCGCGTGCTCACATTCAAGGACGTGAACATCGAGGAGCTGAACAAGAGTGATCTCGAGCTCCCGAGTGGATGACGCCCGGTGATGTTCACCCGCAGGGGTGAGGGAGATATCCACAGTCGCGGACTTGTCCACCAAGATCCAATAGCTCGCTGAGCTGCCCTCATCGTTGGCGCCGGAGGTGGTGCCGACATGAACGCACGCAGTGCACTCGGCAGGTACGGCGAGGATCTGGCCGCGCGGCGGCTGGCCGAGGCCGGGATGACGGTGCTGGAGCGCAACTGGCGCTGTGGCAGGACCGGAGAGATCGACATCGTCGCCAGGGACGGCGACGTGCTGGTCGTGTGCGAGGTCAAGACCCGCAGGACCAGCGGCTACGAGCATCCGATGGCCGCGGTCTCCCCCGAGAAGACGCGGCGCCTGCGGGGCCTCGCGGAACACTGGATCCACGCGCACGGCGGCGCTCCACCCGGCGGCGTGCGCATCGACCTGGTCGGCATCGTCCTGCCCGACCGCGGCGCGCCCGTGGTCGAGCACGCGCGGGGGGTGGCCTGACATGGGGTTCGCGCGGACATGCTCGGTCGCCCTGGTGGGCGTCGAGGGGGTCGTGGTCGAGGTCCAGGCAGACCTGGAGCCGGGGGTCGCGGCGTTCACGCTGGTGGGACTGCCGGACAAGAGCCTGACGGAGAGCCGGGACCGGGTGCGGGCGGCCGTCGTCAACTCGGGCGGCGAGTGGCCGCAGAAGAAGCTCACCGTCGGGCTCAGCCCGGCATCGGTCCCCAAGGCGGGCAGCGGCTTCGACCTGGCCGTCGCCTGCGCCGTCCTCGGCGCCTGCGAGCGGATCGATCCAAAGGTTCTCGCCGACATCGTGATGATCGGTGAGCTGGGCCTGGACGGACGCGTGCGTCCCGTACGGGGCATCCTGCCCGCGGTACTGGCGGCGGCTGACGCCGGCTACGAGCAGGTCGTCGTACCGGAGTGCGCCGCGGCCGAGGCCTCGTTGGTCCCGGGCGTCTCCGTCCTGGGCGTGCGCAGCCTGCGCCAGCTCATCGCCGTCCTCGCGGACGAACCCGTACCCGACGAGGAACCCGACGACCAGGGCCGCCCCGATCCGCTGCTCGCGGGACTGCGCGTGCCGGGGACGGGCGCGGCCACGGGCATCCACAGCATGGGCGCCGCCCAGCCCGACCACGGGCACGACCTGGCCGACGTGGTGGGCCAGATGTCGGCGCGTACGGCCGTGGAGGTCGCCGCGGCGGGCGGGCACCACCTGTTCCTGGAAGGGCCGCCCGGCGCCGGCAAGACGATGCTCGCGGAGCGACTGCCGGCCATCCTGCCCCGGCTCGCCAGGGAGGAGTCACTGGAGGTCACGGCGGTGCACTCGGTGGCGGGACTGCTGCCCCCGGGCAAGCCCCTGATCGACGTCGCCCCCTACTGCGCCCCGCACCACTCGGCGACCATGCAGGCGCTCGTCGGCGGTGGCCAGGGCATCGCGCGGCCCGGAGCGGTGTCACTGTCCCATCGAGGCGTCCTCTTTCTGGACGAGACGCCCGAGTTCGGCAGCCAGGCCCTCGATGCTCTGCGGCAGCCCCTGGAGGCCGGTCACGTGGTCATCGCGCGCAGCGCGGGTGTCGTGCGCTTCCCGGCGAAGTTCCTGATGGTGCTGGCCGCGAACCCGTGCCCGTGCGGCCGCTTCTCCCGGACGGACGAGTTGTGCGAGTGCCCGCCCTCGGCGATCCGCCGCTATCAGGCCCGGCTGTCCGGACCGCTGCTCGACCGCGTCGACCTCCGCGTCGAGGTGGACCGGGTCACCCGCGCCCAGCTGACCGAGCGCGGCGCCCGGGGCGAGTCCACCGCGACGGTCGCCGACCGGGTGCGGGCGGCCCGTGAGCGGGCGTCGGCCAGGCTCGCCGGTACGCCCTGGCGGACCAACAGCGAGATCCCCGGACGGGAGCTGCGCAGCCGCTGGTACGCCGCGATCGGTGCCATGGACGAGGCGGAACGGAACATGGAACGCGGTGTGCTGACCGCCCGCGGACTCGACCGTGTCCTGCGCGTCGCCTGGACCGTCGCCGACCTCGTCGGCCACGACCGGCCCGACGCGACGGACGTCGCCCTGGCGCTGCAACTGCGCACCGGTGTGCCGCGCGGTGTGCCCATGGCCATCGGGGCGCTGACATGACGGGCAGCGGGACTCCGGACGACGAACTCCTCGGCCGGGTCTTTCTCAGCCGGGTCGTCGAGCCCGGCGACGAGGTCGCCGGGCGGTGGGTGCGCGAGTACGGCGTGGGGGAAGTGGCGCGGCGGTTGCGGGAGGGGACGGAGGCCCTGCCGGGGGTGAGCTACAAGCGGTGGGAGGGGCTGCGGGCGCGAGGGCTGCGGGCCGAACCCGGTCGGGATCTCGCCGCCGCCCGGGAAGCGGGGGTGCGCTTTCTCCGTCCCGGCGATGTCGAGTGGCCGGGACAGCTCGACGATCTGGGGGACGCCCGGCCGATCGGGTTGTGGGTGCGAGGGCGGGCCAGCCTGCGGATGTGGGCGTTGCGGTCCGTGGCCGTCGTCGGGGCCCGGGCGTGCACCGAGTACGGCGCGCACATGGCGGCCACGCTGGCCGGCGGGCTCGCCGAACGGGGCTGGGTGGTCGTCTCCGGCGGTGCCTACGGCGTCGACGGAGCCGCGCACCGGGGCTCCCTGGGCGCCGGGGGAGCGACCGTCGCCGTGCTCGCCTGCGGGGTCGACCGGCCCTATCCGCGCGGTCACACCCAGTTGATCAACAGGATCGCCGAACAGGGGCTCGTGATCGGTGAGCTGCCGCCGGGGGACCATCCGACACCCAGCAGATTCATCGTGCGGAACCGGGTGATCGCCGCCCTGACCCGGGGCACGGTGGTCGTGGAGGCCGCCCACCGCAGCGGCTCACTGGTCACCGCCCGGGCCGCACAGCGCCTCGGACGTCACACGATAGGGGTGCCGGGCCCGGCCACCAGCGGCCTCTCCGCTGGGGTGCACGAACTCCTGCGCACCGACGCCGTGCTCGTCACCGACGCCGCCGAGGTCGTCGAACTCGTGGGGGACATGGGAGAACTCGCACCGGAGCGACGCGGGCCCGTCCTGCCGCGCGATCTGCTGGAGCCGGCGGCGCGCAGAGTCCTGGCCGCGCTGCCCGGCCGCCGCGCGGCCGGAGCGGACGAGGTGGCACGCGGTGCGCAGACCACCGAGGACGACGCGGTCGCGAGACTGTACGAACTCCGCTCACTTGGTTACGTCGAACGACACAGCGACGGCTGGAAGTTGACACGCCAGGCGATGATCTCCGTTCGGGCCGCTCGCAGTGGATGTTGACCGAGCGTGTTCGGCCGTACGGGGGAACACGGACGCCCTTGTGAATTCCCCCAGTTGGGGTGTTCCGATGATCACGTAGAGCGACCGTGATGCCCCGGCGGGGCGTCCAGCGGAACGTATCTGCGTGCGGCTGGTGCTCCGCCCTTCGCGCACCGCGACACTTCAGTCACGCTACGCTCACATGAATTCCGACGCAGACCGGCACCTCGACACCGGAAGGTCCACAGAACGGCACCAGTGCGACATCAGACCGACAGATCCTCCAGGAACCCCCACATCACGGCAGAACGGCACAAGGCAACGAATGCCCCAGCACACCTCCGGGTCCGACCGGGCGGCCACCCCCCCAGCCGCCCGTGACGGTGGCAGCGTGCGGCCGCCCGCTCCCTCGACGCTCGACGAGCTGTGGCGGTCGTACAAGGCGACGGGGGACGAGCGGCTGCGCGAGCAGCTGATCCTGCACTACTCGCCGCTCGTCAAGTACGTGGCGGGCCGGGTGAGCGTCGGCCTTCCGCCCAACGTCGAGCAGGCCGACTTCGTCTCCTCCGGGGTCTTCGGGCTCATCGACGCGATCGAGAAGTTCGACATCGACCGGGAGATCAAGTTCGAGACATACGCGATCACGCGGATCCGGGGCGCGATGATCGACGAGCTCAGGGCGCTCGACTGGATCCCGCGGTCGGTGCGGCAGAAGGCGCGGAACGTGGAGCGGGCGTACGCGACGCTGGAGGCGCGGCTGCGGCGCACGCCGACGGAGGCGGAGGTGGCCGTCGAGATGGGCATCGCGGTGGACGAACTCCACGCGGTGTTCAGTCAGTTGTCGCTGGCCAACGTGGTGGCCCTGGAGGAGCTGCTGCACGTCGGGGGCGAGGGCGGCGACGGGCTGAGCGTCATGGACACGCTGGAGGACACCGCCGCGGACAATCCGGTCGAGGTGGCCGAGGACCGGGAGCTTCGGCGGTTTCTGGCGCGGGCGATCAACACGTTGCCCGAGCGGGAGAAGACCGTGGTGACGCTGTACTACTACGAGGGGCTCACGCTCGCCGAGATCGGGAACGTGCTGGGGGTGACCGAGAGCCGGGTCAGCCAGATCCACACCAAGTCCGTGCTCCAGCTGCGGGCGAAGCTGGCCGGCTTCGGTCGTTGACCTGGCGGGACGTGTGTGGGGTTGCGCGGAGTGACTCCCGTCGGCGGGGGTGCGTCCGTACAGTGGTTGACGTGCCAAGGATTCGAGCGGCCTCCGTGGCCGAGCACCGGTCGATGCAGCGAGCCGCCCTGCTGGACGCGGCTCGTTCCCTGTTGTCCGAGGGCGGGACGGAGGCGCTGACCTTCCCGGCCCTCGCCGAGCGGACGGGCCTCGCGCGGTCGTCCGTGTACGAGTACTTCCGCTCCCGGGCCGCCGTGGTCGAGGAGCTGTGCGAGGTCGACTTTCCCGTGTGGGCCGCGGAGGTCTCGGCGGCGATGGAACGGGAGGCCACGGCCGAGGGCAAGGTCGAGGCGTATGTGCGCCGGCAGCTGGCGCTGGTCGGGGACCGGCGGCACCGTGCTGTCGTGGCGATCTCGGCGAGTGAGCTGGACGCGGGGGCCCGGGAGAAGATCCGGGCGGCGCACGGCGGGCTGGTCGCGATGATCGTCGAGGCGCTGAGGGAGATGGGGCACGCGGAGCCTCGGCTGGCGGCGATGCTGTTGCAGGGTGTGGTGGACGCGGCTGTGCGGCGGATCGAACTGGGGGCGGCGGAGGAGCCTTCGGCGATCACGGACGCGGCTGTCTCCATGGCGTTGCGGGGAGTTCGGGGCTGAGCCCCGCGGTGATCCCTGCGGGGCTGGGCGGGTGGTTGCGCTGCCCGGATCCGGTGGGCGCCCGGCGTCGGGGTTGACGCTGGGCGTCGCGCTGCCCGATGCGAGCGTCAGCCGTGGTCGGCCATGTCTGCTAGGGCGGCAGCGGCACCCCCAGTACCGGCAGCAGCCTCGATGGCCCCCGCTGGAGTAGCCACGGGGGTAGGAGTGACAGTGGGTCCAGGTAGGTGTCGCCCTTCCGGAGGCCCCAGTGGAGGCAGATAGCCGTGCAGTGTGAGCCCGTCGGCTCCACCGTTCCCACGAGCTCTCCCGCCTCGACCTCGTCGCCCTTCCGCACGGTCGCCTCCACCGGCTCGTACGTCACCCGCAGTGGTGGATCTCCGGTGTCCGTCAGCTCCACCGACACGACGCCCCTTCCGGCGACGCGGCCCGCGAACGACACTCGTCCGGCCGCCACCGCTCGTACCGGAGCCCCGGCGGGAGCCGTCAGATCCACGCCGCGGTGGCCGGGGCCGTACGGGTTCCTCGGGGGTTCCCAGCCGCGGAGGATCGGTGGGTGTGAGCCCACGGGCCAGGCCCGGCCGACCGCCGGCACCGGCGGGTCCGGTGCGGCAGGGCGTACGACCATGGCGCTCGGGGTCAGGGGCAGTCGGGGGACCGGTGCCAGCAGGGCGGTCGCCGTCAGGAGCAGCAGCAACATCAGCCGTCCGCATGTCCGTGCCGCCCCCGGCCGTCGTTTCTCTCGCATGGCGCAACCGTCCCGCACCCTCGCCGATCATGGCCGGGATCTGTGGACAACTCTCCGGTTGTGGACAGCGGCGTCACCCGGGGCCTCGCGGGTCCCGTACACTTCTTCTGGCGATCCGGGTCACCGGGTCGACTTCGCACGCCCCGATACGTCCACCGGAAACGGTCCGTATCAGCGCCCCTCGGTCCTTCGTGGCACGGCGCATGCGGGCGTCAGGCGCGGAAGCCGTCCGGCATCCGCGGCACAACCGAGAACATTCAAGGAGTGCGGCCATGGCCGTCGTCACGATGCGGGAGCTGCTGGAGAGCGGCGTCCACTTCGGTCACCAGACCCGTCGTTGGAACCCGAAGATGAAGCGCTTCATCTTCACGGAGCGCAACGGCATCTACATCATCGACCTGCTCCAGTCGCTGTCGTACATCGACC
>CBFGZZ010000059.1:0-30947 GCA_965653385.1 uncultured Streptomyces sp. | reverse complement strand
CGGGCGAAGGCGTACCCGGCGAGACCGGCGGTGATCATCTGGCCCACCGCGATGAGGGCCGTCACCAGCGTGGAGTTCAGGGCGAGCAGCCAGACGTCGATCTGGTCGAAGACCCCGCTGTACGCCTCCAGGGACGGATCCGTCGGGATGATTTTCGGCGGCAGGTCGAAGGCCTCGGCCGGGGTGCGCAGCGAGGTGGATACGGTCCAGACGACCGGGCCCAGCGTCAGCAGCGCGCACACGGCCAGCGCGGCGATGCGGGCCCACGGCGCCAGGGTGTGCCGGGTGCGGCTCAGGGACAGGGTTGCTTGGCTCATGGGGAGTTCACCCGGCTCACTGGTAGTGGACGAAACGCCGGCTGAGCCGGAACTGGAGGGCGGTGACCGCCATGATCAGCACGAACAGCAGCACACCTACCGCCGATGCCTCACCGAAGCGCAGTTGTTCGAACGCGCTCTCGTAGATCACCATCACCACGGTCCGGGTGGCGTCACCGGGACCGCCGTTGGTGAGGACGTACGGCTGCTCGAAGACCTGGAGCGCGTTGATGATGCCGACCACCGACGCGACAAGCAGCGTGGGGGACAGCAGCGGCAGCGTGACGTTCAGGTGCTTGCGCAGACCGGTCGCGCCGTCGAGGGAGGCGGCCTCGTGGATCTCCTTGGGGATGTTGTTCAGGCCTCCGACGAACAGCAGGAAGGAGAACCCGAACTGCTGCCACACGTAGACCAGGATCACCGTGGCCATCGCCGCGTTCTCGGAAGTCAGCCATGGCACCGGAGCGACGCCGACCAGGCCGAGCATCCAGTTGACGACCCCGAAGTCCTGGTTGAACAGGTACTTCATCACCACCGAGATCGACGCCGCGGACAGCACCAGCGGGAAGAAGAACGCCGACCGGAACACCGAGCGCAGCCACACCGGCATCCGCCCGTTCACCGCGAGGGCCAGCACCAGGGCGACGAGCAGTTGCAGGGCGACCGCGAACACCATGAACACCAGCGTGTTGCGGAAGGACACCAGAACAGTCGAATCGGTGAAGACCTCACGGTAGTTGGCGGCCCCGGCGAAGCTCGGCTCGTCGATCACGTTCCAGTGGAAGAGGCTCAGCACCACCGAGCCGATGATCGGAACGACCGTGAAGACGACGATGCCGACGATCGTGGGCGCCAGGAACAGCGTGGCCAGCAGCCGCGAGCCACGGTCGCGGGCGGCGGACCGGGGCGCGGGCGCCGATGTCAGGGCCGGCTGCTCGGACCGTACGGCGGGCATCTGGGTGTTCGTCATACGTCACGCTCCATGGCCTTCTCCAGATCGCTCTGCATCCGGCGCAGCGCGGGGGCGACCGAGCGCCGGGAGGCCAGCGCGCTACCGGTGTGCTTGAGCAGTACCTGCTCGACCTCGGCGACCTGCGGCGGGGCGGGGATCGGCCCGGTGTCGGGGAACTTGTCGAGGGTGTCGTAGAAGACCTGCCAGTGGTCCGGGCCGGTCTCGCGGTACCGGTCGGCGGTCAGCATCGAGCGGCGCGCCGGGGTGGTCTGGTTGGTCTCGAACAGCCGCGTCAGGGTGTCCTTGCGGGCGGCGTACTTGATGAACTCCCAGGCCTCGTCCTGCCGCTTGGAGGTGCGCAGCAGCGCGTAGCCGGCGGCGCCGTACTGCATGCGCTGGGTGCGCCAGCGCGGGAAGTACTGCACGTCGAAGCCGTTCGCCTTCATGCCGGCCAGGTGCAGGCCGCCCGCCCAGAAGCCGCCCGCGGGCGTGACGCCGACCCGGCCGGTGGAGAACACACCGATCAGGTTCTGGCCGTTGCCGCCCTCGGGGCGGGTGCACAGCCCTTCCTGGATCAGGGAGGCGAGATAGTCGTAGGCCTCCTCCACGCGCGCGTCGGTCGCCTGCGGCGTCGTCCACCGGAAACCGCCCCCGCGCCCCTGCCGCGCGGCGGCCGGATAGAAGGAGTCCCACAGCCAGGCACCGCCCGGCGCCTTGGACTCGCTGAGCAGGTTGGTGTCGTTGGCGAACAGCCACGGCACCACGCCGCCCCACAGCCGGTTCGTCCAGAAGTACGGCGTGAACTGGGAACCGCTGGACTTCTTCATGTCCCGCAGCAGCGAGGTGAAGTCGTCGCGCGTCCAGTCGGCCGCCGGGAAGTCGGCTCCCGCCCGCTGCAGCACCTGGTTGTTGAGGTACATGTCGGCCGCGTTGAACTCGACCGGCAGCTGGTAGAGGCTCCCCTCGTACATCATCGACTCCACCAGGGACGGATGGACATCGGCGAAGTACTCGCGCAGCTCCTCGGCGTCCCGCTTCACCCAGTCGTCCAGCGGGACGCCGAGGCGCTGCGCGAACAGCTGGACGCCCTCGGTGGCGACGTACACGAGGTCGGGCGCGGTGCCCGCCGCGATCTGGGTGAGGATCTTCGCGAAGAAGTCCGACCAGTCGACGGCCTGCACGGCGTTGATGCGGAGCTTGATGTCGGGGTGGACCTCCTTGAAGCCCTCGGTGAGGGTGCGGACGGCCTCCGGTCCGTAGGCGGGGCCGAGCGTGGCGACGACGAGGGAGCCGTCGTCGCGGCCGGGTATGTCGGCTCCGGTGAGCCGGTCCCAGCTGGCGGCGGTACCGGCCAGCGCGGCGGCTCCCGCGCCGTAGGCGCCGTACCGCATCAGGGTGCGGCGGTTGAGGTGCGAGTCGGTCATCTGAACGGGCCTAACTCGTGTTAGCCAGAATCTGATGCCCAGATGATGTGAAGGCCATCGCGACCCTGTCAAGAGTCGTGAACGGCTTGACCTTTAACGAGTTAGGCCTCACAGTTCCGATCCAGGCCGACCGGTCCGGGATTGAACGACTCCGGTTCCGGCGGGCCAGTTCGCATCCGGTTCGAATCTGGTTCGGATCTCCATGAGCCGCAGTCCTGACGACGCCGTCAGGGAAAGGAGCCGCACTGTGCGTGGCATATCCGGCATGCCCGGAATATCCAGAAGGTCGCTGTTCATCGCCTCGGCCGTGGGCGCGGCCGGCGTCTTACTTCCCGCCGGTTCGAGATCCGCGACGGCGGCGTCCACGACGGCGGCCGCCTGCGCCGGCAGCTACCGTGCCGAGTACCACTTCACCGTCCCCGACCAGTGGATGAACGACCCGCAGCGGCCGGTGTGGATCGACGGTGAGTACCACTACTACTACCTCTACAACCCCGACTACTCGACAGGTGGGACGACCGCGGGCACGGCCTGGCGCCTGGCGACCAGCACCGACCTGGTGTCCTTCACCGACCGCGGGATCGCCGTGCCGAAGGACACCACACCCAACGGCGACGTCTGGTCCGGCTCGGCGGTGGTCGACACCGACAACACGGCGGGCTTCGGCGCGGGCGCGGTGATCGTCCTCGCCACCATGGCGCCCGACGACGTCACGCAGGCGCAGTACCTGTACTACTCCACCGACGGCGGCCGGACGTTCACCAACCACGGCACCGCCCCCGTCCTGCCCAACCCCGGTGTCCGGGACTTCCGCGATCCCAAGGTCATCCGCGACGAGGAACGCGGGCGCTGGGTGATGACCCTCGCCGAGAACGACAAAGTGGGCTTCTACCACTCCGCCGACCTCAAGTCGTGGACGTACGTCGGCGGCTTCATCAAGGGCGGCATCGGTGTGCTGGAGTGCCCGGACCTGTTCCGCATCCGGGCGGTGGACGGCACCTGGAAGTGGGTCCTGGGAGTGAGCGCCAACGGCAAGGGATCCGGACTGCCGAGCACGTACGCCTACTGGACGGGGTCCTTCGACGGCACCACGTTCACGCCCGATCTGAGCGATCCGCAGTGGCTCGACCACGGCTGGGACTGGTATGCCGCCGTCACCTTCGAGAAGCGGGACGCCGGCGGCACGCCCGACCCGGCGGCAAGGTACGCGATCGGCTGGATGAACCACTGGGACTACGCCAACACCACGCCCACCATCGAGTGCGACGGCTTCAACGGCACCGACTCGATCGTCCGCGAGGTCACGCTGAAGCGGGCGGCGGACGGCACGTACTATCTCGCCTCCCAGCCGGTCGCCGGTCTCGACGCCCATGTCTCCCGCACGGTCGACCTCGGTGACCTGGAGGTCGACGGGACCCTCCTGCTCGACTACACGGGCACCGCGTACGAGCTGTCCGCCGACATCTCCTGGGATCAACTGACCGGCGCGGGGCTCCAGTTGCGGCGCTCCTCCGACGGCGGCCGCCATATCGACGCCGGGATCTACGGCGACTACGCCTTCGTCAACCGCGGATACACCGTGAGCCCCGACAGCACCGGCCGGTGGCAGGAGAGCCGCAGCCCCTTCGACGCGTCCGCGGGCACGGTGCGGCTGCGCATTCTGATCGACCGGACGTCCATCGAGATGTTCGTGGACGACGGCCGCTACGCGCACTCGACCGAGGTCTTCCCGGATCCGTCCGACACCGGGCTGGCGCTCTTCACGATCGGCGGCACGGCGGTCTTCCGGAACACGGTGATACGGGAGTTCGCGGTCTGACGTCCTGCCGCGGCCCGGTCGAGGCCCTGTCGCCATGCCCGCCGAACACTGTCACGATCTTCCTGGAACCGGCTCGGAGCGGGGCCGGCGCGGACGGACGACGACCGACGGAGCGGGCATGACGACGGACAGGGTCACGGCGGGCGGGGCGCGGCAGGGCACGGGGATCGAGGTGCGACCGGTCGCCGGGCACATCGGGGCGGAGATCACGGGCGTCGACCTGGCCGGGGAACTGGACGGCACCGTGGTCGCCGCGATCCGGGCGGCGGTGCTGCGCTGGAAGGTGGTCTTCTTCCGGGGGCAGCGGCTGGACCACGCCGGGCATGTGGCGTTCGCGCGCCGGTTCGGCGAACCGGTCGTCCTGCGCAAGCGGGGGAGCGCCTCCCCGGCGGACTTCCCCGAGATCGAGACGACCGCGGACCGGCTGGAGCTGGGCGGGAGGTTCGGCATGGAGCACGACGAGTGGCTGCGGCGCCGCCGCCACACCCTGCTGCGCGGCTGGCACTGCGACCACGGCGCCCGCATCGACCCGCCCGCCGCGACCATCCTGCGCGCCGAGACCGTGCCCCCGTACGGCGGCGACACGACCTGGTCCAACCTGGCGGCCGCCTACGCCGGACTCTCCGGCCCGATGCGGGAGTTCGTGGACGGCCTGCGGGCCGAGCACCGCCTCGGCGTCGGCTACCAGCCCCGGCCCGGCGACGACGCCTACGTCCGCCATCTGCTGGACCACCAGGTGGCCTCGCTGCATCCGCTGGTGCGCGTCCACCCGGAGACGGGGGAGAGGATCCTCCACGTCAACGGCTACTACGTCGAGCAGATCGCCGACCTCTCGCGGGCCGAGAGCGCCGCGATCCTGGAGATGCTGCTGGAGCAGGCCGTACGCCCCGAGTACACGGTCCGCTTCCGCTGGGAGCCCGGCAGCGTCGCCTTCTGGGACAACCGGGCCACCATCCACCTCGCCCCCAGCGACAACGCCCATCTCGACTTCCCCCGGACCATGCACCGGGTGATGCTCGCCGGGGACGTACCGGTGGGGGTGGACGGCAAACCGTCGCAGGCGATCGTCGGGACCGAGCCGGGACGCTGGTAGGCGAGGCCGGACCCCGCTCGGCGGCTCAGCGGCCGAGGAGCTCGCGCAGCGCCTTCGTCACGACGTCCGGCGCCTCCTCCGCCATGAAGTGACCGCAGGTCACCGTGGAGTGCACCAGATCGGGCGCCCAGGCCCGCCACAGCGCCGCCGCGTCGAAGCCGAGGGCGGCGCCCCAGTCCTGCTGGAGCACGCTGACGGGCATCCGGAGCGTGTGCCCGGCCGTCCGGTCGGCCCGGTCGTGCTCGACGTCGACGCCGGCCGAGGCCCGGAAGTCGGCGACGATCGACGGCACCGAATCGCGGCAGGCGGCCAGGTAGGCGGCGCGGACCTCGTCCGGGACCGCCCGCCGGTCGGTCGTCCAGATGTCGAGGAAGTGGCCGAAGAAGGCGTCCGGCGCGGCGCCGATCAGCCGCTCGGGCAGGCCGGGCGGCTGGGCCATCAGATAGAGATGGAAACCGACGGCCGCGCTCACGCCGTGCATCACCTCCCACATGTCCAGGGTCGGCAGGACGTCCAGACACGCCAGGTGGGTGACCCTGTCGGGGTGGTCGAGCGCGGCCCGGAAGGCCACCAGGGCGCCACGGTCGTGCCCGGCCAGGGCGAAGCGCTCGTGCCCGAGGGCGCGGGCCAGCGCCACGATGTCCGCGGCCATGGTCCGCTTGGCGTAGACGGTGCCGTCGGTCTCCACCGGCTTGTCGCCGGCGCCGTAGCCGCGCAGGTCGGGGCAGATCACGGTGTGGTCCGCGGCGAGGTCCGCGGCCACATGCCGCCACATCAGGTGGGTCTGCGGGAAGCCGTGCAGCAGGACGACGGGCGGTCCCGAGCCACCGACGGCCGTGTGCAGGGACACTCCGTCGGACACGGGGACGCGGTGCTGGTCGAAGCCGGGGATGACAGGCGGCAACGGCGTGGGCGTGGGCCTGGGGACGGGCCTGGACATGGCTGTGCTCCTTGCGATGCTCGTCGAGAGACGTCGGGAGAACTCCGGGACTCTTCGATCCTCCCGGTGCCGGATGAGCGGCGAATGAGCAGCGGGGCGGGGCCGACGCAGACGGCAGGTGCGCGCCGCCGGCGTCGAGTCCGAGATGGAGCTGGCGTTCGGCGGCCTCCACCAGCTGTGCGTCCCGTTCCTCGATCACCTCGACCGTCTCCCGGATCCCCAGCGAGCCGCGTTCGAGACCGCCTTCGGCATGAGCGAGGGAACCCCGCCGGACCGCTTTCTCGTCGGGCTCGCGGTGCTCAGCCTGCTCGCCGACGTGGCCCAGGACAAGCCGCTGATCTGCCTCGTCGACGACGCCCAGTGGCTCGACCACGTCTCGGCGCAGATCCTCGGATTCGTCGCCCGACGCCTCATGGCGGACCAGGTCCACATCGACGACGCCGTGGCCCGCGGCGAGGGCTCCGGCATGACCGTCGCGCTGGGGGCCCGGGCGGTGCTCTGCAACGGCCTGGGCAAGTACGACGAGGCCTTCGCCGCGGCACGTGAGGCGGCCACGAACGTGCCCGACCTGGCCGTGGGCAACTGGGCGCTGGTCGAGTGGGTGGAGGCGGGGGCCCGCAGCGGTGAGCGCGGTGCGGCGCACACCGC
This sequence comes from uncultured Streptomyces sp., assembly GCA_965653385.1. Lineage (GTDB taxonomy): Bacteria > Actinomycetota > Actinomycetes > Streptomycetales > Streptomycetaceae > Streptomyces. The sequence continues at coordinate 23,754 of CBFGZZ010000059.1, read as the reverse complement.
GGTGGGGCTGCTGACCGAGGTGACCGATGCGGCGGGCATCGACTGGGCCCTGGGTGTCCAGGCACGCTCGCGTGCCCTGCTCAGCGAAGGCGACGCCGCCGAGGCGCTTCACCGGGAGGCCGTCGAGCGGGCCCGTCGTGAGTTGCAGGGAACCGGCGAGTCCGTCCTCAGACGTGCGGTCGCGGCACCGGTGACGCTGACCGCGCAGGAGGCACAGATCGCGCATCTGGCGCGGGACGGCACGATGAACCCCGAGATCGGCGCGCACCTGTTCATCAGCCCGCACACCGTCGAATGGCACCTGCGCAAGGTGTTCGTCAAACTCGGCATCACCTCCCGCAGACAACTGCGCGGCACCCTCACCGACCGGCCACCCACGGCGGCACCGGCGTAGGGCGTGTGGCGAGAGCGGGCCCGGGGCCCGTCGGAGAGCAGGGGCCGGAGCAGCCCGACGCCGACGTGTCACAGATCCACGCGGTAGGCGGTCACACAGGCAAGGGGGCCGGAGGCACGCGGCATCCCCACCCGGAACACGGCTACTCATGGAGGGTCACATCATGTCCCACGACCACGCGACGCCGACGGCGTCGGAGAGCTGGATGAACGCGGCCCGGATGCTCCAGGACGCCGCGCCCCTGACGATCCCGGAGGGCGCGTCGGCGATGACCGTCGAGGTCGAGTGGGAGCCCGGCGACCCGGGAACCCCGCCGCACCGCCATTCCGGGCCCGCCTTCGGCTACGTCGTGGAAGGCGCCGTCCGCTTCGAGCTGGAGGGTGAGCCCGAGCGGGTGGTGGAGGCCGGCGGCACGTTCTGGGAGCCGGGCGGTGACGTGATCCACTACCAGGACGGCAACGCGCTCGACGACGGGCGGACCAGGTTCGTCGTGACCATGATGTGCGCACCGGGCAAGCCCATGCTCGAACTCGTCTCCAAGGAAGAGCTGGAGCAGCGCGCCCACCTGCGCGCCCCGCGGCCCACCGGGTGAGACCCCTGGCAGGATGGCGTCATGGAACGTGTGCTTGGAATCGGCGGGTACCTCGTTCGGGCCGCCGACCCGGCCGCCCTGAGCGCGTGGCACCGACACTGCCTGGGCCCGGACGCCGATGAGCACGGCCTGTGGCGTCAGGAAGCCGGGCCGACGGTGTTCGCGGCTTTCGAGTCCGAGGGCAACCGGCTTGAGCCGTGGCAGCCCGTCTGACCGCGCCCCGTCCAGGTCTTCGAGCGGAGGGCGGTGACCGACGTGGGCCCTGACTTCGGGGTGCTCGGGCCGGTCACGGCCTGGGACGCGGACGGCGGCGCGATCGACCTGAAGGGCCCGCGACACCGTTCGGTGCTGGCCCGGCTGATCGTCGCCCGAGGCCGTCTCGTGCCGGTCTCCCGCCTGGTCGACGACCTCTGGACCGACCCGCCAGCCGACGCCGTGGGCGCCGTCCGCACCTTCGTCGCCGCGCTCCGCCGCGCCCTCGAACCCGACCGCCCGCCCCGCACCCCGGCCCGGCTGCTCGTCACCGAGGGCCCCGGCTACGTCCTGCGCACCGCGCCGGACACGGTGGACGCCTGGCGGTTCGAGCAGGCGGTCTGCGACGCGGCGACGCTGCCGGCCAAGGAGGCGAGCGGACGACTGGACGAGGCGCTCGGCCGATGGCGCGGCCCCGCCTACGCGGAGTTCGCCGACCAGCCGTGGGCCCGCACCGAGAGCCGCCGCCTGACCGAGCTGCGTCTGCACGCCGTGGAACTGCGTGCCGAGACGCTGCTCGACCTCGGCCTGGCAGACCGTGCGGCCGCGGACCTGCGGGCGCACGCCGCCGAACATCCCTGGCGCGAGAACGCCTGGCGCCTGCTCGCCCTGGCCCTGTACCGCACGGGCCGGCAGGCCGACGCCCTCGACGTCCTGCGCGGCGCGCGGGCGCTGCTCGCCGCAGACCTGGGCATCGACCCCGGCCCTGACCTGCGCGCCCTGGAAACGGACATCCTCCGCCAGTCCGGCCGTCTCGGCCGCAGGCCCGGCAACTCCGCCGGGCGGGTCTGGGAGCAGGTCGCCGCCGCCTACGACCGCACCGTCGCCCCCGACGCCCGCGCCCGCCTGGAATCAACCGCCGGACTGCTCCGCAACCTCGCCCTGACCGGCGGCAGCGGACTGCCGGCCGCCCGCGAGCACCGGGTCGCCGCCGTCGTGGCCGCCGAGGAACTGGGCGACGCCGAACTGACCGCCCGCGTCATCGGCGCCTATGACGTCCCGGCGATCTGGACCCGCCTCGACGACCCCGAACAGGCCGCCCAGGTCGTCGCGGCCGCCGAGCGCACGCTCACCGCCCTGCCTCCGGAAGGCCATGAGGCGGCCAGGGCCCGGCTGCTCGCCACCATCGCCCTGGAGTCACGCGGCACCCCGCTCGCCCGCGGCCCGCAGGCCGCCCGCCTGGCCGAAGAGATCGCCCGCCGCCTGGACGACCCGACGCTGCTGGCGTTCACCCTCAACGCGTCCTTCATGCAGTGCTTCGACCGCACCGGGCTCGCGCCCCGCCGGGACGCCATCGGAGCCGAGCTGATCGCGCTCGCCACCCGCCACGGGCTGTCCACGCATGAGATCCTCGGCCATCTCGTCCGCCTCCAAGCCCGCAGCGCCCTCGGGGACTTCACCACGGCCGACCACCACGCGGCCGCCGCCGACGCACTGGCCGCACGCCACGAACGGCCGCTCGTGGGCGTGTTCACCGGCTGGTACGCCGCCCTGCGAAGGGACGCCACCGGCCAGGCCTCCACGGCCGAGGCGGAGGCGGCCTACCGCGCCGCGGCCACCCTGCTCGACGGCTCGGGAATGCCGGGCCTGGGCCAAGGCCTGCCACCCCTCGCGCTGCTGTGCCTGCGCCTGCGGCACGCCCTGCCGCTCAGCTTCGCCCCGGACACCGACTGGGGCCCCTACGCCCCGTGGGCGCACCCCTTGCTCCTCCTCGACCAGGGCCACCGCACCGAAGCCCTGGCCGCCCTCCACGCGACGCCCGCACCACCCCGCGACCTCCTCCAAGAGGCCCTGTGGTGCCTCACCGCCCGCGCCGCACTGGCCCTCGGCGACGGGCGGACCATGGCCCGCGCCCGTGCCGCCCTCACTCCCGCGGCGAACGAACTGGCCGGAGCGGGCAGCGGGTTGCTCACCCTGGGGCCGGTCTCGACGTATCTGAACGACCTCGACACCGCCCTGCGAGCCACCGGTCGCTTGTCCAACCGGTGAACCGTTCGACGAGACTCGTCGTCGTACAGGTGAATGATCGACAACGCTCCCGCCGGGGTACCCCACGTCGGCGGGGCGCGCCCGCGTGCCCCTCGCCGCGTGCGACGAGGAAGGAAGCACATGCCGACTCCCGGGCCCCGCACCGCTGGAACACTCCTCGACGTACTGCTGCACGCCGCCGAGGAGAACCCCGGTCAGGTCGTCGTCCATGTCCGGGGAGACGGCAGTGAGCACACCGTGACCTTCGCCGAACTCCGGGACGACGCACTGCGCGTGGCGGGTGGACTGCACGCGGCCGGACTCCGGCCCGGCACCGCCGTACCGCTGGTGGCGGCCGGCGGTGAGGACTTCCAGCCGATGTTCTGGGGAGCGCTGGCGGCGGGGCTGGTGCCCGTGCCGCTCGCCCCGCAGGCGCGTCGGGTCGGTCCCGTGTGGGAGTTCCTCGGCCGGCCCGCCGTCATGGTGGACGACGCCACCGAGGAACTGCTCGCCGAACTGCCGGGACCAGTGCGGGCGCTGCGGCCGGCCGCGTTGCGCGAGGCCCGCCCGTTGCGTCCGCTGCCCCGCCCAACCCCGCAGGACCTGGCGCTTCTCCAGTTCTCCTCCGGCAGCACCGGCGACCCCAAGGGCGTGGAACTCACCCACGAGGCCGTCCTCGCGAACCTCCGGCAGATCCGCGCCGCCACGGAGATCACACCCGACGACGTGCTGGCCACCTGGATGCCGTACTTCCACGACATGGGCCTGATCGGCACCCACCTGGTCCCCATGGCGGCCGGTCTGAAGCAGATACGGCTCGAACCCCTGACCTTCGCCAAGCGCCCCGCTCTGTGGCTGGAGTCGGCGGCACGGCACCGGGCCACCCTGCTGTCGGCGGCGAACTTCGCGCTGGCCCTCGCGGTACGGCGGGTACCGGAGAGCAGCTGGGCCGGACTGGACCTGAGCCGCGTGCGCCTGATGCTGGTGGGCGCCGAGCCCATCGCCCCGCGTGTGTGGCGGGAGTTCACCGCCAGGGCGGAGCCCGCCGGACTGCACGCCACGGCCATGCTTCCCGTGTACGGACTGGCCGAGGCCACGCTCGCCGTGACCGTGCCCCCGCTCGGGGAGATCGCCGCGCCCCTGCGCCTGGACCGCGCCGCGCTGAGCCGGGGCAGGGCCGTGCCCGCCGAACCCGGCCCGGACACCGTCGAGTTCATGGACGTGGGCCGCGCCGTCCCGGAGTGCGGGATCCGGGTCACCGACGACTTCGGCAAGCCCCTCACCGACCGGCGGATCGGACATGTCGAGGTACGCGGTCCCCAACTGGCGCGCGGATATCACCGGGCGCCCGAGGCGAGCGCGCCACGTTCGCCGAGGGCTGGCTGCGCACCGGCGACCTGGGCTTCCTCAGCGAGGGCCGGCTGTGTGTCACCGGCCGGCACAAGGACGTCGTGTTCGTCGGCGGGCGAACCTTCCACGCGGCCGACCTGGAGGAGACCGCGGCCGCCACTGCGGGGGTGCCGGAGGGGACGGTGGCGGTGATCGGGTCCACCGACCCGGACACCGGCGGCGACCGGGTCGTCGTGTTCGTGCAGTGGGCGCGGCCCGCCCCGGCCACGGCCCTCGCCGTGCTGGACGCGGTGGCGGCCCGGGTCCGTGAGGCGCTGGGCCACGACGACGTACGGGTGGTGCCGCTGCCGCCGGGGGCGTTCCCGCGGACGACGAGCGGCAAGCTGCGGCGGGCGCTGATGCGCGACCGGTTCGAGGCGGGCGCCTACGCGGCCGTCGAGCAGCGATGGGCGGTGGCGCGGGCCGAGCAGGCCACCGCACCGCGGGAGGCACGCGGTCCGCAGGGCGACGCGCCGCGTGCGCGGCGTGATGTAGAGGAGACGATCCGGGAGATCTGGGCCAGGGAACTGGACCTCTCCCCGGCGGCCATCGACCGGAACGAGCCCTTCTTCGCCCTCGGAGGTTCCTCGCTGAAGGCGATGGCGGTGCTCGCGAGCATCGAGGACACCTTCTCCGTCACGGTGGAGCCCCGCGTCCTGCGCGACCATGACACCGTGGCCGCGCTGGCCGCTCATGTGCTGCCCCTGCTGGACGGCCGGGACGAAGCGTCCGAGGCGACGCGGGCATCGACACCGACCGGCGAGCGAGCGGGGCAGGGTGCGGTGGCCGTACTCGGCATGGCCTGCCGCTTCCCCGGCGCGCGGACCCCCGAGGCCTTCTGGGACCTCCTCCTGTCCGGCCGGGACACCCTGACGGCCGTACCGGACGACCGTTGGGACGACACCCCTGGCTACTTCGGCTCCTTCCTCCCCGACCCCGCGGACTTCGACACCGACTGCTTCGGCATGGACGACGAGGAGGCCCGCGCGACCGACCCCCAGGCCCGGATCTTCCTGGAACTGGCCCACGAGGCCCTGGAGCGCGCGGGGTACGCGGGGCCGCGCCGGACCGGCCGCAGGATCGGCGTGTTCGCCGCCGTCGGCGACAGCGGATACCGCGAGATCCTGGCCGACGCCACGGACGGCGACCTCGCCGCCCACCCCGGCGCCCTCACCGGCAACCTGCCCAACCTGATCGCCGCCCGCCTGTCCCAGGCACTGGACCTCGACGGCCCCGCCCTCGCGGTGGACACCGCCTGCTCCTCGGCGCTGGTCGCCCTCCACCTGGCGCGGCGCAGCCTCCTCAGCGGCGAGTGCGACGTCGCCGTGGTCGGCGGCGTCCAGCTCGCCCTCACCCCGACCGGCCACCGACTCCTCGACGGCGCGGGCGCGTTGTCACCGACGGGCGGCAGCCGCCCCTTCGGCGCCGCCGCCGACGGCATCGTGCCGGGCGAGGGCGGAGCGGCCCTCGTCCTCGCCCGCCCGGCCGACGCGGCGCGCGACGGCGACCCGGTGCTCGCCCTGGTCCGTGGGACGGCCGTCAACAACGACGGACGGTCGCTGAGCCTGCTCGCCCCCAACCCGCGCACCCAGCGCGAGGTCATCACCCGCGCCTACACCGAGTGCGGCATCGACCCCGACGCGGTCTCGTACGTCGAAGCGCACGCAACCGGCACCCCGGTCGGCGACCCCGTCGAGGCGCGCTCACTCGGGCACGCCTTCCCGCCCCGCGCCGACGGGACCCCCCGCCTGCTCGGCTCGGTCAAGGCGAACGTCGGGCACCTGCTCAACGCGGCCGGCATGCCCAGCCTGGTCAAGACGGTCCTCGCACTCCAGCACCGCCGACTCCCGCCCTCCCCGGACACCACCCCGCCCGCGTCGTACCTGGAACGCGTGGCCCCCGGCTTCGAACTCGTCACCGAACAACGGGACTGGCAGGCATCCGGACCTCTGATCGCCGGCGTCAACGCCTTCGGCTTCGGCGGCACCAATGCGCACGCCGTCCTGGAGGAGGCGGGGGAGGCGGACGGCCGGGAGGCGGCGTCCGCACGGACAACGTCCGTACGTCCTGCCGCTCTGGGCGCTCACCTGCTCACACTGTCGGCCCACAGCTCCGACGCCCTGCGCGAGGCCGCCGCCGCCCTGGCCGCCCATGTCCGCGCGCATCCGGACACGCACGAGGAGGACGTCTGCGCCACCGTGAACACCGCGCGCGACGACGGCCCCTACCGGCTCGCGGTCCTCGCCGACGGCGACCTGGCCGGCCGCCTCGACGCCGCCCGCACGGTCGCGGCGAACCTCACGCCCGTCCGGTCCCGCCCGCGCACGGTGTTCCTCCTGCCGGGCCAGGGGGCGCAGCGACCCGGCCAAGGCCGCGATCTGTACCGGTCGGCGCCGGTGTTCCGGGAGGTCCTGGACGAGGCGTCGTCGCTGACGGGGCCCGTCCGCGGGCGCTCGCTCGCCGAGTGGTGCCTCGATCCCCGGACGGATCCCGGGGAGCTGGCGAGGACCGAGGTGGCTCAGCCGCTGCTCGTCACCTTCGGTGTGGGGCTGGCCCGGCAACTGGCGGCCTGGGGGGTGCCGGTCGACGCGGTCGCCGGGCACAGCGTGGGGGAGATCGCGGCGGCGTGCGTCGCCGGTTCGTTGACGCTGGACGAGGCGGTGGGGTTCGCCGCGGAACGCGGACGGCTGGTGGCCGAACTGGCCGTCCCCGGGGCCATGGCAGCCGTCCGGGGCGACGAGGACACCGTCGCCGGGCTCGTCTGCGCATCCGACGGCGCGCTGAGCGTCGCCGCCGTCAACGGGCCCGAGCAGGTGGTGATCTCCGGCGCCGAGGACGCCGTCGACCGTGCGCTCACGGAGTTGACGAGGCGTGGCGCGACCGCGCGCAGGCTCCGCGTGTCCCATGCCTTCCACTCACCGCTGCTGGAGCCGCTCCTCGCCCCGCTGCGGGACGCCGCGAAGGCCCTGACCGTCAAACCGGCGGCGGTACCGATGCTGAGCACGGTCACGGGCGCTTGGCGGCCCGGCCTCACGCCCGCCTACTGGCAGGCACACGCGGCACGGCCCGTGCGGTTCGGCGCGGCTGTCGCGAAGCTGCTGGAGGAGGGCTACGACACGTTCGTCGAACTCGGCCCGGGGAACACCCTCGGCGGGGCCGTCCACGCGGTCGCGAGGGCGCAGGACGCCAGGGACGTGGCGGTGTTGACGGCAGGACTCACCTCGGCGCCGGGCAGTGACACGGAGTCCTCGGGGTCGCGGGCGCTGCTGGAGACGGCGGGCCGGCTGTGGACCCGTGGGGCGCCCCTGAACCGAGCCGCCCTGGACCCGACTGCCCGCTCGGCCGTGCGTGCGAGGGTGCCGGTCCCGACGTACCCGTTCCAGCGCACCCGCCACTGGCCGAGCAGGCCCGGAACTGCGCCCGCCGTGCGGCCACTCGGCTGGGTGACCGCACCGCTCACGCCTGCCGACGGGCCCCGCGTGGTCCGGCTGAGCGGCACCGACCACGCCCTCGGCCGGGCCCTGGCCGAGCGGCTCACCGGCCGTGGGGTGACCGTCCTCGGGAACGACACCGCGCACGGGCCGGGCAGGACGGTGCCGGCGGACACCTCGGTATGGCTGGGAGGAGACGAGGGCGCCAGAGCCGAAGGCCGGCAGGCCCCGGCCATCGCGACAGCCTCCTTGCGCCATGTACTCGACCTCCTCTCCACCGACTGCTCCCGACTCCTGCTGGTCACCCAGGACGCGTACGCCACCGGCACCTTGGCGGAACAGCCGCGCCCCACCCAGGCACTCCTCCACGGCTTCGCACTCGCACTCCCGGACGAGCACCCGGGGCTCGCCGCCCGCACTGTGGACCTGTCCTCCCGCGACACGCTGGACGCTCGGGTCGACGCCCTGGAACGGGAGCTGTACGCGGCACACGAGGCCGACGCCGAGGGCGCCGAGGGCACGGTGGCCTGGCGCGCCGGGCGCAGGCTCCGCCGTACGCCGGTCGCAGCGCAGGACGCGCCCAAGCCGACCGGGGACCTGCCGCCGGACGGTACCTACCTGATCACCGGGGGAGCCGGCGGGCTCGGCTCCGCGCTCGCCCGTGACCTGGCCGGACGCGGCGCATGCGAACTGATCCTGACGGGTCGTTCCGGGACCGTGCCCGACGAGTTGCTCGCCGACCTCCGTGCCCAGGGCGCCCGTGCCCGGTACCACGCGGCCGACGTCTCCGACGAAGCCGCCGTCGACGCCCTGTTCGCCACCCTGCCGCCGCTGGACGGCGTCTTCCACGCCGCGGGCACGGTCCGGCCCGGCACCCTCCGCGCCAAGACCGACGCCGAGATCGAGCAGGTGCTCGCCGCGAAGGTACGGGGCACCGTGCTGCTCGCCGGGGCACTGCGCCGGCACGGCCAGGAACCGGCCGTACGCGTCGCCTTCTCGTCCGTCTCCTCGGTACTGCCCGGCCTCGCCGGCGCGCTCGGCGACTACGCGGCGGCCAACGCCTTCCTGGACGCCTTCGCCGCCGCCGAGCGCCTGGCCGGCCGGCCCTGGCAGTCGATCGGGTTCGGTCCGGTGGCGGGCGCGGGGCTGGCCGCCGGGTCACCGGCCGGGACCCGGCCGCGTGCCCTCGGACTGAGCCCCATGACCACGCGGGCCGCCATCACGGGGCTGCGGGCGGCCGTGGCCACCGGCGCCGCGCACGTGTTGGTGACGTCCGTGCCCAAGCCCTTGAAGCGGGGCGCCGGTTCCGTGGCGGCGGCCGCCCTTCCGGGCCGTTCTGCTCCCGCCTCGCCGCCCACGCCGCGTTCCGCACCGGCCGAGGCCGCCACCGTGACCGACCTGGCCCGCACCGCCGACCTGATCCGCCGCCTGCTCGCGGAGGCCCTGCACCGGACCCCCGACGACATCGGTGACGACGAGCAGTTCCTCAGCCTCGGGCTGGATTCACTGACCGCCGTCGACCTCGCACGCCGCCTGGAGACAGAACTCGGACTGCCGCTGCCCGCCACCCTGCTCTTCGAGCACCGCACGATCGGCGAGCTGACGGCCTGCCTCGGCGCACAGAACCCCGCAGCACCCCATCCGCCCGCCGCCGCCACGCACCGCAGCCCGGCGCACACCCCGCGCCCCCTCACCCGCCTCCAGCGGGCCTTCCTCACCACCGAGGCGCTGTACGAAGGCGTCACCGCCTACGGCTACCTGCGCCAGACCGTCCACGGCCCCCTCGACCCCGACCTCCTCGGCCGCGCCCTCGCCCACCTCGCCGCCCGTCACCCCATGCTGCGCCTGCGGATCACCGAGGACAGCACACCGCCGAGCCAGTACACCGCGCCCGCAGAGCCCACCGACCGGGCTCCCCGCTGGTACGAGATCCACGAGCCCGACGCGGCCACGCCGTCCCTGCCGGACCTCGAACAGCGCCTGTACAACCGGCCGTTCGACCTGACCAGTGAGGACCCGGTGCGTGCCGTCCTGGTCCGCGACCGGCCGGACGGCCATCTCGCCCACCTGCTGCTGGTCGTCCACCACAGTGCCGCGGACGGCTTCAGCCTCAAGGTGCTGTGCGAGGACCTCTGGCAGCTCTACACCGACCTCGCCGACAGTCGGCCACCCCAACTACCCGCACCCCGGGCCGATTTCGCCGACTACGCGGCCCTCGCCGCCGCCGACCAGCAGTCCCCTGCCTTCACCCGGGACCAGCGGTACTGGCGTGACCGCCTCGCGCGGCACACCGGCGCGGCCACGGCCGGGACACTGCCGTACGACGGCGACCCGGAAGCACTCCCGACGCCCCCGCTCACCCACCACCACACGACCGTCGACGCCTCGCTCACGGATGCGCTGCGCGCGGTGGCCGCCCGCCACGAGGTCTCCCTCTTCCATCTGCTCCTCGCGGTCTACGGCCGTTGCCTGGCCCGCTGGAGCCGACAGCGCGCCGTCGCCGTGAACGTGGCCCGTGCCCGCCGTGAGGTGCCCCTGCCCGGGATCGACCGGCTCGTGGGCCCGCTCGCCGACACGCTGCCGGTGTTCGCCACCGTCGACCCCGACGAGCCGGTGCCCGCGCTGGCCCGGCGGTTGCGGCGGATCTGGCGCGAGGCGGAGTCCCACGCGACGCTCGCCAGCCCCGACATCGCCGCGCTGCTGCCCACCACCGGCCCCGCCCCACGCAGGGTCGCCCCGGCCGGGTTCAGCTTCGCCCGCTTCCCCGTGCGCCACGGCCGGGACTGGCCGGTCACCGTGACCCCGACCGCGGCGGCCACCGCCTCCGCCGCGACCCGGCTCGGACTGCTGTGCTGGGAAGCGGACGCGACCCTGCACTTCTCCTGGAACCACCCCGCGCACCTCTTCCGAGGCGAGACCGTCGAACGCCTCGCGGGGGAGTACGTCGAGGAACTGCGCGCAGCCGCCGGTCAGTCGATCGGCCCTTCCCAGCGGCACGACACCGACGAGGGCGTCGTCGACCGCCTCCGCGCCCGGTTCCGAGCCGCACCGCAGGCTGTCGCGGTGGACACCGGCCGTACGACGCTCACCTACGCCGAACTCGACGCCGCCTCCGGCACGCTGGCGGCCCGACTGCGAGCCGGTGGCGTACGCCCCGGCGACCTGGTCGGCCTGCTCACCGAACCGGGCGCGGACACCGTCGTCGGCGTCGTGGGGATCCTGCGGGCGGGCGCCGGCTGGGTGCCTCTGGACGCCGCGCACCCCGTGGCCCGGGTGCGCGACCAGGTGACCCGCACCGGCGTCGGCGTGGTCGTCTGCCACACGGCGACACGCGCGGCCGTCACCGCGCTGGACGCCATCACGCCCGTCGCGGTCGACGACCGGACGCCTGCCGGGCCGGTCCCGAACGAGGCGACCACGCCCGCCGATCCGGACGCCATCGCCTACGTCATCTTCACCTCGGGTTCCACGGGCCGCCCCAAGGCCGTCCCGATCACCCACCGGTCCATGCTCAACTACCTCGACTGGTCCCTGACCACCTTCGGCTACCGCCCCGGCGACCGCCTCGTGCAGACGGCGTCCGTCTGCTTCGACGCCTCCGTACGCCAGTTGCTGGCACCGCTGCTCGCCGGCGCCACCGTCCACACCCTCACCCGGGACCTCCTGCGCGACCCCGAAGCACTCCTCGACCGGATCGTCGACGACCGGATCACGGTGTGGAGTTCGGTGCCGACCCTGTGGGAACGGCTACTGACCGCCGCCGAGACCCGCGCGAGCCGGGACGGGACACCCCCGGACCTGTCGGCACTGCGCTGGGTCCACGTCGGCGGCGAGGCACTGCCGCCCGCGCACGTACGGCGCTGGTTCGACCTCCTCGACGGACACGGGGGACCGGAGCACCGGATCTCCAACCTCTACGGGCCCACCGAGTCCACCATCAACGCCACCTGCCACATCATCGACGCCCGACCGGCCGACGACGTACGACGGCTGCCCATCGGCCGGCCGGTGGCCGGCACCGAACTGGCCGTCGTCACCGACGACGGGCGTCCCTGTGCGCCCGGCGAGGCCGGTGAACTGCTCATCGCCGGAACCGGCCTGACCCCCGGCTACCTCGGCGAGCCGCAGCTCACCTCGCGGGCCTTCGTCGAGCGCGACGGCCGGCGCTGGTACCGCAGCGGTGACCGGGTCCGCCGATCGCCCGACGGCGTACTGGAGTTCCTCGGCCGCCTCGACGGCCAGGTCAAGGTCCGCGGCCATCGAGTGGAACCCGGCGAGGTGGAGGCCGCGCTGCTCACGCACCCGGACGTCGCCCGCGCCGCCGTACTGCTCGTCGAGGGGCGCCTGGTGGCGTACGTCGAGCCCCGCTCCGGCTCGGCGGAGCCGGACGCACGCGCGATACGCGCCTTCCTCTCGCGTGTGCTGCCGCCGTACATGCTGCCCGGAAGCATCCGCTCGATCGCGGCGATCCCGCTGACCGGCACGGGCAAGATCGACCGCACCCTGCTGGCCTCCGAGTCCCGCCCCGAACCCTCGCAGCCCAGCTCCGGAACCCGGCCCGCGACCCCGACCGAACGCACCCTGGCCCGTATCTGGGCGGCCCTGCTGGACGTACCCGACGTCACCCGCGAGGACGACTTCTTCGGGCTCGGCGGTGACTCCATCCTGGTGCTGGAGCTCTTCGCCCGCCTGCGCGAGGAGCTGCCCGCGGTCCCACGTCCGACCGCCGTCTACACCCACCGCACACTCAAGTCCCTCGCGGCGGCCGTCGACCGCGCGGCCGACGAGCCGTCGCCGGACCCGAACCCCCACCCCGCGCCGGTGCAGTCCACGGCCCCCTACCCCCTGACCCCCTCCCAACGCGGCTTCCTGCTCGCCGAGGCCATCGACCCGGGGGCCGGCTCCGGCTGGCTCGCCCGGTTCCGGCTCACCGGCCCGCTGCGTCCCGACGTCTTCCAGCGTGCCGTGGACGTCCTGGTGTCCCGGCACCCGATGCTGCGGACCGTCTTCCCGGCCGGTGCCCGCCCGCCCGTGCAGCAGGAACTGCCCGACTCGTTGCGGCTGCCCGTGGAGACGGAGACCCTCACCCACCCCGACCTGCTGGAACGGCGGATCGCCGAGGAGGCGGGGCGCCGACTGGAGCCCTGGGCCTGGCCGTTGCTGCGGCTGAGACTGTTCACCCTGGCACCAGGCGAGCACGTCCTCCTCGTCCACGCGCACCACCTCATCGGCGACGGCTACAGCGCCGCCCTCCTCGCCAGGGAACTACTCACCGCGTACGACCGCCTCGACCGCGGTCTCCCGCACGGCCTGCCGCCGCTCGCGAGCACTTTCCGCGACCACGTGACCCAGTCCTCCGTACGCCCGCACGCAGGCGGTCCCGAGGCCGAGGCCTACCGCGCCCACCTCCACGCGCCCTACACGCCCCCCGCACTGCGGCGGCCGACCGCGGAGCGCGCCAAGGGCGCCGATACGCAACCGGCGTTCCACACCACGGGATTCACCCTGGACGCCGCCACGACCAGCGGGCTGCGGCGGCTCGCCCGAGCAGCGCACCGCACCCTGTACGCGTCGCTGCTCACCGCCTACTACCGCGCCCTCACGGAACTCACCGGACAGCGCGACCTGATGATCGGGCTCGCCGTCACCGGACGGGAGGAGTCCACGGCGGACGCACACCGGGTGTTCGGCCCGTTCGCGCAAGCGGTGACGCTGCGCCCGGATCCGCTCCCTGCTCAGCGCCGGGACCTGCCCCTCGGTCACGGCGACGACCACCGGCCACCCGCGTTCGACGCCGACTTGCGACGGTTGGCCGCCGAGGCGGACCTGGCCCGGGCCGAAGGCCCCAGCGACCTGCGCACGGCGGCGGGACTGCCGTGCCACGCCCAGTTCTTCTTCACCTTCCTCGACTTCACCTCCCTGGATTTTGAGACCCACGGGAGTCTGACCCTGCACGCCGACGAGACCGACACCTCCCTCGCCCCGCCGCCGCTGGGCACGGATGTGTTCCTGGCGGTGCGGCCGGTGGCTGACGGGGAGGGGCTGCGGGTGACGGTGCGCGCCTCGGCGGCGGCCCTCACGGCGGACCAGGTCGCCGGATTGGCGGAAGGGATACGCGGGCAACTGCACGACGCGACGGCCGGCACCGCTTCCGTCCCCAGGGGCCGTGGCCGACGCCTCCCCCTCGACGCCGCCCTCGTCGGCTACCTTCCCGCTCCTCACCACCTCGCCGCCCTCGCCGGACTGCCGTACGACAGCCCCGGCCTCGGCCGCGAGGAGATCCGGGCCCTTCTGTTCCCGGACGGGCGTGCCCGTCTGCTGGAGGAGACGAGCACCCCGCTGGGGAACTCCGGCTTCGTCGCACTCCCCCTCTTCGCCGACGAACTGAGCCCGGCCGACGATCTGGCGGCCCGCACCGCCCGCGCCGTCGAGCAGGCTGCCTCGCTCGGCGCGCGCTGCGTCTCGCTCGCGGGCATGATCCCGTCGCTCACCGGCTACGGATACGACGTGCTGCGTGAGACCACGACGAGCGCGGCGATCACCACCGGACACGCCTCGACGACCGTCGCCGTGGCCAAGACGGTCCACTCCGCCCTGGAGGCGACCGGACGCAGCCTCGGCGACCTGTCGCTCGCGGTCGTGGGCTGCGGCTCGATCGGCATCTCGTCCCTACGACTGCTGCTGGCGACGGCACCCAGGCCACCGGCCGGGCTGCTGCTGTGCGATCTGCCCGGGAGCGCCGAGCGGCTCGAACGGCTGGCGGCGGACCTGTCGTCCGGGCATCCGGGACTGCCGGTCCGGGTCGCGGAGTCCGGGCGGACGCTGCCCGCGGAGATCTACGAGGCCAACGTGATCGTCACCGCCGTCAGCGGCGCGACGGCTCTCCTGGACGTCGACAGGCTGCGGCCCGGCACGATCGTGGTCGACGACTCCTTCCCGCACTGCTTCGACACCGCGAGCGCACTGGACCGGATGAGCCGCGAGCAGGACGTGCTGGTCGTCGGAGGCGGCCTGCTGGCCCTCGACCGGACCAAGACCCGGCTCAGCGAGGACCTGCCGGCCGTGGCGAGCGCGGGCTTCGCCGTCCGGCCGCCCGGGATCGAGGGCACCCTGGCCTCGTGCCGGCTGGAGTCACTGCTCCACGCCCACCTCGGGAGTTCCGGTCGACCCGCGAGCGAACTGCCCCTGACCCATGGCCTGGTCGACCTGCCGCGCGCCCTCGCCCACTGGGACGCGGTGGAGGCCGCCGGGGTGCGGCCCGCGCCGCTGCATCTGCTCGACCGGGTCATCCGGCCGGGCGCCGACCCAGCGCCGGGCCGAGGCCGGTAGCGATGTCGGTGAGGATCTGTACGTAGTCCTCGTGCTCGAAGGTGAAGGGCAGCGCGAACGCCACCTCGTCCACCTCGCGGAACGCCGCGTGGGCGTGGAGGCGTTCGGCGATCTCCGCCGAGGTGCCCACGAGGTCCGGCGCGAACAGCAGCCGAGCCGGGCCCTGCGGTGACGTCGTCCGCGGCGTGCGCTTGGCGGCGTACTCCTCGTACTTCGCGCGCTGCTCGGCCGTCGCCGAGTCGGTGGGGATGACGACGAGGCCCTGGGAGACGCGGGCCTTCTCGCCGTCGGGGTGGCGGGAGCGGAAGGCGCGGATGTGGGAGCGCTGGATCTCCGCGAAGTCCGGTGCCGCCGACGCCGCCCCATCGGGGCCCTCCGCCTTGACGACGCTGCTCGTCAGGAAGTTCATCCCTTGCTCGCCGGCCCACCGCGCCGAACTCAGGCTGCCACCGCCGTACCACATACGGCTGCCGAGACCGGGGGACTGGGGCTGCACCCGGTCCGAGAACGATTCGAATCCCTCGACCCCGCTGAAGTCCGTGGCCGGCTTGCCCCGCACGAGGTCCAGCAGCCGTCGTACGCGCTCGTAGCCGAAGTCCTCGACGTCGGCCGTGTCGGGGTAGAGGGCCTCCTTGACGCGGTCGTAGTGCATCGGCGTGCCCACGCTGACGCCCGGGTTGAGGCGGCCGCCCGACAGGAGGTCGACCGTCGCCAGGTCCTCGGCCAGCCGCAGCGGGTTCTCCCAGCCGAGCGGGATGACCGCGGTGCCGAGCTCGATACGGGTGGTGCGCTGGGAGGCCGCGGCCAGGACGGCGACGGGGGAGGAGATGCCGTACTGGAGATGGCGGTGGCGCAGCCAAGCGCTGTCGAAGCCGAGCCGTTCGCCGAGCTCGATGATCTCCAGCGTGGACTCGTGGCCCCGGCGTGGATCCGCCTCGTCGAAGAGCCCGATGGTCAGGAATCCCAGCTTGCGCAGCGGGCGGGACGTTGACGGCATGGACTCCTCCATCATTGAAACTTCAATGGGTCTGCGTCTCTGCCAACTCGGTCACGCCCCGCCCTGTTCCCGCCGCCCGCGCTCAGCTCAGCGGGATCGTCACCTCGTCCTCGACCGGCGGTTCCAGCTCCTGGGCGAGGCTGCCCGTCGCGGCGTAGCAGCGCAGGCGGACGGTCTCCGGGGTGACGTCCAGACGGAGGAACTGCTTGAAGAACGGCGGGCTGTACGTCGCCGAGCTCGGGGAGAACAACGACGTGTAGATCTTGCGCACCGGGAGGCGGAAGCGCGCGGTGCGGTCGGGGCGGCGGCCCGCGCCGAGCAGGGCGGCCACCAGACGGGTGCGCCAGGTGATGCGGGCCGTCCGCTGCTGGGCCCGGGTCAGCGGGATGCCGAGCCGCTCGGCGACGACGGCCGAGGCCTCGGCCTCGCTGAGCGTGAAGAAGCGGCGCATACGCAGCCGGCGGCCGTACAGCCTGCTGTAGAAGGCCAGCGAGTCACCACGCAGCGGATAGCAGCGGAACTCCTTCTCGGTGACGTTCGCGACGTCGACGCGCGCGATGGTGTGCGTGGCGTGCATGAACGCCCCGCCGCCGCCCGAGACCACGTACTGGATCGTGCGGCCGTCGACCTGCACCGGATAGCGCTGGTAGTTGTGGATGTCACCGCCGATCGCCGCGACATAGCGGTGCGCCGGGTCCCGGACGATCTCGTCCACGGTCCCGCCGCCCTCGATCGCGCAGGGGTGGTGCTCGCCGTCCACGTACAGCGGCGATCCCGTGACGAGGATCTTCGGGCGGGGATCCCTCGACACCTCCCGCAGCCACGCGCCCTGCTCGGCGTCGATCGTCCCGAGCAGCCCGGTGTCGATGCCGACGATCCGGATCGGTCCGGCGTCGATCGCCCAGTACGGCCCCGGCTGGACGGCCTGTTGGGCTGCCCCCGACCTCAACTTCCGTTGCTCGGCGAGCCATTGGCCGTCGCCCTTGCGCGGGCGGTGCCACAGCAGCGACCTCAGCCCGGCCCGGCTGAGCGCACGCGGCGCGGGCTCGGGCGCCAGCGGAGGGGCGTCGTCGCAGAAGACGCGCATGAACGCGCCGAGATCCTCGTACCAGTCGTGGTTGCCCGGTATCGCGTAGATCGGTGCCTGGTACTCCTGGTACGGCCGGAAGAACTTGCCGCCGTAGTCGTCGGCGCTGCCCACCGGATAGATCACGTCGCTCGCGAGGACCGCGAACCTGGTGTCCTGACCTGTCCTCAAAAACCCTGGCACGACGGCGTACTGGGGGTCGTCGCCCTCTCCCGTGTCCCCGATGACGAGGAAGGAGAACCGGTCCGGATCGTCACGCCGGATCACCTTGTCGGCCGGCGCGCCCGCCGCCGCCCGCTGGGCCACCCAGCGGTTGCGGGTACGGCCCGTCGGGTCGCCGAACCAGGACGCCAGTACGCCGTTGCGGGCGGCCCACAGCATTCTCGGATCGAGCCAGGAGATCTTCTCGACCTTGTGCGGCATCAGCCGCTTGTACGTGCCGAGTTCGGCGGCGCCCCAGCCGGCGCCTTCGGCGGTATCACGTGAGGAGTCAGACACCTGTGCACCGTAACAATGATCTAGATAACGCCGAGAAGGGGAGCGCGGACCCGGGCGCGTCGCCGCACTCCAGTGCCTGGGTCACCCCTTGCGGGCGTATGGGTTGCGGTGCGGCTGCGGTGTGCCGGCCGGGGTGTTGAACTCCTGGGTACGGCCGGGCTGTTGCGCGAGGACACCGGCGGTCGTTCCCGTGCGCCGAGCGGTGCCGGACCGGCCGCGTTCGCCCTCGCCGAGGACCAGCAGCGGGTCGAACATCACGACCACTCCGGCCAGGACGAGGAAGATGATCGGGCCCAGGAGCATGGGAAGCAGCAGTGAGGAGGGCGAGTCCCCCGCCCACGACGAGCCGCTCGTGCGGTGCAGATGCACGCTCACGGCGGCCATGCCGGTGTAGTGCATTCCGGACACGGCGATGCCCATGACCAGGCTGGCGCCGAGGCTGGTCAGAAAGCCGCGGATGGTGACCGCCGCCCACAGCGCGGCGGTCGCGGCGACGATCGCGATCAGGACGGAGAGGCTCACGGTGAACACGTCGTACCGGATGCTGCCGTCCAGGCGCAGCGCCGCCATGCCCAGATAGTGCATCGCCGCCACACCGAGCCCGGTGATCACGCCCGCGCCGGTCAGCGCGCCCTTGCCCGCGCCCCGGTAGCCCACGATGAACACGCCGATGCCGACCACGGCGATCGCCACGCCGAGGCTGAGCACGGTGAGGCCCGTGTCGTAGCGGATCCGGGCCTCCTCGACCTGGAAGCCGATCATGGCGATGAAGTGCATCGTCCAGATGCCGCAGCCGATCGACGCGGCGCCGAGCGCCAGCCAACCGGGCCGCCAGGAGTCTCCGTCGAGCAGGGAGCGGACGATGCACCGCAGTCCTAACGCCCCTCCCAGGCAGGCCATCAGATAGGCCGCCACCGGGGTCACCGCACCATAGCGGAACCCGTCAACCGTGCCTTGCATAAGCCAACTCCCCCCAGAGTTCTGGCCAGTTGTGGTGCCAGTCGTGGAGCAAGGTTCTACGTGTCAAGGGTGCGTAAAGCAAGCCTTTACCGTCGGTAGCAGTTGAACTCTGCATCACCGTGAGTCAACTCCGGTCACGCAGGGACGAGTTCTGGCCAGCTGGCCGCCTTCCCCGGGAACTCCTGCTAAAAGCTGCTTCGAACCGCGGCGAGACGGATGCCGCGGGGGGTGTGATTCGCCCCCCGGCCCCTGGCGCCCACAAGTGGTGCCCGTGCCCAGGATGTGGCACAGATGGAGTGAGGTGGGCGGCGAAGAGGGCGGCAGCGGCGGAGAGGGCCGGACATGCGGGAACTCGCGATCATCGAGGCACCGTCCGTGCTCGGCCTGCGCCCCTCAGGGGTGCAGGAGCTGCCGACGGCCCTGCTCGACGCCGGTCTGTCGGCCGGTCTCGACGCGGTACGGGTCGGCCGGGTCGAACCGCAGGCCTACGACCCGACGCGCGACGCCGACACCGGAGTACTCAACCCCCACGGCATCGCGGATTACTCCGCCCGACTGGCCGACGCCGTCGGCGACGTCCTGGACTCGGGCCGCTTCCCGGTCGTCCTCGGCGGAGACTGCAGCATCCTGCTCGGCAACCTCCTCGCCCTGCGCCGCCGCGGACAGCGTCCCCGGCTGCTGTTCCTGGACGGTCACACCGACTTCTACCAGCCCTCGGCGGAGCCGTACGGTGAGGCGGCCTCGATGGACCTCGCCCTCGCCACGGGACGCGGGCCTCGGCTGCTCACCGATCTCGAGGGCCGTGGCCCCTTGGTGCGTGACGAGGATGTCGTGGCCTTCGGTTTCCGCGACGCCGACGAATCGGATGAGGCCGGAATGCAGCCGCTTCCGCCCGGGCTGCACGCCATCGACCTTGACGGCGTACGGGCGTCGGGTGCCGCCACGGCGGCACGGCGGGCGGTCGACCGGCTCAACGCAGGAACCGGAACCGGCGCCGGGTTCTGGGTCCATCTGGACGTAGACGTCCTGGACGACGAGATCATGCCCGCCGTCGACTACCGACTCCCCGGCGGTCTGAGCTGGGAGGAGCTGGAGACGGTGCTGCGCACGGCACTGGGCGACCCGGGAGCGGTCGGGCTGGACGTCACGATCTTCAACCCTCGCCTGGACGCCGACGGCACGATCGCCGGCCATCTCGCCGAGTGCCTGTGCCGAGGGCTGTCGGCACGCGCGGATCGACGACCCGGCAAGGGCGACGACCCGGACCGGGCCTAGCGCTTCACGCGGTAGCTGAGGCCGACGAACTTCGAGTTGAAGGTGCGGGTCTCGAGGAGTTCGAGATCCACCCGGCGCTCGTCCCGGGGAAAGAACGGGATGCCACCGCCGACCAGCACCGGGTAGACGATGGCCCGGTACTCGTCGATCAGCCCCGACGCGGCCGCCTCGGTGGCGAGCGTCGCGCCGCCGATCGCGATCTCGCCCTCTCCCGGCTCGGCCCGCAATCGCTTGATCTCCTCCGCGACACTGCCGGAGGCGAGGCGGGCGGTGCCCTCCACCGTCGACAGCGTGCTGGAGAACACCACCTTGGGCAGCGGCTTCCAGAGCGCGGCCCACTCGAGCTGATCGTCGCCGAGCGAGGGATCCTGGTCGGCGGTCTCCCAGTACAGCATCGTCTCGTACAGCCGCCGCCCCAGCAGGTGGACGTCGACCCCACGGATGTCTTCGATCCAGAAGCGGAAGACGTCCTCGTCGGGCGCGGACCAGTCGAAACTGCCGTCCGGCCCCACGATGTAGCCGTCCAGCGAGACGTTCATCGAATAGGTCACCTTGCGCATCAGCGGTCCTCCTCGGTACGGGGTTCGACAGTGAGACCGCCGGACGGCGCGAAACTCATCGGCGCGGCTGGCGGGATCCCGGGCACGGTCGGCACACGGCAGAGCCTTCATGTCCTCGCCGGAACCGGGCGCCGCAGCAGATAGGCCGCAGCGGTCGACACCAGGACGGTCATACAGGCGATGAACACCAGCCCCGCGCCCTCCAGACCCATCGGATCGGCCAGCACCCCCACACCGATCACCGGGACCGAGATGCCCGTGTAGGCCACGACGAACAGCGTCGAGATCACGGCCGCGCGCTGCTCCGGCGGAGACGCCGCGGCGACGGCGGACAGTGCCCCGCGGAACGACAGCCCCTGACCGATGCCGCCCACGATCGCGCTCAGCACCACCAGCGCCAGCAGATCCCACCGCAGCGCGCCCGCGAGCAGCGCAAGACCGGCGAGCAGACCGGCGCAGCCCAGCGGCAGCGACCGCCCGACCCCGACCCGGCCGACGGCCAGTTGCCCGGCGGTCGAGGAGAAGAACGCCAGTGCCACGACCAGCCCGCTCACGGCGTGGTTGCGTTCGTTCAGGGACTCGGCGAGGAACGCCGGGCTGACCGAGGTGAACACCCCGAACAGGGCGAAACCCACGAACGAGGCGATGGCCGCCGGCCCGAACACGGCCCGCACCCGCGGCGGCAGACTCGGCCGTTGCGGCCGCACGGTACGCAGCGACCCGCGTGCCCGCACGGTCTCCGGAAGCCACAGCGTGACGGCGACCGCGCACGCCACCAGGGCGATGTGGACGACGAACGGCAGGTACAGCGGCCAGGGCGCGTACTGCGCCAGCACTCCGGCCAGCAGCGGGCCGCACCCCAGTCCGCCCATGTTGGCGGCGGTCGCCACCAGCGTGGCCCGGGAGGCGCCGCCCGGCGGTGCCAGCTCCATCACGTACGCCGTGGCGGCCCCGGTGAGCAGACCGGCCGACAGCCCCGACATCAGCCGCCCCACGAACAGCCAGCCCAGCCCCGTGGCGCACAGGAAGCAGACGGCACTCGCGGCCGCGAAGCCCAGGCCCCACAGGATCACCGGGCGCCTGCCCACCGCGTCCGAGGCGTTGCCCACGAGCAGCAGCACGCCGATCACCGCGAAGGCGTACACGGCGTACACCACGGTGACCATCAGCTCGGAGAAGCCGAACTTGTCCTGGTAGTGACCGTAGAGCGGCGTCGGCAGCGTGGTGCCGGCCATGCACACGGCGAACACCGCGCCGCCGAGCACGCACGCACGCCACGCTCGGCGATCACCGTCCATGCCGCCGACCGTAACGCCGCGCACCGCCCGGACCCGGCCCGGCACGCCACCGGCGCTCACGCGTCGTACTCGTCGGGCAGCCGCAGACCGGGCCCGCCGACCTCCAGCCCGAGCGGCTCCGCGCGGCCCTCCGGCTCCTCCCACGCCTCCTGACGGCCGAGGGCGGTGAGGTCGAGGTACGGATAGCAGTTGTGGAACTCCTCGATGCCACGGCCGAAGGTGGCGTACGTGTGGAAGACCTCGTCCCCGACCCGCAGGAACGCGCTGATACCCGGATAGTCGCCGCGCATCCCCGCCGACCACGGCGTGCCCGCCTCCGCGAGCTCGGCCTCCGAGCGGAGGTAGACCTGGACCGGTGCGACCCGGTCGTCGACGGTGGCGTGGAAGTCGTAGTTGAAGTCGCTGCCGGCCGACGAATACCAGGGGAAGGTCCAGCCCATCCGCGCGCGGTAGGCGGCGAGCTTCTCGTACGGCGCCCTGCTCACCGCGACCAGCGACGTGTTGCGCACGTGCAGCTGCCGCAGCCGGGCGGGGATCTGGTCGGCCGCGGAGGAGCAGCTGCTGCACCCCGTGTCACGGGGGTGCTCGGTGCCGTCGGCGTCGAGGTCGTACGTCCACATGAAGTGGTGCACGACCAGCTGGGGCCGGCCCTCGAACAGATCGAGCAGACCGACTCGCCCGTCCGGGCCCTCGAAGGTGTACGGCTTGTCGACGCGGACCATCGGCAGCCGCCGCCGCTCGGCGTTGACCCGGTCCCGTGCCCGGGTCAGCTCCTTCTCCCTGGTCAGCAGCTCCCTGCGGGCGGCGAGCCACTCCTCGCGCGAGACGACCTCCGGCAGGTTCGGCGTCGAAGTCATCCAGGACCTCCCCATGGGTGCTGCTGCTGAGGCATTGCCGCTTGCCGCTCACGGACCAGCCGGGTCCACCTCCAGCTTGCGCTCTCCCTTCCGGCGGGGCACATCCGCCGGGCGGGCCCGCCGCTGTCACTTCCGTCCAAGGGCCGTCGATCTTTGTCCATGGGCGGATCCGCCGGCACGCGTGAGGGTGGGACCATGAGCGAATACAGGGCCGGGGACACGGACTTCCTCTTACAAAGGCGTGGGAGCGAACGGTCACGCCTGCCGAGCGGTCTCGTCGCGCTGGCCCTGGGCGGCTTCGGCATCGGACTGACGGAGTTCCTGATCGCCGGGCTGCTGCCGCAGGTGGCGGACAGCTTCGCGGTGTCCGAGGCGGCGGCCGGCCGGCTGATCTCCGGGTACGCGCTGAGTGTCGCGATCGGCGCCGTGGCGCTGACCGCGGCGACGACACGGCTGCCCAGGAAGCAGGTCCTGGTGGGCCTGCTGGTGTTGTTCGTCGTCGGCAACCTGCTGTCGGCGGTCGCGCCCAGCTATCCGGTGATGATGCTCGGGCGGATCGTCGCCGCGCTCTGCCACGGCTCGTTCTTCGGGATCGGCTCGCTGGTCGCACGCGACATGGTGGCACCGGAGAGGAAGTCCCGCGCGGTGGCCGTCATGTTCGCCGGACTGACCGTCGCCAACGTCCTCGGCGTGCCGTTCGGTGCGCTGATCGGGGAGCGCTGGGGCTGGCGGGCGGCCTTCTGGGCGGTCACCGCGATCGGCGTGCTGGCCCTGGCGGGGATCGTCACGCTCGTCCCGGGCCGCTCTGCCCGGACGCTGCCGCCGACAGCGCCGTACTCCGGCCGTTGCGTGAGGTGCTGATCGACG
>CBFGZZ010000058.1:0-31297 GCA_965653385.1 uncultured Streptomyces sp. | reverse complement strand
TACGCAAGCCACACTGTCCCCCGTGAGACATGTCATCGCCCTCGATGTGGGCGGCACCGGGATGAAGGCCGCCCTGGCAGGGGCGAGCGGCGAGCTCCTCCATCAGGTCCGCCGCCCGACCGGGCGCGAGCGCGGGCCGGACGCGGTCGTCGAGGGCATCCTCGACTTCGCCGCCGAGTTGCGCGCGTACGGCGAACAGCGCTTCGGCGAGCCCGCGGCCGCCGTCGGCGTCGCCGTCCCCGGCATCGTCGACGAGACGGAAGGCATCGCCGCCTACGCGGCCAACCTCGGCTGGCGGGACGTACCCCTGCGCCGGCTGCTGGCCGACCGGCTCGGCGGCGTCCCCGTCGCCCTCGGCCACGACGTGCGCACCGGCGGTCTCGCGGAAGGCCGGATCGGCGCGGGCCAGGGCGCCGACCGCTTCCTCTTCGTGCCGCTCGGCACCGGGATCGCCGGCGCCATCGGCATCGACGGCCGGGTGGAGTCGGGCGCGCACGGCTTCGCGGGCGAGATCGGCCACATCGTCGTACGCCCCGGCGGCACCCCCTGCCCGTGCGGGCAGCGCGGCTGCCTGGAACGGTTCGCGTCCGCGGCGGCGGTGAGCGAGGCGTGGGCCGCCGCCTGCGGGGACCCGGAAGCGGACGCGGCCGACTGCGCGAAGGCCGTCGCGTCCGGTGACCCGAACGCCGTACGAGTCTGGCAGCAGGCCGTGGACGCCCTCGCCGACGGCCTGGTCACCGCCCTCACCCTGCTGGACCCGCGCACCCTGATCATCGGTGGCGGCCTGGCGGAGGCGGGGGAAACCTTGTTCACACCCCTGCGGGACGCCGTCCGGCAACGGGTGACCTTCCAGAAGCTGCCGTCCATCGTCCCCGCGGCCCTGGGCGACACTGCCGGCTGCCTCGGCGCCGGGCTCCTGGCCTGGGATCTCCTCACATCCACCGACCGCACGGAGGAATCGGCCTGATGGCAACCCACCCAGGGGCGCGGGACAGCGCTGAATCTGCGGCTACCGCCGCGTGGGCGCGACCAGCCCCACACAACCCGCGGCCCGCGTCCGGCAAGGCGCCCCTGATCCTGTCCGGCGCCACCGCGGTGATGCCCACCGGAAGCGTCAAAGACGCCCAGGTGATCGTCGAGGGCACCCGAATCACCGCCACAGCTCCGCCCAACGCCCAGGTGATCGACCTCAACGGCCACTACGTGATCCCGGGCTTCGTCGACATCCACAACCACGGCGGCGGAGGAGCCTCCTTCACCTCGGGCACCCCCGACGACGTGCTCAAGGGCATCCACACCCACCGCCTCCACGGCACCACCACCCTCGTCGCCTCCACCGTCACCGGCGAGATGGACTTCCTCGCCCGCCGCGCGGGCCTGCTCAGCGAACTCGCCGAACAGGGCGACATCGCCGGCATCCACTTCGAGGGGCCGTTCATCTCCCCGTGCCGCAAGGGCGCGCACTCCGAGGCACTGCTGCGCGACCCCGACCCGGCGGAGGTCCGCAAGCTGATCGACGCGGCGCGCGGGCACGCGACGATGGTCACCCTCGCCACCGAACTGCCGGGCGGCCTCGACTCCGTACGCCTCCTCGCCGAACACGGCGTCATCGCCGCGATCGGCCACACGGACGCGACGTACGAGCAGACGGTGGAGGCGATCGAGGCGGGCGCGACCGTCGCCACGCACCTGTTCAACGCGATGCCGCCGCTGGGCCACCGCGAGCCGGGCCCGATCGCGGCCCTGCTGGAGGACGAGCGGGTGACCGTGGAGCTGATCAACGACGGCACGCATCTGCACCCGGCGGCACTGGAGCTGGCGTTCCGTCACGCGGGTGCGGGACGGGTCGCGTTCATCACGGACGCCATGGACGCGGCCGGCTTCGGCGACGGCCGCTACATGCTCGGCCCGCTGGAGGTGGAGGTCGCCGACGGCGTGGCCCGCCTAGTGGAGGGCGGCTCGATCGCCGGGTCCACGCTCACCCTCGACCGCGCCTTCAAACGGGCGGTGACCATCGACCGGCTGCCCGTCGAGGACGCGGTGGCGGCCCTGTCCGTCAACCCGGCCAAGCTCCTCGGCCGCTACGACCGCATCGGCTCCCTGGAACCCGGCAAGGACGCCGACCTGCTGGTGCTGGACGCCGACTTCGACCTCAAGGGCGTGATGCGCCGCGGCGAATGGGTGGTCGATCCGCAACTGGGGTGATCTGTCCTGCTGTTGAGGGCTGCGGTTGTCCTGCGAGACTGGGACGGCCGCCGTCCTTTTGGCATGATCGTGAGCCTCCGGACGGAGCTGACGAAGCTTCCGGGCAAACGGACGGCGCACACATTCTGAACTTCTTCGGGGGAGGTCGGCCCAGGTGATCCTCACGGTCACGCTGAACACCGCTCTCGACATCACCTATCGCGTACGGGCGCTGCGGCCCCACTCCTCCCACCGGGTCTCCGAGGTGACCGAACGCCCCGGCGGCAAGGGTCTGAACGTGGCCCGGGTGCTGGCGGCCCTCGGACACCAGGTGACGGTCACCGGCTTCGCGGGCGGCGCGACCGGCCGTGTCGTACGGGAGCGGCTCACGGCGACGCCCGGTGTGGTGGACGCCCTGGTCCCGGTGGCGGGCGCGACCCGGCGCACGATCGCCGTGGTCGACGACCACTCCGGCGACACGACCCAGCTCAACGAGCCCGGCCCGACGGTCACCGCCGCCGAGTGGTCCGCCTTCCAGGAGGCCTACGAGGACCTGCTCACGTCGGCCGCGGCGGTGGCCCTGTGCGGCAGCCTGCCACCGGGGGTGCCGGTGGGCGCGTACGCCGGTCTCGTGCGGGCCGCGAAGGCCGCCGAGGTACCGGTCCTGCTGGACACCAGCGGAGAGGCCCTGCGCCGGGGCGTCGCCGCCCGCCCGGACGTCATCAAGCCCAACGCCGACGAACTCGCCGAACTCACCGGGGCCCACGAGCCGTTGCGCGCCACTCAGGACGCCAGAAGGAGGGGCGCCCGCGCCGTGGTCGCCTCCCTGGGCACATCGGGTCTGCTGGCCGTGACCCCCGAGGGCCGCTGGCGCGCCACGCCGCCCGCGTCCCTGCGCGGCAACCCGACGGGGGCGGGCGACGCCGCGGTCGCGGGCCTGCTGTCGGGCCTGGTGGAGAAGCTCCCCTGGCCGGACCGCCTGACCCGCGCGACGGCGCTGTCGACGGCGAGCGTCGTGGCACCGGCGGCAGGGGAGTTCGACCGGGGGACCTACGAGGAGGTGCTGGGGCGGGTGGCGGTGTCCAGGGTGGTCACCGCGGCATGACGCGCCCGAGCGGCGCATTACTGTCATGCACTGATCACAATCGTTTTAAGATCGCTTCTCCCACAGGAGATACGGAGAAACGATGCTGCGTTTCGCTCGCCCACTTACAGCTGTAGCAGCTATAGCCAGCGCATCACTGATTGTCACGTCCACCCCCGCCAGCGCCGAAGACTCATGGCCCGGTGCCTTTCCCTACCGCGGGCACACAGCTACCGTCAGAGCCGCCACGAACACTGGCTCCGCCAAGCTCGACACGATTCCTGATCTCCAGGGAAGACAGTGCGTGAGCAACACGTGCGCGACCAAGACCGGCGGCTCTTACACCTGCTGGAGCGGCGGCCCAAGCGGCAAGACGTGGGTTGCCGTCCTCACCAAGAACGGCCGCTTGGGTTACGTGGCTGCGAAGTGTGTAACGTTCGGGCGCTTTAAGTGACGATAGGCGCGTGAAGGCCGTTGCTCGCCCCAAGGGGATGAGCAACGGCGTTGCCTCCTCCCGGCCATCCGGCACCCCCGACGCGCTCAGCCATTGGATTTGACCCAGCCCCTGACCAGCCACATCTGGTCAATGAGCGCGTCGCACTGGTTGCCCTGCTCGCATGACACCTTGATCGTGTTCGTGCCCTTGTTGAGCTGGACGTAGTTGTAGGTCTTCGTCCAGCTCTTCTCGTAGTCACCCTCGGCGGCGCCCGTCCAGTTCTTCAGGTCGATCGGGGAGTCGGAGGCCGTGCCGTTGACCGTGAGGGTGGCGTTCTGGTCCTTGCCGGGGACGCTGTAGCCGACGAAGACGGTGTACTTGCCGGACTTCGGGATCCCGTTCACGCTCCAGGTGACCGATGAGCCGACCTGGTTGAAGCCGGTGACATAGACGCCGCCGTCCGCCTGGGCGCCCTTGATGTCGGACGCGGTGGTGGCGCTGCCCGCGAGAGCCAGGGCCTTGGCGTCGATCGTCGGCAGGTCGTCCTCGGCCGCCTGGCTGTTGCTGTTCGACGGGCTGGGCGCGCTGCTCTGCTGGGACTGTGTCGGGGTCGAGCCGGCCTCGTTCCCCTTGTCGCCCGGGTCCTCGTCGCCGCCCAGCATCGCGACGCTGATCCCGATCACGACCGCCGCGACCACGGCGACCGCGCCGATCAGCAGGCCCTTGGTGTTGGGGCCCCCGCCGCGCCCGCTCCCGGAGCCGCTGCCGCCGCTGTAAGCCGGCTGCTGCTGGACCGTCTGCGCCCCGCCGGGATGCGTCTCCGGCGCCGCGTAGTGCGCGTTCGGCTGGCCGTACGCGCCGCCCTGCTGCTGTGGTATCTGGCCGTAGGCCGATGTCGGCTGCTGCTGGCCGTACTGGCGCTGGCCGACCGCGCGCACCCGGTTGACCGAGCCCGGGTAGCCGTAGCCACCGCCCCCGGAGGGCGGCTGGGCGCCGTTGGCCTGCCCGTCGGCGTAGAGGTAGCCGAACGGGTCGTCGTCCTCGGGCGTAGGCGCGCCGTTGTTACCGGACGTCATCCCTTGGGTACTCCTCACCAGGTGCGGGCGGATGCGATACGTGGGGTCAGAATGGCGAGCCTACCCGCTCCTGATGGCCCAAACGGGTGACTCGGATCGCATCGGCTCGCTGACCTGGGGGTTACCCAGCGCGTCTGTGCTGTTTGGGACGAGATCGTTTCTCTACGTACATCCGCTCGTCAGCGGACTTCAACACTTCGTCCGCGGTCATCCCGCAGTGTGCCCACCCGATGCCGAAGCTGGCGCCGACCCGGACGGCCCGCCCTTCGGCGCGGATGGGCTGGATGATCTCGTTGCGCAGACGTACGGCGAGGTCCTGGGCGTCGGCCCGGCCGAGCCCGTCGGCGAGGATCACGAACTCGTCGCCGCCGAGCCGGGCGACGGTGTCGCCGTCGCGGACGCCGCGGGAGAGACGGCGCGCGACCTCGATGAGAACCGCGTCACCCGCGTTGTGCCCGAACCGGTCGTTGATCGACTTGAAGCCGTCGAGGTCGCAGAAGAGCACCGCGAGCCCCTTGGCGCCGTCGTCCCGCTCGCCCTCGACCGGGGCCACGGTGTGGACGTGGTGGTCGAAGGCGTCGAACGCCGCCGCGCCGGGCCGGAAGTCGAAGCCGTGGCCGTTGGCGTCGTAGGCGGGGTGGCCGTACGCCGCGTCGACCGGCTCCAGGGCGCCGAGCTGGGTCGCGCCGCGGACGGAGTCGAGCGACTGGGGGATCGAGGAGCGCTGGCAGAGCCGGGAGGAGAGGCGGGCGCGCAGCTCGGCGGAGTTCGGCAGGCCGGTGAGCGAGTCGTGCGAGGCGCGGTGGGCGAGCTGGAGCTCGCGGCGCTTGCGCTCCTCGATGTCCTCGACGTGGGTGAGCAGGAAGCGGGGGCCGTCGGCGGCGTCGGCGACCACGCTGTTGCGCAGGCTGACCCAGACGTACGTACCGTCCCGGCGGCCGAGCCGGAGCTCCGCGCGCCCGCCCTCGGCGGACGTCCGCAGCAGGGTGCCGATGTCCTCGGGGTGGACGAGGTCGGAGAAGGCGTAGCGGCGCATCGCGGAGGCGGGGCGGCCGAGGAGGCGGCACAGGGCGTCGTTGGTGCGCAGGATCCGGCCGTGCTGGTCGCCGCCCATCTCGGCGATGGCCATGCCGGACGGGGCGTACTCGAAGGCCTGCCTGAAGCTTTCCTCACTGGCGCGCAGGGCCTGCTGCTCGCGTTCGAGCCTGACCAGTGCCCGCTGCATATTCGCGCGTAGACGTGCGTTGCTGATCGCGATGGCGGCCTGGAACGCGTACATCTGGAGCGCCTCGCGCCCCCATGCGCCCGGCAGCCGCCCGTTGCGCGGCCGGTCCACGGAGAGGACCCCGATCAGCTCGCCGCACGCGCCGCCCTGCACGCCCGGCGTGTACATCGGCGCGAAGAGCCGGTCGCTCGGGTGCCACTCGTCCTCGAAGCGGGGGGCGGGGCCGTCGGTGTACCACTGCGGGACGTCGTCGTCGTCGAGGACCCAGCCCTCGGTGTGCGGGATGAAGACCAGGTCGCCCCAGCGCCGGCCCATGCCCAGCCGGCGCTCCCACGAGTCGCGCGAGCCGACGCGGCCGGTGATGAGGGCCTCGGCCGCGGGGTTGCCGGCGAAGGCGGCGACGACGAGATCGCCGTCGGGGCGTACGAGGTTGACGCAGGCGAGCTCATAGCCGAGGCCGGTGACGACGCCGTCGGCGACCGTCTGCAGCGTGTCCGCCAGGCTGCGGGCCGTGTTCATGTCAGCCATGACCTGGTGCAGTTGCCGCAGGGTCGCAAGGCGGACATACGGCTCCGACTCGGTCTCCATGCTCGCCCTCCCCCCGAGACCTCGCAGCGAATCAAGGGTGCTCTTCGGCGTATCTTCCTTGCTCGGTTCACCGCCACTGAATCACAGCGCGCTGCTCACTCGGTACACAGGGTCAACAATTAATGGCTCTTGTGACTCAAGTCACAGGTAAACGTGAACAATTGAGCGGTGTTTCTGCGTTTTTCCTGTGCGTTTACTGAACGCGAACTCTGTGCGCGTGTGGAGATGGCACGAAACGGTTCTGAACGGCGCTCGGCCGCTGTCCGTCCGTAGTCCTAGGACCCTTCTCGGGCGAAGGCCCGATGTCGGGTACGGGGGACCGACATTAGCGTTTTCCGCGTGCCGAACACTTCCCCGCCCGCGTCGCCCGCGCCGCCCGTGACCGCCGTCCTCCCCGCCGCCCGCGGCGCCTTTGGGCATGCTGAGGGAGTGAGCAACGACGAGTTCCGTGCCGCCATGTCGCGGTTGGCCGCGGGTGTGGTCCTGGTGACCGCGCTGGAGCCACCGCTGGACCCGGACGACCCGCACGCGCCGGCCGGCGAGGACGTCGGCATGACCGCCACCGCGTTCATGTCGGTGTCCCTGGACCCGCCATTGGTGCTGGTCAGCCTGCGTGAGGGGTCCCGGATGGACGACCTGCTCGCCGAGCAGCCCTTGTGGGCGGTGTCGGTCCTCACCGAGAGCCAGCGCCACATCGCCGGCCGCTTCGCCATGAAGGGCCGCGTCAGCGACCGGCTGCTGTTCGCCGACATCCCGTACGTCCGCGGCCTGGAGACCGGTGCTCCGCTGGTCGGCGGCGCCCTGGCCACCCTGGAGTGCCGCACCGAACAACGCGTCACCGCCGGGGACCACACCCTGGTGATCGGCCGCGTCCTGTCGGCCTCACTGCCGAGCTCGGACGGGGGGCCGTTGACCTATTTCCGGGGACGGTACCGGCAGTTGGGCTGAAGATCGCGGATGAGGCGCGCCGGAAGGCCGGGACGAAAATCCGTGGCCGCGGATGATCACCCGTCATAGGTTCGCCGGATGACATCCACTCCGACGCCTCGGACGCCTCCCGCCCCGCGCCTCGAAAAGATCACACCCGGAAACTTCGAAGCGGCAACCGGCATACGCGTCCGCCCCGAGCAGGAATTCGCGGTCTCCTCCGTGATGCAGTCCCTCGCGGAGGCATACGTCCATCCCGACGGTGTCGCCTGGCCGCGTCTGATCGTCGACGGCGACCGCCCGGTCGGGTTCCTGATGGCCTTCTTCGACATCGACTGGCGCGGCGACGGCACCCTGTTCCGCTCGGGCCTGTGGCGCCTGAACATCGCCGCCGGGGAACAGGGCCGCGGCTACGGCCGTTTCGCGGTCGAGTCCGTGGCCACCGAGATCCGCCGCCGCGGCGGCCACGAACTCCACGTCACCTGGCATCCCGGCCCGAACGGCCCCGAGGCCTTCTACCACCGTCTCGGTTTCCGCCCCGACGGGGAGACGAGCGAGGGCGAGACGGTGGGGGTATTGGAACTGGACCGGCCTACACCGGCCTGACGTCGAGCCGGGACAGTCGTGCGGGGTCCGTCACGATGTCGATCACGGTGATCCGATCCCGTACGAACGCAAACTTCAGGGCCCGTTCGGGCCGGCCCCCGACCAGTACCAGGACCCCCGTGGCCCCGTCGACGAGCGCGGGGCGTGCGACTCCGGCGAGCGGTCCGAAGGCCGAAGCACCCCGGGCCACGGCCGCCGCGCCCGTGGCCACCCCGGCCTCGCTGCGGGCGATGACGTCCGGGTCCAGGACGTCGAGGAGGCCGTCGAAGTCGCCGTCCCGGGCGGCGGCGAGGAACGCGTCGACGACCTGCCGCTGCCTGCGCTGCCTCGCCGGGCCGCCCTCCGGCGCGTCGGCGCCCTGCACCCGGCGCCGGGCACGGCTCGCCAGCTGCCGCGCGGCGGCCGGGGTGCGGTCCACGACGGCGCCGACCTCCTCGTACGGCACTCCGAAGAGATCGTGCAGCACGAAGGCCAGCCGCTCGGCGGGGGTCAGCGTGTCCAGTACGACGAGCAGGGCGACGCCCACGGAGTCGGCGAGGAGGGCGTCCTGCTCGGGGTCGGAGGGGATCGCGGGGACTGGGGCAGGGACGGTGGCGGAGTTGGCGGTGGCGGTGGCGGTGGTGTCCAGGGGCTGCTCCGCGCGGGACTTGCGCGCACGGAGCATGTCCAGGCAGACCCGCCCGACCACGGTCGTCAGCCAGCCGCCGAGATTGTCGACCCGGGTGGTGTCGGCCCGGCTCACCCGGAACCAGGCCTCCTGCACCGCGTCCTCCGCCTCACCGGAAGACCCGAGCATGCGATGGGCCACGGCACGCAGCCGAGCCCGGTGCTCCTCGAACCGCTGGGCAAGGAAATCAGCCTCCGCCTCCGCGTCCGCGTCCGCGTCCCGGAAGCCACTGTCATCGGCGGTCATCTCTCGCACCCTCTCGTCGCCATCCGCGATCCGTCGTCAGTGGCTTGACGGACGGGGCGACGGAGATGTGACAGCGGACAGCGGCGGCCCTACGTCCAGCCCTGGCCGGACCGACCCCGCTTGGTGTCCGAGCGCTGTTTCTTCTCCCGCAGACGGCGCTCGTTGATCCCCCGAGGGATACGGGTCGGCTTGCGCGGCTTCGGCGGCGGGGCCGTCGCCTCGGCGAGGAGCGCCGCGAGGCGTACGGCGGCGGTCTCGCGGTTGCGCCACTGGGAGCGGTGCTCGGAGGCGCGGACGGAGACGACGCCGTCGACCAGTCGGGACGCCAGCTTCTGGAGCGCCCGCTGCTTCCACACCTCGGGCAGCGACTCCGTGCCCGCGAGGTCGAAACGCAGCTCGACCTGGGAGTCACTGGTGTTGACGTGCTGGCCGCCCGGGCCGCTCGACCGCGAGAAACGCCACATGAGCTCGGCCTCCGGGAGGGAGACGGAGCCACGGATGACGTAGGGACCAGACATGCCGTACATGTTCCCTGTCCTGTCCGGTCCACGTCACCCGAATATCTCCTACGGGTGCTCTTTGGCAAAGAAAGTAAAGACACCTGGAACCTTGGGTACCCCTCGTCGCGTTCATAGGGGTAGCTGTAGCTTCTAGCCGTACCGCAACGAGGGAAGGGACTCCCAACAATGGCTGTAAGCCTGTCCAAGGGTGGCAACGTCTCGCTCACCAAGGAGGCTCCGGGCCTGACCGCCGTCACCGTGGGCCTCGGCTGGGACGTCCGCACCACCACCGGCACGGACTTCGACCTCGACGCCTCCGCCATCGCGGTCAACCCCACGGGCAAGGTCTACTCGGACGCCCACTTCGTCTTCTTCAACAACAAGCAGACCCCGGACAGCACCATCGTCCACACCGGTGACAACCGCACCGGCGAGGGCGCCGGCGACGACGAGGCGATCAACGTCAACCTGGCCGGCCTCCCGGCCGACGTCGACAAGATCGTCTTCCCGGTCTCGATCTACGACGCGGAGAACCGCTCGCAGAACTTCGGCCAGGTCCGCAACGCCTACATCCGCATCATCAACCAGGCCGGCGGCGCCGAGATCGCCCGCTACGACCTCTCCGAGGACGCGGCCACCGAGACCGCCATGGTCTTCGGCGAGCTCTACCGCAACGGCGCCGAGTGGAAGTTCCGCGCCGTCGGCCAGGGCTACGCCTCGGGCCTCGTGGGCATCGCGCAGGACTTCGGCGTGAACGTCTGACGGACGCTGAGCTGAGCCGGAGCCCCTTGCCGCGGTACGCCGTGGCCGGGGGCTCCCGGCGTTCCCGGGTTCCGGAGTTCGGACATTCCGGAGTTCCGGCATCCCGGCGTTCCGGGGTCCCCGGCCCGTCGGTCGAGGGCTTCGATTAGGTTGCCCCCCATGATCCTCGACCCCCTCCCCCTCACCCCCGACCACGACATCCCGGCCCCCCTCCTCACCGAACTCACCGCCCTCTACGCCTCCAACCGCGACTTCCACGCGCTCAGCGGCGACTTCCCGGACCCGGACGACATCCGGCCGGAGCAGGTGGCGGCCGCGCTGGCCGAGGAGTTGCGGGTGCCCGGGGCGGAGGTGCTGCTCGCGCGCAGCGCCGGACGGCTGGTCGGGGTCGTGGTCACGCTGACCCGGCACCCGGACCCGTCCGACCCGGACCCCTGGATCGGCCTGCTGATGGTGGACGCGGAGGCGCAACGCCAGGGGCACGGCAGCCGGTTGGCCGCCCTCGTCGAGGACCGCTTCCGCACCGCCGACCGCACGGCCGTCCGCCTGGCCGTCCTCGACAACAACCCCGCCGCCCTCGCCTTCTGGACGGCCCTCGGCTACGAGACCCTCGGCTACGGACGCGACCGCCAACTCGACCGCCCCTGCACGGTCCTG
This sequence comes from uncultured Streptomyces sp., assembly GCA_965653385.1. Lineage (GTDB taxonomy): Bacteria > Actinomycetota > Actinomycetes > Streptomycetales > Streptomycetaceae > Streptomyces. The sequence continues at coordinate 20,339 of CBFGZZ010000058.1, read as the reverse complement.
CGCAAAGAGCTCGCCCCCTCCCCCGACGCCGACGAGGCCTGACCCGGCATGGACTGGACGCCCCTGGCCGGCACCGCCCTCGGCGCACTCGTCGGCGTCGGCTCGACCCTGCTCGCGGACCGGGCCCGCTGGCGCCGCGACAAGGCCGACCGCACCCGGCAGGAGCGCCGGGACATCTATGTGACGGTCGTGACGAAGTACCGGCTGGCGTACGAGGCCATGCACGCCGCCGCCGTCACCGGACGCGACCAGCCCGACGCGGTGCGGGAGGCGGCCGTACGGGAGGCCTTTCGGGCGTCGGGCTGCGACGAGGCGCGGGAGACCGCCCTGATCTGCGCCCCGCAGGAGATGGCCGACCTGCTGGAGGACGTCTACGCGACCCTGCGCGACCTCCAGGAGGCGTTCGCCGCCGGTGATCCGCCGCTGGACTCACCGCAGTTGCAGGAGCGGCGGCTCAAGCACGCCGAGGCGATATGGGCGGCGCGTGCGGCGATGCGACGGGATCTCGATCGGTCGGCCTGACCGGCGAACCGCCGTCAGGGGTGGTCGGGCTTGCCCTCCCCGTACAACCAGTCCTCCCAGACGGAGCTGAAGTCCTCGTCCGGCGCCTTCTCCTCCACGTACGAGGTGAAGTCGTCGGTGTCCGCGTTGCCGTGCCGGTGGGCGGCCGTCCAGCCCTGGACGATGTCGTAGAAGGTGTCGTCGCCGACGGTCTGGCGAATCTTGTGGATGACCATCGCGCCGCGCTGGTACACGGGGTCGTCGGAGATGTGCGCGGCGCTCGTGGGCTTGGCGGGCGGGAAGGCCCAGAGGTCCTCGTGGTCGTCCTCGCCGTGGTCGTACAGGGCGTCGAAGGTCTCCTGCGCGCTGTCGCCGCCGTCGTCCTCCTCCCACAGCCACTCCGCGTACGTGGCGAAGCCCTCGTTCAGCCACATGTCCCGCCAGCTCTTCGGCGTGACCGAGTTGCCGAACCACTGGTGGGCGAGCTCGTGGACGAGCAGTTCGGTGCCGGGGGCGCCGGGGAAGACGGGCCGGTTCTGGGTCTCCAGGGCGTAACCGGCGTCGCCCTCGTCGGCGATGATCGCGCCGGTGGAGGCGAAGGGGTAGGGGCCGAAGTTGGTCTCGGCCCACTCGATGATCTCGGGTAGCCGGCCGAGGACGTCACGGCTGGACTCGTCCTGGGCGGGGGTCACGGCGGTGTAGACGGGCAGCTCGCTGTTGCCGGTGGCGGAGACGGTGGAGCGGCGGATTTCGTAGTCGCCGATAGCGAGCGCGGCGACATGACTCGCCATGGGTTCGGCGGTGCGCCAGTGGAAGGTCGTACGGCCGTCGTCGCTGGTCCGGTCGGCCAGCTCGCCGTTGGAGACGACCTGGAGGTCGTCCGGGACGGTGACCGAGATGTCGTACGACGCCTTGTCGGACGGGTGGTGGTTGCCGGGGAACCACGCCATGGAACCGGTCGGCTCCCCGAGGGCGAGCGCGCCGTCGGCGGTGGGCAGCCAGCCCTCCTCGGAGCCGTCGGGGTCGGTGACGGTCTGCGGGGTGCCGGAGTAGCTGACGGTGAGGCGGAAGGTCTCGCCCTCGTCGAGGTCGTCGTGCGGGCGGACGACGAGTTCCTGGCCGTTGCGGCTCCAGCGGGCCCGCTCGCCCTCCACGGTGACCCGCTCGACGTCCATGCCCTTGAGGTCGAGGTCGAAGGCGGAGAGGTCCTTGGCGGCGCGTGCGGTGATCTCGGCGGTGCCGCTGAGGCGGCGGTCGTCGGGGTCGTAGGCGAGGTCGAGGGCGTAGTGGGTGACGTCGTAGCCGCCGTTGCCGGCCTTGGGGAAGTACGGGTCGCGTACGCCGGAACCGCCGGGGGTGCCCTGGACGCCGCCTCCGCACGCGGTGAGGACGAGGAGGGCCGAGGTGACAGTCAGGGCAACGGGCGCGAAACGGGACACCCGGTGATCCTATGAGGTCGGGCGTGACACCATCACCTCCGTGCTCGACATCGGCTACGCCCTCTCCAACCGCTTCCCGGACCCCCCGCAGACGGACTACCGCCGCGCGGACGTCCGCGCCCTGCGGCACGACCTGTTCTGCGGCGACGTCTACCTCGCCGACACCAAGGCGGACCGGGAGCTGTCCACAGCCTGGGGATGGGTGCCGGTGCTCGACTTCGCCTGGGCCCTGTGCGACATCGCCGAGCGGCTGGACCGGGACCCGGCCGGCTCCCGCGCCTCCCGCCCCCAGCACGCGGAACTGGACTTCACCGAGTCCACGGACCGCATGCTCTTCGAGCGCCGCTTCGGCTGGGTGGACATCGAGGCGGACTGGATGCCGGCCGAGGAGGCCCCGCTGACCTTCTCGCACTCCGAACTGCGCCGCGAGGCCCGCGACTTCCTGCACGACCTGCTCGCCGACCTGATCGACCTGCACGAGGACCTGGGCGAGAACCCGGCGATCTGGACGCTCCAGGCCCGGTTCCCCCGGGTGTCGTAGACGTCGCAGGCAGGGCCTGACAAGCGAAGGAGCCCTGTCCCGCGAACGCGGGGCAGGGCTCCTGATCCGAGCGCCGGGCAGGCCTTGCACCTGCATTTCCCCGCAGGAAGCGGGGCGTCTTTCCTTGGACCACCAACGCAGCACCGACCACCGGGAGTTCCGGCGAGCAGCTCAAGATCAATCATACCGGATCCATTCCAGTGCCCCGCACCCCCGGACCGGCGCCCTCGCGTCAGGCCCCGGCCTCCACCCTGATGCCCAACTGCGCCGCCAACACCGGAGCCAGATCCAGCAGTTGCCCCGAACTGATCACCGCCCCCGACAACCGGTCCACCCCGCGCGCGATGTCCAGCTCGGCCGCACGGCGCAGGTCCACCTCGGCCAGCGTCACCCCGGTGAGGTCGACCCCCTTCAGCGCGCAGTCCACGAACTCCACCCGCTCCAGCCGTGCGCCCCCGAAGTCCGGCTCGACCAGGACGCAGCCCTCGAAGACGACGTCCTTGAGCCTGGCCTTGCGCAGGTTCAGGTAGTCGATCTTGCCGCCCCGGATCACGACCCGCTCCAGCGCGGCCCCGTGCAGTTGCACCCCGCCCAGCCGGGCGTCGACCAGCTCCACGTCCCGCAGGGTCGACTCGGCGAGGTCGGTGCCGACACCCCGTAGCCCGGTGAGGACCGAGTCGAGGATCCGGGCGTGGTGAAGCCTCGTCTCGTCCAGCGCGCACCCGGTCAGCGCGCAGTCCATGAAGCGGGCGCCCGCACCGTCCTGCCCGGTGAGGTCCTTCTCCCGGAACTCCAGCCCGTCGTAGTCCCCGTCCGGCTCCAACTCCCCGTCCCGGAAGGGCTCCAGCGGCGGCAACCGCACCTCGGGCCGCCGCGCTTCCTTCACGCCGCCCCTGCCCGGACCGCCCGCACCCATCGCTCTCCTCGCCATGCCCCCATGCTGCACCCGCCCACTGACAATTCCCCTGACCTGCGACGACACGGCCGCGGCAGCCACTGCGACACCCACCGCCCACCTTGGTCGCCGACCCGGCCGCCGCCCCCGATGTCACATTCCGGGTGCCCTGCGTCGTCGTAGTCACAGAGAAGGCCAGAAAGGCGACCCCGAGCACGAGGGAGACCCCCAGCCATGCACCGCATCACCGTCATCGGCGGCGGCTTCGCCGGACTCACCGCCGCCATCACCGCCGCCGAGGCGGGCGCCAAGGTCACCGTGTACGAGGCCCACCACACGCTCGGCGGGCGGGCGCGCACCGCCGAGGGGCCGTACCGGACGAACGACGGACCGCACGCCCTGTACAACGGCGGTCCGCACTGGGCCTGGCTCAGGCAGCGCGACCTCATCGGGCCGCTCGCGCCGATCCCGCCCCTGGAGGCCGCGCGGCTGCGGCTGCGGTACCGGGGCGTCCTGCGCCGCACCCCGCCGTTCGCCCTGCTCAAGCTGTTGCGGCGGGGCCTGCCGCAGGCGCCCGTCGACGTCGACTTCCTGACCTGGGCCACCGGCATCGCGGGCGAGGAGGGCGCCCGCGCCGCCGCGCACTACTCGGCCGTCGCCCTGTTCCACCACGACCCCGGCGCCGTGTCCGCCGCGTTCGTACAGGAGCGGCTGCGCCGGGCCACCAAGCTGCCGCCGGAGGCGCACTACCCCCGGGGCGGCTGGGCGACCATGATCGACCGGATGGCGGCGCGAGCCTGGAACCTGGGGGTCCGGATGGAGACCCTGTCCCGCGTCGACAGCCTCGACGACCTCGACAGCCGGACGGCCGGCGCGCCCGTCGTCGTCGCCACCTCCCTCGACGCCGCCCGCCGTCTTCTCAAGGACGACTCGCTGACCTGGACCAGCGGCCGTACGGCGCTCCTCGACCTCGCGGTGCGAACCCGGCGCGGGGACGCCTTCGTCGTCTCCGACCTCGACGCGCCCGGCTGGCTGGAGCGGTTCACGGCACAGGACCGGTCCCTCGCGCCGACCGGCGAACAGCTGATCCAGGGCCAGATCCCGATCGCCCCGCACGAGACCAGGGCCGACGGCATCGCCCGTGCCGAACAGCTCCTCGACCTCGGCTTCCCCGGCTGGCGCGAACGCGTCACCTGGCGGCGCGAGTCCACGGCGAACGGCCGTACCGGCGCCGTCGACCTGCCCGGCACCAGTTGGCGGGACCGCCCGGCCGTGGACCGCGGCGCCGGGGTCTATCTGGCGGGCGACCAGGTCGCCGCCCCCGGAGTCCTGTCCGAGGTCTCCTTCAACAGCGCCCTCACCGCCGTGTCCCTGGCCCTGCGGCCCGCCCGGCACTCCCTTGACCTCAAGGGAGCTTGAGGTTGCAGCATCGATCAGCCGGCCCCGTGACGGGGCGGGCGCCCTGACACACCGAGTTTCCGACGATGGGGGACCCCGATGCACGCCATCCGCCTGCATGCCTTCGGCCCGGCAGAGAACCTCACCTACGAGGAGACCGACGACCCCACGCCCGGCCCCGGCCAGGTCCGTATCGCCGTGGCGGCCGCCGGGGTCCACCTCCTCGACACGGCCCTGCGCGAGGGCATCCAGGGCCCGGCGCCGCAGCCGCCCACTCTGCCCACGATCCCCGGCCGCGAGGTCGCCGGCGTCGTCGAGTCCCTCGGCGAGGGCGTCGCGGAGCTCTGGCTCGGCAAGCGCGTCGTCGCCCACCTCGGCTTCGCGCCGGGCGGCTACGCCGAACTCGCCGTAGCCGATGTCGACCGCGTCCACGAGATCCCGGCCAACCTCGACCCCGCCCAGGCCGTCGCCATGATCGGCACGGGCCGTACGACGATGGGGATCCTCCAGTTCGCCGAGCTCGACCCGGACGCGGTGGCCGTGATCCCGGCGGCCGCGGGCGGCATCGGCACGCTGCTCGTGCAGTACGCCAAGAACGCCGGCGCCGTCGTCATCGGCCTCGCGGGCGGCCCGGAGAAGGTCGCGCGCGTGCGGGAGAACGGCGCCGACCTGGCCGTCGACTACAAGGACCCGGTGTGGCCGGAGAAGGTCCGCGCGTTCCTCGGCGGGCGGCCCGCGACCGTCGTCTTCGACGGCGTCGGCGGCGACGTGGCCCGCGAGGCGGTCGCGCTGCTCGGCCCCGGCGGCCGGCACCTGGTCTTCGGCTGGTCCGGCGCGGGCCTGCACGACGGCACGCCCTACTTCGTCGAAGGCGTCTCCCAGCAGGTCCTCGGCCCGCCGATGATGCGGCGGGCCGGCGGCCCCAACCCGGTACAGACCCTCGAACTGCGCGCTCTCGCCGAGGCCGCCGAGGGCCGCCTCACCCCGGCCGTGCAGCGCTTCCCGCTGGCCGAGGCGGCGGCCGCCCATCGCGCCCTCGAAACGCGCGGAACCACCGGAAAGGTGGTACTGGAACCATGACCGACCGCAAGCCCGCGCGGGACCGCGTACCGCCGCAGTCCCGCGACGGGGGATCGCACTCCAAGCACTCCTCCCCAGATGCGACACGCCCCGAACCATGGTCTTCTGGCCAGGTGAACGTCACCCGAACGGGTGAATCCGCCCAGGCCGCCGGCCCCGACCCCCGCCGCTGGTGGGGCCTGGTGATCATCGCGCTCGCGCAGCTCATGGTCGTCCTCGACGCGACCATCGTGAACATCGCGCTGCCCTCCGCCCAGAGCGACCTCAGCATGACCGACGGCAACCGGCAATGGGTGATCACCGCCTATACCCTGGCCTTCGGCGGACTGCTGCTGCTCGGCGGCCGCATAGCCGACCTGGTGGGCCGCAAGCGCACCTTCGTCATCGGCCTGGTCGGCTTCGCCGCCGCCTCCGCGCTGGGCGGCGCGGCCACCTCGTCCGGCATGCTCTTCGGCGCCCGCGCCCTCCAGGGCGTCTTCGCCGCCGTACTGGCCCCATCGGCCCTGTCGTTGCTGACGACGACCTTCACCGACCCCAAGGAGCGCGGCAAGGCCTTCGGCATCTACGGCGCCCTGGCCGGCAGCGGCAGCGCGATCGGGTTCATCGTCGGCGGGCTGCTCACCGAGTACCTGGACTGGCGCTGGTGCCTGTACGTCAACGTGCCCATCGCCGTCGTCGCGGTGATCGGCGCCCTCGCCCTGCTCCACGACAGCCCCCGCCACGCGGGCGCCCGCCTCGACGTGCCCGGCGTCCTGCTCGGCTGCGGCGGCCTGGTCGCGATCGTCTACGGGTTCGCCGAGGCCGAGCCGCGCGGCTGGACCGACCCGCTGGTCCTCGGGCTCTTCGCGGCGGGCGTCGTGCTCCTCGCGGCCTTCGTCTGGTGGCAGACCCGGGCCCCCGTGCCCCTGCTGCCGCTGCACATCATCAAGGACCGCAGCCGCGCCGGCTGCTTCCTGACCATGGCGCTGGCCGTGATCGGCATGTTCGGGCTGTTCCTGTTCATGACCTACTACCTCCAGGTCATCCTCGACTACTCGCCGGTGATGACCGGCCTCGCCTTCCTGCCCCTGACGGCCGCGATCATCATCGGCTCCACCCAGATCGCCGCCCGGCTGCTGGACCATGTGGCGCCCCGTCTGCTCATGGCCCCGGGTGCCCTGCTGGCGACGGTCGGCATGGTGCTTCTGACCCGGCTGACGGTGCACTCGTCCTACGCGAGCGACATCCTGCCCGCCCTGATCCTGATGGGCCTCGGCATGGGCCTGATCTTCATGCCGGTGTTCGCCACGGCGACGGCGGGCGTGGCGCCGCAGGACTCCGGGGTGACCTCGGCGACCATCAACACCTCGCAGCAGGTGGGCGGTTCGATCGGTACGGCCCTGCTGAACACCGTCGCCACCACCAGCGGCGCCGCCTACATCACCGCCCATCTCACCGACCCGGCCCAGCGGGCCCTGGTCACCAGGGAGGGCGTGGTCCACGGCTACACGGTCGCCATCTGGTGGGCCGCCGCCATCATGCTGCTGGCCGGCCTGGTCGCCGCCCTGATGGTCACGGCGAAGCCCCCGAAACACGGCGCCCCGCAGGACACGCGGGTCCCGGAGTCGGTGAACTGAGAGACGGCCCCGAATTCCGAGGGCGACGCGGACGGACCGCTGAGGGCCGCGGGCCTGCGGTGTGGTGGGCGTGGAGTGCGACGGGGTCCGGAAAACAGTCGCACACCCCGCGCCCGTGACCAGTCACCCGCACCTTCGCCAACCACGTCACGCCCGCACCAAGGGCCGCCCCCGCCCCTCGCCACGACACTCAGCCGACGGCCATTCTCAGTCGCGCCCGGCCACCTTGTCCGCCACCCGCGCCAGCCGCGACGCCTGCGCCGCCCCGCTGCCCTGCTCCCTGCGGTCGGCGGCCCGGTAGGTGGCGTACAGCCCCTGCACACCGAGCCAGCGGAAGGGCTCCGGCTCCCACTTGCGCACCTTGTGCCCGACCCAGGGCAGATCGAGGAGTTCGGTGCGCCCGCCCTGTCCCGAGTCCTGCTGGACGAGGTCCCGCAGGGTGCGGGCGGCGAGGTTGGCGGTGGCCACGCCCGAGCCGACGTAGCCGCCCGCCCAGCCGATGCCCGTCGAGCGGTCCAGCGTGACGGTCGCGCACCAGTCGCGCGGCACGCCCAGCACACCCGACCAGGCGTGCTCGATCCGCACCCCGGCCAGCGCCGGGAAGAACCCGACGAGGATCTCCCGCAGCGCCTCGACGGTCGCCGGCTGCGTCCGGCCGTCGTTGTCCGTCCTCGACCCGAACCGGTACGGCACCCCGCGCCCGCCCAGCGCGATCCGCCCGTCGGCCGTGCGCTGCGCGTACATGTAGGCGTGCGCCATGTCGCCCAGCGTCTCGCGCCCGTCCCAGCCGACCGACGCCCACTGCTTTGCGGTGAGCGGCTCGGTGGCGATCATCGAGGAGTTCATGGGCAGCCAGGTCCGCTTCTGGCCCTTGAGGCTCGCCGTGAAGCCCTCGGTGCAGCGCAGGACGTAGGGCGCGCGGACCGTGCCGTACGGGGTGACCGCGTGCTTGGGCCGGATCTCCGTGACCGGCGTCAGCTCGTGGATCGTCACGCCCAGCGCCTCGACGGCCGCCGCGAGCCCCTTGACCAGCTTCACCGGGTGCAGCCGCGCGCCGTGCGGCGTCCAACTCGCACCGACCGCGTCCGCCACCCGGATCCGCTCGGCGGTCTCCCGGGCGCCGTACAGCTCGCGGTCCTTCTCGCCGTACGACAGCTCGTGCTCGTGGAAGGCCTTCAGCCGGGCCAACTGAGCGGGCGTACGGGCGACTTCGAGAACCCCGCCCTGATGGACGTCGGCGTCGATGCCCTCCGCCTCGGCGGCCCGGACGACCTCGTCGACGGTGTCGTTCATGGCCCGCTGGAGCCGTACGGCCGCCTCGTGGCCGTGCAGTTCGGCGTACCGGTCGCGGCCCGCGATGCCGTTGTACAGCCAGCCGCCGTTGCGTCCCGAGGCCCCGTAGCCGCAGAACTTCTGCTCCAGGACGGTGATCCGCAGGAAGGGGACGGCCTTCTTCAGGTAGTACGCGGTCCACAGTCCCGTGTAGCCGCCGCCCACGATCACCACGTCCGCCGAGGTGTCCCCCGCGAGCGGTTCGCGGACCGCGGGGAGGCCGTCGTCCGCGTACCAGAAGGAGATGGCGCCGTTCACGGCACCGCTGACCGAGCTGCTCATGGGAGAGAAGGTAATTCGCGTGAGCCGTTTCCGGGAGCCCAGTAGCCTGCCAAAGGTGATCGACATTCCGCAGGAGCTCGCCGCATCACAACAGCAGTACAACGGGGAGGCGGGCCGCGCGTTCATCGCCGGACTTCCCGCCCTGACCGCCGGATTCCTCGACCGCTGGGAACTGCGGGTCGACGGCCGCCCGATGCACGGGGTCAGCGCCCTGGTCCTCCCGGTCCTGCGCCGCGACGGCGTCCCCGCCGTGCTGAAGCTGCAACTCCTCGACGAGGAGAGCGCGGGCGAGCCGGTGGCCCTGCGCGCGTGGGACGGCGACGGGGCGGTCCGGCTCCTCGACCACGACGAGGCCACCGGCACCATGCTCCTGGAACGCCTCGACTCCGCCCGCATGCTCGCCCACCACCCGGACATCCACGAGTCCGTCCTGGTCATCGCCCACCTGCTGGCCCACCTCACGTCCTTCCCCGCCCCCACCGGCCTGCGCCACCTCGGCGACATCGCCCGGGACATGCTGGAGCAGACCCCCGAGGCTCTGAAGCTCATCCCGGACCCGGCGGCCCGCCGGATCGTCGCCGACTGCGCCGCCGCCGTACGCGAGGTCATCGACGACCCCGGCGACCGCCTCCTCCACTGGGACCTCCACGACGAGAACGTCCTCGCCTGCGAACGCGCCCCCTGGCTCGCCATCGACCCCAAGCCCCTGACCGGCGACCCCGGCTTCGAACTCTGGCCGGCCCTGGCCAACCGCTTCGACCCCGCCGACATCCTCTGGCGCTTCGACGCCATGACCGACGTACTGGCCCTGGACCGTGCACGCGCCCGAGCCTGGACCTACGGCCGGCTCCTCCAGAACTGCCTCTGGGACATCGAGGACGGCCGCCCCCTGGACGAGGAGCAACTGGAAATCGCCAGGCGGCTTCGTGACCGCGCCAGCTAGCCTGCGCCCATGATCCGACCCGCCACGCCCGCCGATGTCCCCGCCATCCACACCCTCGTCCGAGAACTCGCCGAGTACGAGAAGGCGTTGGAGGAGGCCAGGGCGACCGAGGAGCAGCTCCACGCGGCCCTCTTCGGCGACCACCCGGCCGCCTACGCGCACATCGCGGCCGACGACACGACCGGCGAGACCGTCGGCTGTGCGATCTGGTTCCTGAACTTCTCCACCTGGCGCGGCGTCCACGGCATCTACCTGGAGGACCTCTACGTCCGCCCCACCGCCCGGGGCGCCGGCCACGGCAAGGCCCTGCTCACCGAGCTGGCGCGGCTGTGCGTGGAGCGCGGCTACCAGCGCCTGGAGTGGTCCGTGCTGAACTGGAACGCCCCCTCCATCGCCTTCTACGAGGCCCTCGGCGCCCGCCCCCAGGACGAATGGACGGTGTACCGCCTTACGGACGAGGCGCTCACGGAGCTGGGCGGCGGCCCTCCGGAGGCCTGACTGTCCCCAACTCGCAACGGCGTGACCGAAGTTCGCATGACCCCTCACCGAATGGGCACGGCTCCCTGGCATGAGCCCCACGAATATGCGCCCCCCACACACACCCGCGGCTGAGCCCCCCTTCGTCCCCGGCCTCGAACTCTCCCGCCGCTTCTACACGGACGCCGTACGCCCCCTGCTGGAGGAGGCCGCCCCGGGCGTCCCCCACTCGGCCGCCCGTATCGGCAGCGGATCCGAGGTCCTCGGCTACGACACCCCTCGCTCGGCCGACCACGAGTGGGGCCCGCGGCTCCAGGTCTTCCTGCACCGCCACGACGTGCCCCGGCACGCGGCCCGGATCAGACACATACTCGCCGAGCACCTCCCGAAGACGTTCCTGGGCCACCCGACCAACTTCGCCCCCACCGGAGAGAGCCGCGACATCCGCGTCATGCGGCGCACGGACGGCCCCGTCCACCACCGCGTGGAAGTGACCGGCACCGCCACCTGGTTCACCGACACCCTCGGCTTCGACCCGGCGCAGGGCATCACCCCGGCCGACTGGCTGGCCGTACCCGGCCAGCTGCTCGCCGAGGTCACCGCGGGCGCCGTGTTCCACGACGGTCTGCACACCCTGACCCCGTTACGCCGCGCGCTGCGCTGGTACCCCCACGACGTCTGGCTGTACGTCCTGGCCTGCCAGTGGCAGCGCATCGCGCAGGAGGAGGCCTTCGTGGGCCGCTCGGGTGAGGTCGGCGACGAGCTGGGCTCCGCCGTCACCGCCGCCCGCCTGGCCCGCGACCTGATGCGGCTGTGCCTCCTGATGGACCGCCGCTACCCGCCGTACGGCAAATGGCTCGGCAGCGCCTTCGCCCGCACCGCCGCCGGCCCCCGCCTCTCCCCCGTGCTCACGGCCGCGCTCGCCGCCACGGACTGGCACACCCGCGAACGTCACCTGGTCCACGCGTACGAGATCGTCGCGCACCAGCACAACCAGCTCCGTCTGACCGACCGCGTCGACCCCGCCACGCGCCCGTACCACTCCAGACCCTTCCAGGTCCTGCGCGCCGACCGCTTCGCCGCGGCCCTGACCGCCCGCATCACCGACCCGGCCCTCAAGGACCTGCCGCTCTTCGGCGCGGTGGACCAGTTCGTCGACAGTACGGACGTCCTGACCCGCCCCGAGTCGGCCCGCACCCTGAGCCACGACGTACGCAAGCCCTAACCGGCCCGCACGGCCGACACGTCGCACGCCGCGAGCGCCTCCAGCTCCCGGGCGACCGCCGCGCCGATCAGCTCGGCGTCACCGGCCCGCGTGTGACTGACGACCGTGAGCGTGTAGGCGTCGGCGGTGTGGACGAGGCAGAGGTTCGCCGTACCGGGAGGGGACAGCTGCGGCAGGGGGACGACACGGTCCAGGGGGCGGCCGTGCAGATGACTGGGGTGGTCCCGCCACTTGAAGGCGGTGCACAGGCTGGTGGTGAGTTCGGGTCGGGCCAGTCGCCGGGCCATCACCCCGGCCAGCCACGGCACGGCACGCGCGGCCCCCTGAAGCGCGGGAAGGATCGCGCGGTGGGCGTCGCAGCGCCGGTCGAACCCCGCGACCTGGTCCTGGCAGGCCGCGAGGCGCGCCAGGGGGGACTCCAGGTCGACGGGCAGCGGCATCCGCAGCACGGTGACGCCGTTGCCGAGCTGCTGCGCGCTGCGACGGGTCCGCAGGTCGACCGGGACCGTGGCGTAGAAGGGGTTCGATCCCTTCGGCCAGGCCCGCAGCGGCCCGTGGCACACCCGCAGGGCACCGGCGTACGCACTCAGCAGCAGCTCGTTGAGGGTCGCCCCCCGCCCGTCGGCCGGCTGCCGGCGAGCCGTGCGCATCACCTGCGGATCGAGCTCCACCACCGCCACCGACGGCCGCGCCTCGCCGGGCGAAGCCGTGGGCAGGGGCCGCCCGAGCGCCCCGATCCGGCGCAACTCCCTGCCCACGACGGCCGCGCTGACGGCCGGACGCCGCCGTACCGTCGCGGTCGGGTCCGCCGCGGCCGGCACGCGCGGCGGCAGCGGCGGTACGGCGTCGTCCATCAGCAGCCGGAAGACCGTCTCCAGCGATCTGCCGTCCAGCAGCGCGTGATGCGCGAACAGCACGAGGGCGTTCCGCCCGACCAGCAGCCGCCACAGCGGCCGTTCGGCCGGCAGCAGCCGGCTCACACCGTCGGCGAGCAGGGACCGCAGTTCCTGGTCCGTTGTGGTGATGTGCGCGCCGGGATCGAACGGCCCGGCGGCCTCCCAGCGGTGGCACGACAGCGCCCCCGACCCGGCGGGCGGCCGCAGGACCAGGCTCATCCGTTCCAGCCCGCCCCACCGTTCACGGACCCGGGCCCGCACCCGCTCCAGGTCGAACGGCTCGCCGGGGAACACCCCGGCGATACCGATCGTCCCCGGCAGCCCGTTGCGCAGATGCCCTTCGTCGATGGCCGTCAGCCTCATGTGCCACAGCCGTGGGGCGAGTCGAACACCACACACGCGTTGTGGCCGCCGAAGGCGAAGCTGTTGCTGATCACCGGACCGTCCGGGATCTTGCGCGGCTCCCCGACGACCATGTCCAGCTCGCACCGGGGATCCAGCCGCGTGAGATGCGCGGTCGGCGGCGCGAGCCCCTCCCGCACGGACAACGCGGTGATCACGGCCTCCAGCGCTCCCGCCAGCCCCAGCCCGTGCCCGGTCACGGCCTTGGGCGCGGTGACGGGCACCGCGCGCGGGCCGAACACGGCGCTGATGGCCCGCGCTTCGGCGAGGTCGTTCAGCTCGGTCCCGGTGCCGTGCGCGTTGACATGGGTGACGGCGTCCGCGGTCGTACCGGCGTCGACGAGCGCCTGCTCCATGCACGCCCGGGCGCCCGTCCCGTCAGGGTGCGGTGCCGTCAGGTGGAAGGCGTCGGACGTACGCCCGTACCCGGTCAGCGTGGCGTAGACGCGGGCGCCCCGCTCGCGGGCGAGGTCCAGCCGCTCCAGCACCAGGAACGCCGCCCCTTCGGCGAGGACGAACCCGCGTCGCCCGACGTCGAACGGCCGTGACGCGGAGGCGGGATCCTCGCACTCGGTGACCATCGCCCCGGCCCGCCCGAACGCCAGCGCGGTCGTCGGAGTCAGCGGGCTGTCATGGCCTCCGGCCACCACCACGTCCGCGTACCCCGCCCTGATCATCTGCATCGCCTCGCCCACGGCGTGCGTGCCGGAGGCGCAGGCGGTGGAGACCGTCAGGCTGGGCCCGGTGATCCCGAGCCTGGCGCTGATCCAGTAGGCGCCCGCGTTGTTCATCAGCCGGGGCGCGTAGAGCACGTCGGGCTGCCCGATGCCGTTCTCCTGGCTGATCACCCCGCCGTACCCGGTGCCGGTGACCACCGCCCGCCGGCCGGGACCGACGTGCAGCCCTCCGGCGTCCGCCACCGCGTCCACGGCCGCGCACACGGCCAGCTGCGCCGAACGGTCCATCCGGCGCACCTCCTTGGGCGCCAGGCAGCCGGACGGGTCGAACGCCGTCATCGCGGACGCCGGGTACACGACCGTGCCCTCGTCGTCGAAGGCGTGCAGCGACGTCGCGGAACGGCACCGTACGAGACTCTCCCAGAGCTCCTGCGGACTCGCTCCGGCCGCGCAGCGAACTCCGAGGCCGGTGACGGCGACGGCGGGTCGGCCGGTCATCGGGCGAGGGTGCTGTGGGCGCCGGGGGTACGCAGCCGCACGATGAGGTCGGCGACATCACCCACGGTGGACACGGCGGCCTTGTCGGTCCCTCTCAGACAGACGCCGAACAACTCCTCCGAAGCCGCTTCCAGTTCGGTGATGTCCAGGCTGTCCGCGCCCAGATCGGCGACGAGCCGAGCCTGCGGGACCACCGCCTCCGGCGGCACCGACATCACCCGCGCGCACAGCGGGCGCAGCGCTTCCCATACGTCGCCGTGTTCCGCTTCCATGCAACTGCCTCCATCTCCTGGTGCCGTCAGGGCACTGACGGCGTCGCCATCTGGGCCCATGTCTCGAACTCCGTGACGACCGCGTCGGCGAGCCGCTCCGCGTCGTTCTGGCGCAGATGGCACACCGTGGTGAGCGTGAACGCGTCCCCTGCCTGTGCCAGGGCGAAGCTGACCGTGCCCGGGTGCTGCAAGGGCGGCAGCCCGACCGTGCGCACGAGCCGACGACCCTGGAAGGTGCCGGCCCCGCCGGGCCACTTCATGGCCGTGGTCGCGGTCGCCGCGAAGCAGTTGTGACGCCCGCGGTCGGCCAGCAGCCCGGTGACCCAGGGCCCCGCCCGGCGAACCGCTTCTGCGGCCGGGAACAGCACGGTGGCGTGCGCGGCGGCCCGCTCGGGCACGCCGGCCATCGCGGCCTGACCGGCCCGTAGCCGCGCCACGGGACCGTCCACGTCGACGGGCAACGGAACCCGGACGACCGTGAGGGTGTTCCCGAGTTCGCCCGTGGTCGCCCCGGTGCGCAGATCGCACGGTACGGCCGTGTAGACCGGTTCGTCGCGCTGGCGCCACCGCCGCACCGGCCCGTACCGATCGCGCAGGGCCCCGGCCACGGCGCCGACCAGCAGCTCGTTCAGCGTCGCGCCCCGCCCGTCGGCGGGCTGCCGACGGGCGGATCGGACCGTGTGCGCGGGCAGTTCGCGCACCGCGACCGAGGAGCACGGCTCCCCGGGCGGCCGCATCGGAAGGGCCTGTCCCGCGGCCGACATCGCCATGAGCTCCCTGCCCGCCGCACGCAGTCCGACCCGCGGCGGCGGTGTCGACCGCACCGACTCCCTCGCCGCGGGGCCGTCCATCAGCGCGCGCATCAACATCGCCAGTGACCGCCCGTCCAGCAGCGCGTGCTGAGCCACCAGCGCCAGCGCGAAGTCACCGCCGTGCGCCGCGTCCGGGACCACGTGGAGCCGCCAGGGCGGCAGCCCGCCGGTCAGCGGCCGGCCCACGCTGCGCGCCCACAGGTCGTCCAACTTGGTCGGTGCCACGCCGACATGAGCGCCGGGATCGAAGGGCCCCGGAACGGCCCACCGCATCCGTCCCCGCCGCCCGAACAGCCGCTGCCGTACCGCCGTTCGGCCGTCGCGAGGGCCGTCGAGCACGCAGTTCATCCGCTCCAGGCCCGCCCACCGCTCGGCGACACGCGCCCGCACCTGCTCCACGTCGGGCTGCTCGCCGGAGAGGACCACCGCCAGGCCGATCACACCCGGACACCCGTTGAGCAGCAGCATCTCGTCGGCACAGGACAGTCTCATGCGGTCTCTCCGGCTCGCAGTCCAAACGCCCGCCCCGTGATGGAGCGGGCGTTGAACCGACACTTCCTACGGTCTACTTGAGCGCTCCGCTGTTGCAGCCCATGTCCGAGCCGAGGTGGCTGGGCTGCGCGCCCGGGGAGCCCTCACCGTTGAGCGCGTTGCCCAGCGCGCCGTTGACGAGACCGAGGCTGCCGAGGATGTCGATGTTCATGTCGTGCGAACGGCACTCGATGCCCTGCGTGATGTCGAGGTCGTGGGCCATCGCCTCACCGTGGGCGGCGGCGGTACCGGCGCCGAACGAGCCGACGCTGCCGAGGACGGCGCCCACGAGGGCGACCTTCTGAAGCTTGCGCATTTCTTCTCCGTTGGTCGAGCAGATGGGGTGTGCGGGGGATCGAGCGAGGAGGCGGGACACGTACGGCCCGCTGCGTCAGCCGAGTCGGGGCAGACCCAACTGGCCCACGGGCGGCGCCGCGACCTGTCCCAGGCCGAGGCCGGGCACCTGCGGGGCGCTGGCCGGCGAGATCAGCGGGTTGATCAGCGGGTTCACCTCGGGGTTCACCTGCGGGTTCACCTGCGGGGCGACCCGCGGCGGGGGCTCCGGGTTGAAGACCTGCGGCGCGGAGACCTGCGGAGCGACCTGCGGCATCACCTGCGGCGCCGTCTGCGGGGTGACCTGCGGCACGACCTGCGGCGCGACGGGCTGGGGCGCGGCGGCCGGGGCGGAGTGCGGCGCACCGGAGGCCTGCGCGTAGCCGCCCGACGAGGCCGAGGCGGAGGCGTAACCGCTCTCCTGGCGCGGGGCGGGCGCCGGGGGCGCGTAGTGCGGGGCCGGCTGGGGCTGCGGACGCGGCTGCGGACGCGTGGCCTGCGCCGCACCCGTCGAACGGGCCGAAGCCGTGACCTGGGGCTGCGGCGGGGCGTAATGGGGAGCGGGCGCCGGGGCGTAGTGGGGCGCCGCGTACTGCGGAGGAGGCGCCGGAGCGTACTGAGGCGCCGCGTACTGCGGAGGAGGCGCCGGAGCGTACTGGGGCGCCGCGTACTGGGGAGGAGGCGCCGGAGCGTACTGGGGTGCCGGATATTCGGGAGCGGGAGCCGGCGCGGCACCGCTGTACCCGACGGGATAGTCGGCGGCCTCGCTGACGCCGGCACCGATGGCGGTCAGACCGCCGGCCGCCGCTACGACGAGCGCGGCCTTGTGAAGCTTGCGCATGGAACCCTCGGCCCTTCATTACCTGTACAGGGAAATCCGTTGTATTCAGTCAGTCTTGCGTGCGCTCAGTCTGATATTCGTACTGCGCCCTTACAGGGGTAATGCCTGAGCTGTCATGTGGACTTCACGCCGGAGCAGGCAGCGGATCCCGTCACCTCTCTCTGATTACAGATCGCTGCCCTCTCTCAGCTGGCAACGACATTTCCCTGACCAGGTCACGGGATCCAAATCTCCGTCACTCAATTGCCATCGATCGGATAAAAGGCTCTAATTAACACCCTCTGGCAAATGAGTGACGACTTCTGCGCGCACGTGACCGGTCCCGCGCTTCTCTCGTTCCCCCCAGGGTCAGAGCGATGGTGCATCGCAGCCGCATTTCCATATGTTCCATGCACAGGTCAATGAAGGGCCGAGGTTCCATGCGCAAGCTTCATCAGGTCGCGCTCGTCGTAGCAGCAGCCAGTGGTCTGTCGGCCATCGGCGCCGGACCCAGCGTCGCCGACGCGCCCGTCGGATACGGCGGTACCGCACCGGCCCCCGCCGGTCAGCCGGACGTCCAGGCCACCTCGTGGGGCAGTTCGCAGGCTTCCGCGCAGTCCTCCAACCTGCCGGCCGCGCACGGCCAGGCGGCCCCGGCCCCGCAGCGCGGCGCCGACGTCAGCCCGCAGGTCAGCCCCCAACTGAGCCCGAAGATCAGCCCGCAGGTCAACCAGCAGCCGGCCGCGGCGCCGTCCGGCCCGATCGAGCAGGCCAACCTGTTCCGCCCGTACCAGGAGTGCAGCCCTCAGTCGCTGGTCAACGCGGCCGTCCCGGTCGCCGTACTGGCCGCCTCCGAGACCCGCGGCATCGACTGCGACCAGGCCAACAGCCAGGCGAACTCCCTCGCTCACGCCCGCTACGCGCGCTGACGGCAACGCCGCGGGGAGATCCGAACCTCATCTCCTTCGCGGCTACTCGATGCGGCTTTTGGGTGCTTTCGGCATGAAGCGCGGACTTCGGCGTGCCTCCGGGACATATCGGGATACTTCGTATTAATCTTCCGTAACTGTACGAAGTCGATCTTCTACAGATCGCACCCACCTCACTCCACCGGAGAAGAACATGCACAAGGTTCGCAAGGCTGCCGTCATGGTCGTCGCCGTCGGCACCATCGGACTGCTGGGCGCCGGCACCGCCACCGCCGACGGTCACGGCGGCAAGGACGGGGGCAAGTTCAGCGTCCTCCAGAGCTCCAACTGCAAGTCGCACGACCTGAACGTCGACGTCCTCGGCCAGGTCGGCGTCCTCAACGGCCTGCTGGGCAGCGCGCTCAACGGCGAGGGCGACCCGGGCGCGCAGGACACCCACCTCGGCTCGTCGATGGGCTGCAACAACAGCGCCTTCTAGGCACTGACGGCCGCGCAGCCGGCCGAAGCGGGAAACAGTCCCGGTACCGAGCCCCCAGGCCCGGTACCGGGACTCCTTTTTGTGTCACGCTTTTGCTCGCGATTCCTCGCGAGGGGAGTAATTTCCGGGCCATCGGCCAAGATGGTGAGAATTTTCTGAATTCGGCGCGCCGCCCATTGCTCCGGAATATTTCCTATTAGCCTCCGTAACTGTTCGAAGTCGGTCCGAAATGGATCGCAACCCACTTCACTCCACCGGAGAAGAACATGTACAAGCTCCGCAAGGCCGCCGTCCTGGTCGCCGCTCTCGGGAGCGTCGGTCTCCTGAGCTCCGGCGCCGCCCACGCCGACGGAGGCGGCTGGGGCCAGAAGGGCACGAACGTCGACGTCCTCCAGAGCAGCAACTGCCGGTCGCACGACGCCAACGTCGACGTGCTCGGCCAGGTCGGTGTCCTCAACGGCCTCGGCGGCAACCTGCTGAACGGCGAGGGCAGCCCGGGCGCGCAGGAGACCGGGCTCGGCTCGGAGATGGGCTGCAGCAACAGCGCCTTCGGCAAGTGACGTAAACCGCTTCCTTTCCCGGTGCCCCGGCCTTCCGGCCGGGGCCCCGGGCTTTTCGCGGGCCGCGTCCCGCCCCAGGGAGCGCCGTCCGGAGACCGAGAACGCGAATGCCGGACCAGGATCACTCCCGGTCCGGCATCGGCCGCTGACCTGTCTCAGAAGTCGAACTTGGGGATCTTGACGCCCTTGGGCAGCTTCGCCGTGTTGTTGCACTCCACAACCGGACCGGACTTCACGGACCCGCCGTTCAGCATCTGGTCCCGGGGGCCGACGACGCGCGGCCGCTCGACCGTCGAGCAGTCCTGGCTCTGCTTGAGGACGTAGCCGTTGCGCTTGTCCTTGTGGACGACCTCGCTCTTCTTGACGCAGACGATGTCTCCCTGGGCGGTGAACGAGCAGGCGCCCTTGGGATCGTCGGCGTACGCCGGCGCGGCGCCGCCGTAGATCACGGCGAGAGCTCCCAGGAGCCCCGAGACGGTTGCGATCTTCTGTCGACCGTTCATGTACGGCGTTCCTTTGCAAAGGTCGGGTACGACGGAACTGCGGCAGCCCGGCCGCGCTCCCTGACGGGTCTGCTGCGCGGCCGGGCTGCATTTGCTAAGGGTGTTGTCCAGCACACCGTTGAAAACAGCTCGGTCTGGTCCAGGAGCTGGGCGTTCAGACCGCGCGATATGCATAACGGTGTTCCGACGGATATCGATGCGCCTGTCGTGACGCTTCGCGGCGATGGCCTAGCGGGCCGGCTGTGGCGTGGCGTCAGAAGCCACCCGCCCCGCGGCGGTCACGACGAAATCACAGTGCCCTGAAACCCGCGCATCGGACCCTCGGCGTCTTTCTGCTTACTGAGCGGTGTACGACGGGGTGTACGACGGAGCGCTGTACTCGCCGTATCCGTACTCCGGCGCGGCGGCCTTCGGAGCGGCCTCCGGCGCGACCTGCGGAGCAGCGGCGGGAGCCGCCTCCGGAGCCGCGTGCGCCTTGTCGGTCGGCGCACCCCAGTTGGCCACGGCGTTCGCCGTCGAGGTGGCCACCGCGGAGACGACCTGACCGTCGAAGTCGCCCTCGTGAGCGAAAGCGGTGCCGGCACCGGCACCGAAGGCGGACAGCCCTGCGACGGCCGCGGCTACGACCGCAACGCGCTGAAACCTGCGCATAATCTGACCCTTTCTTCCCGGGCACGAGGCCCTGGTTGACTACTTAGTGTGAGCATATACACGTAATCCGTAGCAATTTGGGATCTTTGACCCTTCTCTGTGTCGTGTCGGCTTATAAGGCAACGGCGTTCCCCCGAGGCCGAGTCACGGGCGACGGAACACGGTCACCCGATTGCCGCTCGGCCGCTGTCCGGGTGCGAAACAGCGGATGGCCGCACCCGTCAACCCGGTGCGGCCATCCGCTGTTT
>CBFGZZ010000057.1:0-31348 GCA_965653385.1 uncultured Streptomyces sp. | reverse complement strand
GTGCGCCGGCTCCTCGTCAAAAGGGCCGGCGCCATTCCGGCCCCCGCCCTCCACGGTCTCCTCCCCCATCAACTCCCGCGACATCAGCGTCGCCCCCGCGACCGCCCCCGGCATCAGGAACACCGCGACGAACGGCACCAGGAAGGCGGCGGCGAGAGGCGCGCCGAAGCCCCAGATCAGGGTTCTGCGGGAGCGGAGGAGGGTGAGGCGGTCGCGGAGTGCGACGCTGCGGCGTTGGAGGGCGACCGCGGTGAGTTCCTCGGTGAGGAAGAAGCCGGTGACGAAGACGCCGAGGACCGGTACGACGGTCTGGCCGACGACCGGGATGAAGCCGAGGGCGAAGAGCAGGACGCCCCAGAGGGCGGCGCGCAGGACGATGCGGAGGCTGTCGCGGCCCGAGATCCACAGCTCGCGCCAGAGCGGCAGGCCGGACTCGGGTGCGGAGCCGTCGGGGGAGACGTCCCGGTCGACCTTCTCGGAGAGGTTCTCGTAGAAGGGCTGGCCGACGAGGAGCGTGACCGCGGTGAAGGTGATCACGGAGAGGAGCAGGCCCAGGGCGAACAGGACGGCGGTGAGGAAGCCGCGGAAGAGACCCTGCCAGGGGCTCGACCAGTCGTCGGCGAACGGCGTCGACCAGGAGACGAAGTCCTCGCCCCAGAGCGCGAGCGCGACCAGGGCGGCCGCGTAGAGCACCAGGGTGATCAGCCCCGGGATCAGCCCGAAGCCGTACTGCTTGCCGTGCCGGGCCACCCACCGCTGGCCCTTGAGGAGATACCTGAACCCGGTCCCGAGATCGCGCATGGACCGAACTCTAGTCGGGCCGTGTCACACGGCAGTCACGGTCGTTTCGGCGCCCGGTCACCGCGGCCCAGGGCAGGCAGATGCGCCATCCGGGGCATCGGTGACACCAACTCCCTCTTGTTGCGGTTGAGTCGAACAGGTACACCTCGCCGTACCGATCTCAGGAAGATCCCGGAGGAGGTACGCGTGCGCAACACGAGAACCGTTCCTGCGAGACCCGTTCCACTCATCGCCCTCGCCGTCACCGCGGCGGGCTCCCTGCTCCTCGGCCCGAACGCCGGTGCGGCGCAACCCCGGCCCCCGGACCACGGGGACGCCGCACACCCCCAGCCGGGGGCCGGGGCGCGGTGGCGCGCGCCCCTGCGGCCCCGGGCGGGGGCGGGGGCCACCGCCGGGACCGCACCGGAGGCAGCGCTCGACGACGACGGCCGCGGCTACCCCCGTCGGCAGGTCCTCGACCCCGAACCCGTGAACCCGGCCGACAAGTCGATCAGGCTGGGCCTCACCCCGTATCACGCCCTCGCGCCCGAACTGAACGCCCTGCAGCGCCTCGGCGACCGTGTGAGCGTCGAGGTCGCGGGGCGGTCGGCGGGCGGGCACCGGCTGTATCTCGTCACCGTCACCGCCCCCGAGACGGCCCGTCAGGCCCGCGCGCAGGCGCGGATGCGCGAACTCATCGAGAAGACGCCCGCCCTGGCCGCCGGGTCGCCCGAGATCAAGCGGGCGTACAAGGCACCGGTGTTCGTGAACAACAACATCCACGGCGACGAATGGGAGGGCACCGACGCCTCCCTCCGGCTCATCCGACGGCTGGCCACCGCGCAGGACGCCAAGACGCGTGACCTGCTGTCGCACAGCCGCCTGTACTTCAACGTCACCGCCAACCCGGACGGCCGTATCGCCGGAACCCGCGCGAACGCGAACGGCTTCGACATGAACCGGGACTTCGTCACCGCCTCGCAGCCCGAGGTGCGGGCGATGCGGCGGATCATGGTGGCCAAGCAGCCGACCGTCATGCTCGACCTGCACGGCTACGTCAACGGCACGCTCATCGAGCCCACCACTCCCCCGCACGGCGAGAACTACGAGTACGACCTCTTCCTGAAGAACTCCTACGCCAACGCCCTCGGCATGGAGGCCGCCGTCAACGGGCTCGGCTACACACCGCGCAAGGACGGGGTCGAGCCCGCGCAGATCCCGTTCCGCGACCTGGAGGAGGGCTGGGACGACTGGCCGCCGGTCTTCACCCCGCAGTACGCGGCCTTCCACGGCACGGTCGCCGCGCACACGGTGGAGATCCCGATGGAGGTGAACGGCTCCGTCTACGACACCCTGCCGGTCACCGAACTGCGCCGCCGCTCCGCGATCAACGTCGACGTCGCCGGGGCCGCCCTGCGCGCCACCCTCGACTTCGTCCGGACGAAGCGCGCCTCGCTGGTCGCGGACCAGATCGAGGTCTTCCGACGGGGAGCCGCGGGCGCCGCGCAGGTGCCGGTGTCGCCGGCGACCGTCCCGGGTGTCCCCGGCATCGGCCCCGAGGACGTCTACACGACCACCTTCCCCCGCGCCTACGTCATTCCGGCGCCGGGCACGACGGCCGCCGCCCGCCTCGTCGACCACCTCCTCGCCAACGACGTACGCGTCACCCGCGCCACCCACTCCTTCCGGCTCGGCGGCCGGACGTACGCCAAGGGCTCGTACGTCGTCGACATGCACCAGCCCAAGCGGGGGCTCGCGAACGTGCTCCTCGCGGACGGGCGGGACATCAGCGACAAGGTGTCGGCGATGTACGACATCTCCGGCTGGAGCCTCGGCCGGCTGTGGGGCGCGGCGGTGGAGACCCTGCCGCGGATGCCGTACGGCGGTTTCCTGCGCCCGGTCCGTGCGGCGTCCCCGGTCGCGTACGTCGCCCCGCGCGGCGACCTGCGGCTGCGGCTCGACGACCCGAACGAGGTCGCCGCGCTCAACTCCCTGCTCCGCGACGGCGTCCGGGCGCGCCGGGCCGCCGACGGCAGTGCGATCGTGCCGGGCTCGGCGCGGCGGCAGGCCGCGCAGGCCGCCCGCCGGTACGACGTCGCCTTCCACGCGACACGGCTCACCGGCACGGCCCCGCTGCACCGCACCCGGGTCGCCGCCGCCGTCACCGAGGGTGAGCTGTTCGCGCTGCGGGAGATGAACTTCGAGGTCACGCCGGTGTCGACGGACGTGCTGAACGCCGGGTTCGACTGGTCGTCGGTGGACGTGCTGTTCGTGTCGGTGGGAGTGGAGTACGGCGACCTGGGCGCCGCCGCCCGCACCGCCCTCGACGCCTTCCTCGCCGGACACGGCCTCGTCGGCCGGGGCATCACCGGTGCCGAGCTGAGCACGGCGGCGGGACTGCTGGCGGTGAAGCCGGTCGAGGGCAACGGGGACGCCAACGGTGTGGTGCGGGTGCGGAACTCGGGCAGCCTTCTCATGTCCGGTACTCCGGACCACGGGTTCGTGTACGCGCCCGTGTGGTTCACGGATCTGGGTCCGCGAGTGCGGGTCGAGCAGGTGTACGGCACCGGGAACCCGTTGGTCTCCGGGCACTGGCGGCCGTCGCCGGACGGTTCCGGCGGGCCTGCGGACGCGGCGGGGCGGGCGTCGGTGGTCAGCGGTCCGGGCGCCGTCCTGTTCGGCACCGAGCCGCTCTTCCGGGATCACCCGAAGGGGGAATTCGCCCAGGTCGGACGGGCGTTGTTCAGCATGGCGCAGGCCAGTGGCACCAGATGAGGAGAGCGGATGACGCAAGGGATCCACGGCACCGTGGCGGACGGCTTCGAGGCGGTGCGCGAGGAGTTCGCCGCGTTCGTGGCGGGCGAGCGGCCCGACTACGAAGGCCAGTTGTGCGCGTATGTGCACGGCAGGAAGGTCGTCGACCTGTGGGCCGGTGACGGTTGCGAGGCCGGCTCGCTCTACGGCGTGTTCTCCTCCACCAAGGGCGCCGCGCATCTGGTGGTCGCGCTCCTGGTCCAGGACGGCACGCTCGAACCGGACCGCAAGGTGACGTACTACTGGCCGGAGTTCGGCGCCGAGGGCAAGGCCTCGGTGACCCTGCGCGATCTGCTCTCCCACCGGGCCGGGCTGGTCGGGCTCGACGCCGGGTTCACCCGGGACGAGCTGGCCGACGACCGCGCCATCGCCGAACGCCTCGCCGACCAGCGGCCGTTCTGGCGCCCCGGCACGGCTTTCGGCTATCACGCGCTCGTCATCGGCGCGCTGACGGGTGAGGTCGTACGGCGGGCGACCGGCCGGACGCTCCAGGAGGTGTACGAGGAGCGGGTGCGGGCGCCGTACGGTCTGGACTTCCACCTCGGGCTGCCCGAGGAGCTGGAGCCGCGTTTCCGCTCGGTCCAGCCGATGGCGCCGACGCCGGAGCAGCAGGCGGTGCTGGACGCGGTGCCGCAGGGGCCGCACACGCTGTCGTCGATCGCGTTCAACACGCATGTGCCGGATCCGGGTGAGCTGGTGGACTACGTCAACTCGCGTGCCGTGCGCGCGAGCGGGCCGGCGTCGGCGGGCGGTGTCGCCTCCGCGCGGGGGCTCGCCGGGATGTACGCGGCGGCGATCAGTGAGCTGGACGAGCGGCCGCCGCTGCTGAAGCCGGACACGGTGGCCGAGGTGGGGCAGATCCATTCGACCGGGTACGACCTGGTGGCGCGGGCGCACAAGTCGTACGGGCTGGGTTTTCAGGCGACGGCGGACACGTGGTATCCGTTCCTGGGGGCCGGGACCTTCGGGCACAGTGGGGCTGGCGGGTCGCAGGCCTTCGCGGATCCCCGCGCCGGGCTGGCTTATGGGTATACCCGGCGCCGGTGTGCGTTTCCTGGTGGGGCCGCTCCGGAGAACGGGCGGTTTGTGCGGGTGGTGCATGGCGCGGCGCTCGCGTGACGCCCACTGCGCCCAGGAGCTCGGGAGGTTCGGTCGTATCGCGGGTGCGGGCTCGTGGCGGCTGGTCGCGCAGTTCCCCGCGCCCCTAGGCGGTTGCTGCCCGCGGCGTTCCAAGTCGACCAACGCCAAGAGGCCGCACCCCACGTCCAGGGGTGCGGCCTCCCCGTGGCAACGACCGGGTCAGCCGAGCGTCACGGTGATGTTGCCCCGGGTCGCCTTCGAGTACGGGCAGACCTGGTGGGCCTTCTCAACGAGGGCCTTGGCGGTCTCGGTGTCGACGTTCGGGATCTCGGCGGAGATCTCGACGATGATGCCGAAGCCGTCGTCGTTCTTGCCGATGCCGACCTTCGCGGTGACGGTCGAGCCGGAGATGTCGGCCTGCTCCTGGCGGGCGACGACGCCGAGGGCGCCCTGGAAGCAGGCGCTGTAGCCGGCCGCGAAGAGCTGCTCCGGGTTGGTGCCGGCGCCGCTGCCGCCCATCTCCTTGGGCGGGTTCACGACGACGTCGAGCTTGCCGTCGTCGGTGGCGACCCGGCCGTCGCGACCGTTGTCGGCGGTGGCGACGGCCGTGTACAGGACGTCGGTCTGCTGGATGGACATGCGGTGTCTTCCCCTTCTCGGTCCGCCGCGACTCGCGCCCACGATCGACGACGGTTTCGGAAAGAAGTTACCGCATGCCGGAAATCAGCAGAAGGCGTCAGAGCTTGACGATCATCTTCCCGGTGTTGTCGCCGCGCAGGACCCCGAGGAACGCCTCCAGGTTGTTCTCGATGCCCTCGACGACCGTCTCGCGGTACTTCAGCTCGCCGGCGGCCACCCACGGGCCGACCTCGGACACGAACTGCGGCTGGAGGTCGTAGTGGTCGCCGACCAGGACGCCCTCGACGCGGAGCCGGTTCTGCAGGATCTTGACCATGTTGCGCGGGCCGGGGGTCGGCTCGGTCGAGTTGTACTGGGAGATCATGCCGCAGATCACGGCACGGCCACGGAGGTTGAGCGCGCCGATCGCGGCCTCCAGGTGCTCGCCGCCGACGTTGTCGAAGTAGACGTCGATGCCGTCCGGGGCGGCCTCCTTGAGCTGCTCCCAGACCGGGCCGTTCTTGTAGTTGAAGGCGGCGTCGAAGCCGTACTCCTCGACCAGGAGCTTGACCTTTTCGTCCGAGCCGGCGGAACCGATGACCCGGGAGGCGCCCTTGAGCCTGGCGATCTGGCCGACCTGGCTGCCGACGGCGCCCGCGGCGCCCGAGACGAAGACCGCGTCGCCCTCCTTGAAGGCACCGACCCGCAGCAGGCCCGCGTACGCGGTCAGGCCGGTCATGCCGAGGACGCCGAGGTAGGTGGAGAGCGGCGCGGCGTCCGGGTCGACCTTGACGGCGCTCTTCGCGTCCACGGCGGCGTACTCGCGCCAGCCGAAGAAGTGCAGGACGTGGTCGCCGACGGCGATCCCCTCGGCGTTGGACTCGACGACCTCGCCGACGGCGCCGCCCTGCATGACCTTGCCGAGCTCGAACGGGGCGACGTAGGACTTGGCCGACGACATGCGCCCGCGCATGTACGGGTCGACGGAGAGGTACTTGTTGCGTACGAGCACCTGCCCTTCGGCGGGGGTCGGCAGTTCGGCCTCGACCAGGGCGAAGTCATCGGCCTTGGGCCAGCCGACGGGGCGGGAGAGGAGGTGCCATTCGCGGTTGATCATGGGGGGTGCCCTTCCGGTGTACTGCGGGTGCGCCGCACTGCAATTACTTCAGCATATGAAACAACCATGCTCCTGAATATTTCAGGATGTCAAGTAACGGGGGTACCCTGAGAGCATGGCCACTCCACCCAAGACCCGGCGTCCCGATGAGCTGACCCTCGAAGTCGTGGACCTCATCGGTTCCGTCGTGGCCCGCTACCACGAGGAGTACGAGGAGGCCGCCGCCGAGCACGCGCTCACCGGCGCGCAGGCGCGGCTGCTCAGCCTGCTGTCACTGGAGCCGCTGCCGATGCGGAAGCTGGCCCAGCGGCTGCGCTGCGAGCCGTCGAACGTGACCGGCATCGTGGACCGCCTGGAGACCCGTGGCCTGGTGGAGCGACGCCCGGACCCCGCGGACCGCCGGGTGAAGCTGGCGGCGGCGACGGAGGAGGGCCGCCAGGTGGCCCGCAGCCTGCGGGACTCCCTGCGGTTCGCCCGGGAGCCACTGGCCGGGCTGTCGGAGGCGCAGCGGCTGACCCTGCGGGATCTGCTGCGGCGGATGCTGGGCGTGGACGTCTGAGGGGATCTTCCTGATCCCCGGTTGCGACGAGCAGTTCCTTGCGGCTGCGCCGGCGGCGGAGGAGTCGACACGGAGCGTGCGTGCCGGGCGGTCCCGCGACGACCGCATGATCCGGAAGAGGCGCGCGGGGGCGGGCGGGCCCCGGGGCGCCGGTTGCGGGTGGTCCGGCCCGGGGCGAGGATCGGAACGTGGTGTTGTACCGCTCGGGCAGCCATGAGGGGTCTGACGGGCGTGGCGGGCGGTCCGTCAAGGCGGGGGTGACTCCGGACGGTGACCCGGTGCTCGCCGCCCGGCTGACCGTGCCGACGGTGCCGGGGACCTTCGTACGCAGGGAGCGGCTCGTCGAGCAGTTGGACGAGGGGGCGGGGCGGCCGCTGACCCTGGTCAACGGGCCCGCGGGGGCGGGCAAGACGCTGCTGGTCGCCGACTGGGTCGCGGGCCGCGAACCTGGGGCCGTGGCCTGGCTGACCGTGGAACCGCAGGACAGTGCGCCCGGTGTGTTCTGGTCGTACGTCCTGCATGCCCTGCGGCACCACGGGATCATCGTGCCCGAGTACATCCGCGGCCCGGCCCGGCCCGGCGAGGTGGACCACTCGCTGCTGGCCCGTCTCGCGGCCTGGCTGAACGAACGGGACAGCCGGGTGATCCTCGTCCTGGACGAGTTCGACCGGGTGGCCGGATCCGCCGCGGTCGCCGACGAGCTCCAGTTCGTGCTCCGCCACGCCGGCGACGGACTGCGCCTGGCGATCATCAGCCGTACCGAGCCGCTGCTGCCGCTGCACCGCTACCGGGCCGCCGGTGAACTCGTCGACATCCGCGCCGACGACCTGGCCTTCCGCGCCGAGGAGGCCGCCGCCCTGGTGGACCGGCACGGGCTGCCGCTGTCGGCCGACGCCGCGCGCGCGCTGACCGAGCGCACCGAGGGCTGGGCGGCGGGGCTGCGGCTGTGCGCGCTGGCCGCGCAGCGCGCCGACGACCCGGAGAGCTTCCTGGACGACTTCGAGGCCGGGCACAGTACGGTGGCCGACTTCCTGCTGGGCGAGGTGCTGCGCGCCCACCCCGCCGAGACCCAGGACCTGCTGCTGCGCACCAGCATCCTGGAGCGGACCCACCCCGACCTGGCCAACGCCCTCACCGGGCGGGACGACGCGGAGCCGGTCCTGGAGGCGCTCCAGCGAGCGAACGCGTTCGTCGAGCCCCTCGGCCACTCGTGGTACCGGCTGCATTCGCTCTTCGCCGAGATCCTGCGGGTGCGTCTGCGGGTGCGCCACCCCGGCCTGGAGCCGGAGCTGCACCGCACGGCCGCCCAGTGGCTGAGCCGGGCGGGCCTGCTCGACGAGGCGCTGCGGCACGCGGCGGACGCGGGTGACTGGGAGCTGGCCGCCGCCGAGCTCGTCGACCATCTGGCGATCGGACGGCTGCTGACCGGGCTGGCCGCCGAGCGGCTGGACGGTCTGTTCGCCCAGATGGCGCCGGACGCGTCCGGCCCCGCGCCCGATCTGGTGCGCGCGGCGCGCGAGCTGGCCCACCACGACGTCGACCGGGGTGTGACGTATCTGCGGCGTGCGGAGCAGAACCTGCCCGACCGCGGCACCGACGACGCCGCGGCCGTCCGGCTGAGCTGTGCGGTGCTGCGGGTGCTGGCCGCCCGGGTGGTGGGCTCGGCGGACCTGGCCGAGACGGCGGCGCGGGACGCCGCGGAGGCGGAACAGGACCTGCCCGCCGACCGGTTGGAGCGCAGTCCGGAGCTGACGGCCCTGATGCTCACCGACCTCGGTTCGGCCCAGCTGTGGGCGGGCCGGTTCGACGCCGCGCGCGTCACGCTGTCCGCCGCGGTCGAGGCCGCCCAAGGGCTGCCGACGGCGTCCCCGCGGCACGAGGCGCTCGGCCGGCTGGCACTGATCGACTTCCTGCACGGCCGGCCCGGCCAGGCCGAGGCGCATGCCCGGGGCGCCGTCGCGGAGGCCGAGCGGTCGGGGCTGCCGGTGTCGTACCGCACCGGGATGGCCCAGCTCGTGCTGGCCGCGGTCGCCGTCGACCGGGACGACCTGACGGCCGCGCAGGAGCATCTCGACCAGGCGGCCGCCACCTCCGCCGCGGCCCGCGATCCCCTCGTGGCCGTGGAGCTGGCGATCCTGCGCTCCCGGCTGCTGGTCGCCAGGGGTGACTCCCGGGCGGCGCTGCCGGCTCTCGACGACATGACGAGGCAGCCCCTGGTCTCCGCCGAGCACTCCCCGTGGGTGAGCGACCGCATCGCCATGGCCACCGCCGCGGCGCATCTGGCGGACGGCGATCCGAAGGCGGCGGTGAAGGTCTTCGAGGAACAGCCGCTGCACAGCCCGGAGAGCCGGGCGGCCGAGGCCCGGGCCCGGGTGGCCGCGGGCGACGCCGGCCGGGCGCTGCGCATCCTCGACGCACTCCCCGAGCCCCGGGACCAGGGGCCGGCCGTCGACGTGTGGCTGCTGCTGACCCGTGCGCAGGTCGTCGAGGCGATCGGTGACTCCCCGGCCGCCGAGGGCCTGGTGCAGCGGGCCCTCGCGGCGGCCCGTCCGCATCAGCTGAGGCGGCCGTTCCTTCAGGCCGGGCCGTGGCTCGGCCGGCTGCTGCGGCACCGGCCCGCGCTCGCCCGGGAACACACCTGGCTGACCGGCACGCTCGCGTCGCGGCCGGCCGCCTCGCCGCCCCGGACGGAGCCGCTGAGCGCGCGTGAACACGAGGTCCTCGAACGGCTGGCCGAGCTCATGTCCACCGAGGAGATCGCCGCCGACCTGCATCTGTCGGCCAACACCGTGAAGACCCACCTGAAGAACATCTACCGCAAGCTCGCCGCCACCCGACGCGGCGAGGCCGTCCGCCGGGCCCGCGAACTCGGCCTGCTCTGAAGAACTCCGCCCGACCTCGCCCGGGCCGTGTCACCTCGCCCGGGTGATGCCTCCCCGCACCCGGGCGGCCAGCATGAGGTCATGCGCTACGAGATCCGCGTCGACGGGGAGATGTCGGACGAGCTGACCACGGCGTTCCCCGAGTTGACGACGTTCGTCGTCCCCGCCCACACCGTGCTGTACGGCCAGGTCGACGACGAGGCGCATCTGTACGGCCTGTTGGTCCGGTTCCAGTCGCTGGGGCTGCGCGTGGCGGAGGTCCGCCGGATCCCGGAGTGAGGGCGCGGGCAGGTGGGCGGGGGCGCGAGGGCGTTCAGCCCGCCAGCACCTTCTCCTTGGCCCGCTCGTACTCGGCGTCGGTGATGTCGCCGTGGTCGTGCAGCCCGGCGAGCTTGGCCAGCTCGTCCGCGCGGGTCGCCTGGGTCGCGCCGGTCGCCGGGGCTTCGGCGGCCGCCTTCTGGACGTAGGAGCGGAACGCCTCCTCCTGCCGCTGCATCTGGCGCACGTCACGCTCACCCATGCCGCGGCCACGGGCCATCAGGTAGACGAAGACGCCGAGGAACGGCAGCACACAGACGAAGACCGTCCAGCCCGCCTTGGCCCCGCCACCCATGGTGTCGTCGCGGAAGATGTCGCCGATGACCCGGAACAGCAGCACGAACCACATGACCCACAGGAAGAACCAGAGCATGGTCAGGAACGCGTTGAGCAGCGGATAGTCCACTGTTGCCTCCACATGCCGGCCGCCGTGACGCCACGGCGGCGCTCCAAGCCTGATGTCCTCCACGCTGCGCCTGTCGGCCCGCGACGGCATCACCCGCGGCGGGTGGGGTGTCGCTGTCCGTGGCAGCTCTCCGGGCGCGCTCGAACGATGGTGTCTCCGTGACGGTCCGCGTCAGACCCCCAGCACCTTCGCCTTGGCCCGCTCGTACTCGGCGTCGGTGATGGCGCCCCGGTCGTGCAGCGCGGCCAGCCTGCCCAGGTCGTCCGCCTTGGTGCCGGTTCCGGTGGCGGAAGCCTGCTGGACGTACGCCCGGAAGGCCCGCTCCTGGTCCGGCGCCCGGCTCAGCTCGCGCTCGCCCAGCCCGCTCCCGCGGGCGACCAAGTAGGCGAGGACGCCGGCGAACGGCAGCACACACACCAGCAGCGTCCAGCCAGCCTTCCCCCAGCCGCTGAGCGCGTCGTCCCGGAAGATGTCGGCGACGACGCGGAACAGCAGCATCAGCCACATGATCCACAGAAAGAACCAGAGCATGGTCAGGAACACGTCGAGCAGGGGGTAGTCCATGATCACCTCCGCCGGCCGGCGCCCGAGCACTCGGGACTCGTCGGCTTCACATTGCGCCGGGCCCCGCTCGTGCGGCATCACCCCTCGCGGGTGTCCTGACGCGAGGCGGCCACGCACCCGGACCCGGCACGGCGAGGCTCCGCGCACGACGGTCCCGAGCGGGATCGCCGTGCGCGGAGCACCCCACAGGAGCTACCGCGGCGTCCCCGACGGATGCACGGCTGTGTCCGCGCAGGAGGCACGGCAACGTGGGGACGCCGGCCGCCCTAGGAGGTCGGGTCCCGCCTCACCACGCACAGGGCCCAGATGATGAACGCGTACAGCGCGATCAGCGTGAGCGACCAGACCGGGTAGTACGGGATGGACAGGAAGTTGGCGATCAGCAGCAGGGCCGCGATGCCGACGCCGACGACCCGCGCCCACGTCTTCGCAGTGAACAGACCGAAGCTCACGACCAGGGCGATCGCCCCGAACAGCAGGTTGATCCAGCCCCAGCTGGTCAGGTCGAACTTGAAGATGTAGTTGGGGGTGGAGACGTAGACGTCGTCCTCGGCGATCCCCATGATTCCCCGGAAGACATCGAGGATCCCGGCGATGAACAGCATCACCGCGGCGAACAGCGTCAGGCCGGTGGCGGCGGTCTGCGCTCCTTCCCGATGCTGGGGACGGCTGGTGGTGGCCATGTCCGGCCTCCCTTTCCTGGACGGGCTGCGGCGCGCAGCCGTACACCATCGAGCCTGATCCACGAGGCCGCGCCCGTCGTCACCCCCGGGGGGTGAGGCGTCACGCCGCCGGTTCGGTCCGGGCGGTGACGCGTCCGCCGGCCACGGCGTCGGCCAGTTCCCGGTGGTCGCGTGCGTTCTGGTCGGCGTAGGCCCCGGCGAACCGCGCCAGCGCCCGGTCGAAGGTGTCGCCGCGGCCGAGATAGGCGGCGATGGCGATCGGGTCGCCGGAGCGGGCGTGCGCCCGGGCCAGTGAGGCGCCGCACAGGCGGGCGAACAGGCCGAGGGTCCCGGGGTCCATGGTCTCGGGCCTGGCGATGCCCTTCCAGTCCCTCAACTGCCGTACGTAGAAGTCGCGTTCGCGGCCGTCGATGCCGGTGACGTGCTCCCAGCCGAGGAAGATGTCGCCGGCGGCCTGCATCAGCCGTTGCCCGGTCACCACCCGCTCGCCCTGGTTCTGGAAGGGGCTCGCCCCGCAGTAGGGAGCGAGGACCGACTCACCCGCCTCCTTGGCCTGCAACAGGAGTGGGTCACCGTCGTCGCGGCCGAGCAGCAGGATGATCCAGCACCGGGTGCCGACGCTGCCGACCCCGACGACCTTGCGGGCCATGTCGACCACGTGGAAACGGCTCAGCAGGTGCCTTCGCTCGGAGGACAGGCTGGAGCGGTAGTCGTTGACGAGGGTGCGCAGCGTCCGTGCCAGGCCCTCGCCCTCGGCGCCCGGCAGCAGCTCCGCGAGGGGGGTGATCAAGGGGGGATCCGAGACGATCCGGGGGGTGCCGTCCACGACCCGGGTCAGCTTCGCGGCCGCCTGGAGACTCGTCCGGGTGCGGGCCTTGGCCGCCGCGCGGGTGGCGCGCCGCTCCTGCGCCTTGCCGGGCCGTTCGGGCAGCAGCTCCGCGATCCGGTCGAAGTCGTCGCGCGCGTACCAGACGTCGAGGGTGCGTGCCTCGGCGAGCTCGCGCACGCGCTCGCGGTAGGCCTCCACGGCGGCGCGCACGATCCTGTCGCACTTCCCGGCCGGGAACCCGTTGGCCCGACCGGCGATCACCAGGGACGCGGCGAGCCGCTTGACGTCCCACTCGAAGGGGCCAGGCAGTGTCTCGTCGAAGTCGTTGATGTCGAAGACGAGATGGCGTTCTGCGGAGGCGAGGAGCCGGAAGTTCAGCAGATGGGCGTCGCCGCACAGCTGGGCGTACAGCCCGGTGTGCGGCCCCGCGCCCAGGTCCGAGGCCATGATCGCCGCGGCTCCCCGGTAGAAGCGGAACGGTGATTCGAGCATCCGGCCGTAGCGGACGGGGACGAGTTCGGGGACGCGGGTGGCGGACTGCCGCTCGATGATGTCGAGGGGGTCGGGCCGTTTCCGGTCGGGTTCGAAGACGGCGTGGGCGGAGCGCGGGACACGGGCGCGCGCCTCCTTGCCGAGGGCCGCGCGCTCGGTCGGGGAGAGCGCGCCGTCGGTCGTCGGGGAGAGCGGGGCGTCGTGCAGCGTGGCCATGACCGGACCTCCTTGCCCGCATCGTCACAGGCCCGCCCTCCGCCGGGATCACCCGGAACAGGTGATGCGGGCCGGGGCTCGCGGGGGCCGCGGCTGACGGTCCGCGCGGGCGGCACGGTCATCGACGTCTCTCAGACGGTCCTTGTCAGCGACGACCCCTACGACCCGGGGGGACCGGGAAAGTGACCGGCTCAGGTGCACCACCACAGGAACCGGTCGCACTCCGTCTCGGACGGCGACGGTTCGGGGGTCGGGTCCGACGTGGTCGGTTCGGCGGTCGGCGCCGGAGCCTGCGGATCGGACGTGGTGGTGGGGGCCGAGGCGGACGTGCCGGAGCCGCCGCTGCCGGTGGTCGGAGACTGGCCGTCCTTGTCGGGGGTCTTGTCCTCGTCCTTCTTCTCGTCCTCGTCCTTCGGCGACTTCGAGGCCGAAGGGGACGACGAGGGACCCGGCGACGACGCGCTCCCGTCCGTCCTGGTCGCACCGTCCGTCGCGGCGGGGGACGCGGTCACCTCTTCCGACGCCGCGCCCTCCGCCGACTCGTCCCCCGCGGCGGCCGGCTTCGGGCTGGAGCCCGGGGCGTCCATGCCGAGTTCCGCGAGGCTCAGGCCGCCGGCGGCCAGGACGAAGCCCGCGGCGATCAGCAGGGTCCGGCGGCGACGCCGCCGATGCGCGGCGGCCTTGCGATCGCGACGGCTGGCACCGGCGGCCCCGGACTCCTCGTCCAGGTCGCCTTCTTCCTCGTCGTACTCGTCGTCCTCGTCCTCGTGCCCGGCGTACTCCTCGGGCTCGGTGTGACCGCGTCGGCGGCCACGCCGCTGCGCCGCCCGGCGCGCGGCCCGTCCGCCGACCGGCGCGGTCTCGGCCGCCTCACCGGCATCCGTGCCCGCCTCCGCGGCCTCCACGGCCTCCGTGGCCTCCGCCAAGTGGCCGGCGTCGGCATGTCGGTCGGCGTACTCGCCCCCGCCGTACTCGCCCCCGCCGTACTCACCACCGCCGTACTGCCCCGCATCGGCCCCGTAGTGCCCCGTACCGCCGCCGTACTGGCCCTCGCTGCCCCCGTACCGCCCCGCGTCACTCCCGTACTGCCCCTCGTACGCCTCGTACGAGCCCTGGCCGCCCTCAGCACCCGCGGGCACGTACTCGGCCCGCTCGGCCAGCTGCGGGTACGCCTCGTCCGGCGCGCCCGCGTGCATGCGCAGCTCTTCGATCGCGGCGCCGCACCCCGGGCAGGCGAGGGCGCCGTTGAGGTGCCTGCGGCACGGGTGGCAGTAGTCCATGACGCGGGAAGACTAAGGAACCGACCCACACCTTTCCTAGCGACTGCTGTGAAGGTTGTGTGCGGAACTGGCCTTTCCGGTTTGGTCGGTGGGGGTCAAGCCCGACTATTCGGCGCGATCCTCCGCGCCGGGCCCGTAGGCAACTCGGGTGGCCCGTCGCACACACTCCGTGCGACGGGCCACCTCGGCCCAAGTCCCCAGGTCCGCCCTAGGTTTGCTTGCGCGTCGTCATCGCCCGCTGGATCAGGATGAACGCGCACAGCAGCACACCCGTGGCGATCTTCGTCCACCAGGAGCTGAGCGTGCCCTCGAACTGGATGATGCTCTTGATCAGGCCCAGCACGAGGACGCCGAACAGGGTGCCCAGGACGTAACCGGAGCCGCCCGTCAGCAGCGTGCCGCCGATGACGACCGCGGCGATGGCGTCGAGTTCCATGCCGACGGCGTGCAGCGGGTCACCGGACTGGATGTACAGCATGAACAGCAGGCCGGCCAGCGCCGAGCAGAAGCCGCTCACCGTGTACACGGCGATCTTCGTGCCGCCCAGCGGAAGCCCCATCAGCAGCGCCGACTGCTCGTTGCCGCCGATGGCGTACACCCGGCGGCCGAAGCGCGTGTAGTGGAGGATGTAGAAGGCGGCGGCGAGGACGACCAGTGCCACGATGGCGCCGATCGACAGCTCCCCCAGTCCGAGCGGCACCCGGGTCTGGGCCATGCTGCTCACCGTGGAGTCGCTGATGGAGATGGACTCCTTGCTGATGACCAGGCAGAGGCCCCGGAAGAGGAAGAGGCCGGCGAGGGTCACGATGAACGGCTGGATCTCGAAGTTGTGGATCACATAGCCCATGAGGAAGCCGCCGAACGCGCCCACCCCCAGGGCGAGCGGGATGACCAGCAACAGCGGCAGGCCCTGACGCTCCACCAGCCATGCCGTGAACATGGTGGTGAAGCCGATCAGCGAGCCGACGGACAGGTCGATACCGCCGGACATGATGACGAAGGTGGCGCCGACGGCCGCGACCAGCAGATAGCTGTTGTCGATGAACAGGTTGAGGAAGACCTGCGGTTCACCGAAACCGTAGTTCTGGTAGCGGCTGAGACCGCCGATGTACATCGCGAGGAACAGGCCGGCCGTGACCAGGACGGGCAGCCGCCGGTCACCGAGCAGACGCGCGGCCGCGGACGCCCGTGCCGGCGTGGACGGCGTACGGCCATCCGCTGCCGTGCGGGTCTTGGTGGTCGCGCTCATCGCGACACCTCCATCTTCGGGGCGGCGTCGGCCGGGGTGGCGGGCTCCGCCGGGGCGGTGGTCCGGGCGCGTCCCTTCGCGCCGAAGACCTTGGCCCGGAACTTCGGGGACTGCAGCAGGCAGACGACGATGACGACGGCGGCCTTGAAGACCAGGTTGGTCTGGGTGGGCACGCCGATGGTGTAGATCGTGGTGGTCAGGGTCTGGATGACGAGGGCGCCGATCACGGTGCCGCCGATGGAGAACCGGCCGCCGAGCAGCGAGGTGCCGCCGATGACGACCGCGAGGATCGCGTCCAGCTCGATCCACAGGCCGGCGTTGTTGCCGTCCGCGGCCGAGGTGTTGGAGCTGATCATCAGGCCGGCGATGCCCGCGCACAGGGCGCAGAACATGTACACCATGATCTTGATGCGCCGGGAGCGGATGCCGACCAGACGGCTGGCCTCGGCGTTGCCGCCGACCGACTCGACGAGCAGGCCCAGCGCCGTGCGGCGGGTCAGGGCGACGGTGACGGCCACGACGGCGGCCACCACGAAGATGGAGAAGGGCAGGGTCAGCCAGTAGCCGCCGCCGATGAGCTTGTACGGCTCGCTGTTGATGGTGATGATCTGGCCGTCGGTGATCAGCTGGGCGACACCGCGTCCGGCGACCATGATGATGAGGGTCGCGATGATGGGCTGGATGCCCATCCGGGCGACCAGGAAGCCGTTCCACAGGCCGCAGACCACTGCCGCCACCAGGCCGATGCCCATGGCGAGGAAGACCCCCGCCAGCGCGTTCTGGTCGGCCTGGTCGCTGATGTACGAACAGGTCAGGGCGCCGGTGATGGCGACCACGGCGCCGACGGAGAGGTCGATGCCGCCGGTGGCGATCACCAGGGTCATGCCGACGGCCACCAGGATCAGCGGCGAGCCGAACAGCACGATCGATACGAGGCTGCCGTAGAGGTGGCCGTCCGCCATCCGGATCGCGAAGAAGTCGGGTGTGAAGGGAACGTTGACGAGCAGCAGCGCGATCAG
The DNA here is from genome assembly GCA_965653385.1 of uncultured Streptomyces sp. GTDB lineage: Bacteria > Actinomycetota > Actinomycetes > Streptomycetales > Streptomycetaceae > Streptomyces. The sequence goes on along the minus strand of CBFGZZ010000057.1, from coordinate 14,442 downwards.
GACCGCGACCGGCCAGAACAGGTGGTGGTGCGTCAGTGCTCGCCAGCGGGAGGGGGTGGTCACTGCCGGGGTACTCACTGGTGCTCTCCGCTCGCGATGGTCTCCAGGATCTTGCTGGTGGTGATCTCCGGCCCGTTGGTCAGCTGTGCCACGAGCTTGCGGTCGCGCAGCACTCCGATGGTGTGGCTGAGCCGGAGCACCTCCTCCAGTTCGGCCGCGATGTACAGCACGGACATGCCGTCCTCGGAGAGGGAGACCACGAGCTTCTGGATCTCGGCCTTGGCGCCGACGTCGATGCCGCGCGTGGGCTCGTCGAGGATCAGCAGCTTCGGCTGGGTGATCAGCCAGCGGGCGAGCAGCACCTTCTGCTGGTTGCCGCCGCTCAGCTGGCCGACGCGGGCCTCGGGGTTGGCGGGGCGGATGTCGAGGGCCTTGATGTACTTGGCGACGAGTTCGTCGCGCTGGGTGGCCGGGATGGGCCGGGTCCAGCCGCGGGACGCCTGGAGGGCGAGGATGATGTTCTCGCGCACCGTGAGGTCGGGGACCAGGCCCTCGGTCTTGCGGTTCTCCGAGCAGAACGCGACACCGGCGCCGATGGCGTCGTTGGGGGCGCTCATCGAGACCTGCTTGCCGGCGACCGTCACCTTGCCGCTGTCGGGCTGGTCGGCGCCGAACAGCAGCCGGGCCAGTTCGGTGCGGCCCGAGCCGAGCAGTCCGGCGAGGCCGAGCACCTCGCCCTTCTTGATCTCCAGGTCGAAGGGGGCGATTCCGCCGGTGCGGCCGAGGCCCTCGGCCTTGACGAGCGTCTCGCCGACGTCGGAGCGCAGCTGGTGCTCGTGCAGCTCCTCCAGCTGGTCCAGGGCCTTGCCGATCATCAGCTCGATCAGCCCGACCTGGTCGAGGTCGGCCACCATGTGCTCGCCGACCAGGGTGCCGTTGCGCAGCACGGTCATGCGGTCGCAGATCTCGTAGATCTGGTCGAGGAAGTGCGACACGAAGAGGATCGCGACGCCCTCGTCCCGCAGGCGCCGCATCAGCCGGAACAGTTCGAGGACCTCGTCGCGGTCGAGGCTGGAGGTGGGCTCGTCCAGGACGAGCACCTTGGTGCCGGAGCCCTCGCCGTCGCTGTCGCCGTGGCCCACCGACCGTACGATCGCGACCAGTTGCTGCACGGCCAGCGGGTATGAGGACAGCGGTGCCGTCACGTCGATGTCGAGGCCGAGCCGGTCGACCATCTCCGCGGCCTGCTTGCGTATCTGCTTCCACTGGATGCGGCCGGCGCGGGTGGGTTCACGGCCGATGAAGATGTTCTCCGCCACCGAGAGGTTGGGGCAGAGGTTGACCTCCTGGTAGACCGTGCTGATGCCGGCGTGCTGGGCCTCCAGCGGGCTGCCGATCCGCACGGCCTTGCCGTCGAGGGTGACGGTGCCGCCGTCCAGGGTGTGGACCCCGGTCAGCACCTTGATGAGGGTGGACTTCCCGGCCCCGTTCTCGCCCATGAGGGCGTGGATCTCGCCGGGGAAGAGCCGGAAGTCGACGCCCGACAGAGCCCGTACCCCCGGAAACTCTTTGACTATGCCCGTCATCTCCAGGACGGGCCGCGGCTCTGCCATACCTCTCCTAATGAGGGGATCACCGGCTTTGCCCGGTGGGGAATTCATTCCGTGTTGGGTTGGTTACGCCCGCAAGGGGTCGGTTCGGTCTGGATCGCTGCCTTTGGGCTGGAAGCCCCACCTGGGGCGGAGTCACGGCAGCGCTCCTCTTGAACGAGCCGCTGCAGGCCCACGGGGCCCGGCCGACCGGGATTCGGTCGGCCGGAGGCCCCCTGCCGGTGGGTTCGGCCGGTCAGTACTTGCGGGTGGGGAGCGCGTCCTTGGCCTGGTCCTGCATGAAGTCGCTCTCCTTGGTCTTGATCCAGCGCTCGACCGTCTCGCCGTCGTGGACCTTCTTCACGACCTCCATCAGCTGGGGGCCGAGCAGCGGGTTGCACTCGACGATCGCGTTGATCTTGCCTTCGGACATGGCGATGAAGCCGTCCTTCACGCCGTCGACCGTGACGATGAGGATGTCCTTGCCGGGCTTCTTGCCGGCCGCCTCGATGGCCTGGATGGCGCCGAGGCCCATGTCGTCGTTGTGCGCGAACAGCACGTCGATGTCCGGGTTGGACTGCAGGAAGGCCGCCATGACCTGCTTGCCGCCGGCGCGGGTGAAGTCACCGGTCTGGCTGACGACGATCTCCCAGTCGTCCTTGTGCTCGGCGTCCATGACCTCCTTGAAGCCCTTGGCGCGCTCGATCGCGGGGGCGGCACCGGTGGTGCCCTCCAGCTGGGCGATCTTCACCTTGCCCTTGTGGCCGGCCTTCTCCAGGACCTTCTCCAGGATCTTGGCGGCGCGGCGGCCCTCGTCGGTGAAGTCGGAGCCGACCAGGGTGACGAACAGGGACTCGTCGCTCTCCACGGACCGGTCGGTCAGGACGACCGGGATCTTCGCCGACTGGGCCTCCTTGAGCACGGCGTCCCAGCCGGTGACGACCACCGGTGAGAAGGCGATGACGTCCACCTTCTGCGCGATGAAGCTGCGGATCGCGGAGATCTGGTTCTCCTGCTTCTGCTGCGCGTCGGAGAACTGCAGCTTGTAGCCCGCCTCCTTGGCGGCCGACTTCACCGAGTCGGTGTTGGCGCTGCGCCAGCCGCTCTCGGAGCCGACCTGGGAGAAGCCGAGGGTGATCGCCTTGCTGCCACCGCCGGAGGAGGCGGAGGAGGAGCCGTCCTCCTTGGCGCAGGCCGCCAGACCGGCCGTGGCCGCCACGCCGACCGCCGCAGTGAGGAAGTTCCGTCTGTTGAGCATGTCTTCTCCTTCGAAGAGCCGGTCCGGGGATGGACCGCTGGTACTCGGTACTCGGTACTCAGCACTCGGTGAGTACTCGTGTGGACGGGCTGCACTGCGTCCAGCCTGTCGATCATCGTTCGAAATATCGGGCACGCTTGCCCAAAGGGCGAAAAGCGACCGGGTGGTGCGGCGTCAGCCGGGAGCGGCTCCCGGTTGCGGCAGGTACGGGAACGTACTTGCGCGGACGACGAGTTGGGGCTCGATCGAGACCTGGGACGTCCCGGAGGGGGTACGGCCCTCGATCAGGTCCAGCAGCAGGGCGATGCTCCGCTTGCCCACCGTCGCGAAGTCCTGCCGGACGGTGGTCAGTGGCGGGGCGAAGAACTCCGACTCGGGAATGTCGTCGAAGCCGGCCACCGCGACGTCCTGGGGCGTACGCACGCCCGCCTCACGCAGCGCCCGCAACACCCCCAGTGCCATCTGGTCGTTGGCGACGAAGACGGCGGTCAGGCCGCGTCCCACCCAGCCCGCCAGTTCCTGGCCGGCCCGGTAGCCCGACAGCGGGCCCCAGTCCCCCCGCAGCAGCATCGGTGGTTCCACGTCCGCCTCTTCGAGGGTCGCCCGCCAGCCGTCGACCCGGTCCGCCGCCTCCTGCCAGTCCTCGGGCCCGGCGAGATGCCAGACCCGACGGTGACCCGCGGCGAGCAGATGGCCGGTGGCCAGCCGTGCGCCCAGCTTCTGATCCACGTTGACGCTGGGGACCTCGGCGCCCGAGCCGGTGCCCACGGCCACCACCGGGAACGGATGGCGCAGTTCGGCGAGGGCCTCGACCGCCGACCGCTGCGGGGCGATGGCGATGACCCCCTCCACCCCGCCCTCGCTGAGGCGGTCCAGCGCCTCGGACAGCGTCTCCACCGTCAGCCTGCGCAGACTGACCGTCGAGACCAGATAGCCCTCGGCGCGCGCCGCCTCCTCCAGCGCGAACAACGTACTGGCCGGACCGTAGAGCGTGGTGTTGGGGGCGACCACACCCAGGGTCCGGGTGCGCCGGGTCGCGAGGGCCCGTGCGGAGAAGTTACGGCGGTAGCCCATCTCCTCGATCGCGCGCAGCACCTTGGCGCGTGTCTCGTCCCGCACATTGGGGTGGTCCCCCAGCACGCGGGACACGGTCTGGTGGGACACACCGGCCTGGCGTGCCACGTCGGCCATGGTGGGCGGCCGAAGCTGCGAGTGGGTCACAGCCGCACCTCCTTGGCTGTCGTCTGCCGATAAGACCCGCACCGAGGGCCGGTGGTCCGGCGCCGGCCGCGTCATGCCGGTGGTCCGGAAGGGCCAACGGCACGGGGCGGGAAGGCCAGTTGAAGCACTGCTGACACGACGCTCATACCTCCTTTGCATGCCGTAGGGGCCGACTGGTGAATGCCGACGTATTGTGAGCGCTAACAATTCATGCCGGTCAAGAGGGCTGCGCCAGACAAGTCGTCACGGTTGAATAACGCGACGGGTGGCGCGGACTGCGCGGCCGGGGGCGTTCCAGCTGGTCAGGAGCGATCCGAGTACCCACCAGGGGAGGCGTGCGCGCACCCTTGAAGAGTCCGCGGACCTCGTGGCACACCCCTTCGCATCCGCCGCGCCGGGCGCCTCCGCCGTCACATCGAAACCGTTGTTTGTAGACCCATTGACACTCGCATGTGGTCGTCCCTACTGTCGCGACAGCATTTCGAACGAGTGCCGAAATATCGAACAGACCGAAGAGGACAGGGAGTACCGTGCGCATCACGGGAATCAGCACACACGTGGTCGGAACGCCGTGGCGGAACCTGACCTACGTCCAGGTGCACACCGACGAGGGGCTCACCGGCGTCGGCGAGACCCGCATGCTGGGCCACACCGACGCGCTACTCGGCTATCTGCACGAGGCGAAGACCAATCACATTCTCGGCTCCGACCCGTTCGCTGTCGAGGATCTCGTCAAGCGGATGAAGTACGGCGACTACGGTCGGGCCGGCGAGATCGTGATGTCCGGTATCGCCGTGATCGAGATGGCCTGCTGGGACATCAAGGGCAAGGCGCTCGGCGTGCCGGTCTGGCAGCTGCTCGGCGGCAAGGTCACCGACAAGGTCAAGGCGTACGCCAACGGCTGGTACACCACCGAGCGGACGCCCGAGGCCTACCACAAGGCGGCCCAGGGGGTCATGGAGCGCGGCTACCGGGCGCTCAAGATCGACCCGTTCGGGACCGGCCACTTCGAGCTCGACCACGAGCAGAGCCTCTACGCGGTCTCCCTGATCGAGGCCGTGCGCGACGCCATCGGCCCGGACGCCGAACTGATGCTGGAGATGCACGGCCGGTTCTCCCCCGCCACCGCCGTCCGCCTGGCCAAGGAGCTGGCACCCTTCAAGCCCGCGTGGCTGGAGGAGCCGGTGCCGCCGGAGAACCTGAAGGCGCTGGAGAAGGTCGCCGCCAAGGTCGACATGCCGGTCGCCACGGGTGAGCGCATCCACGATCGCATCGAGTTCCGGGAGCTCTTCGAGAGCCAGGCCGTGGACATCATCCAGCCGGACGTCGGCCACATCGGCGGCATCTGGGAGACCCGCAAGCTGGCCGCGACCGCCGAGACGCACTACATGCTGGTCGCGCCCCACAACGTGGGCGGGCCGGTGCTGACCGCCGCTTCCCTCCAGGTCGGCTTCACCGCCCCCAACTTCAAGATCCTTGAGCACTTCAACGACTTCGCGGACGCGGAGATCAAGAAGGTCGTCAAGGGCGCCCCTCAGGTGAACCCCGAGGACGGCTGCTTCCACCTCTCCCACGAGCCCGGTCTCGGTGTGGAGCTGGACGTCGACGCCGCCGCGGAGTTCCCGCAGCAGCAGGCCCGGTTCGACCTGTGGGCCGATGGCTGGGAGCAGCGCAAGCCCAAGGGCACCGAGTGAGCGCCCACACCCGCCGGCCCGGCCCCAGGGGGTCCCAGTGAGCACCGCCGTCGTGATCGAGGCCCCGGGCGAGCACCGGCTCGTCCCGCACGAGCCCCGGCAGCCGGAAGCGGGCGAGGCCCTGGTCCGGGTGCACGCCTCGGGGATCTGCGGCAGTGACCGCGAGGTCTTCCAGGGCAACCGGCCGGAGGGGTACGTCCGCTATCCGCTCACCCCGGGCCACGAGTGGTCCGGGACGGTGGCGGCGGTCGGCGACGGCGTCCCTTCGAGCCTGGTGGGCCGCAAGGTCGTGGGCGAGGGCTTCCGCAACTGCCAGGTGTGCGACCGCTGCCACGCGGGCGAGACCACCCTGTGCACGGCGGGCTACGAGGAGACCGGCTTCACCCAGCCGGGCGCCATGGCCACCACGCTCACACTTCCGGCCCGGCTGCTGCACGTGCTGCCGGACGACGCCGATCTGACGGCGGCCGCGCTGCTGGAGCCGGCCGCGTGCATCGCGGCCGCCGCGCTCAAGGCGAACGCGGTGCCGGGCGAGCGGGTGGCCGTGGTGGGCACGGGCACGCTCGGGATGTTCGCCGCGCAGTTCCTGAAGGCGGGCTCGCCGGCCGAGCTGCTCGTCGTGGGGACGCGGCCGGACCGGGCCGAGCTGTCGAAGCGGTTCGGCGCCACGGACTTCCGCACCAAGGACGAGGAACTTCCCGGCGACTTCGACGTCGTCATCGAGACCGCCGGGTCCGCGGACGCGGCGCGCACCGCCGCCGCCCTGCTGCGCCGCGGTGGACGGCTGATCCTGACGGGCATCCCGGCGCCGGGCGCGGACGGGCTCGACCCGACCGATCTCGTCGTACGGCAGCTGGAGGTGCAGACCGTGTTCGGCGCGGCGCCGGAGGCCTGGGCCCACACCGTGCGGGTCTTCGGGGCGGGACTCCTCGACCCGCTGCCGCTGGTCACCCACGAACTGCCGCTGGAGGAGTTCGCGCAGGCCATCGAGTTGGTCGGGTCCGGCGACCCGAAGGTCGGAAAGGTCCTGCTGCGGCCATGACACACCCCTGAGCCGTACGCCGGTACGGGGTACCTGACGACTCCGTACCGGCGTACATCCAAAGCCCCGCACGACCAGAGCCGCGACCCTCGTCCGAAATATCGAACATGAAGGACAGCTTGTGACCGACACCAACGCTCAGACGCCGCGCCGCCCCGGCGAGCAGGCGCTCACCGCGCTCGGCCTGGGCGCGCCCGCCCTCGACCCTTCCGACGCCTCCCCGCACACCTTCCCCGGCGGTGGCCGCTGGCGCACCGAGGTTCCCTCCGTGGAGGGACCCGAGGCGCTCGCCGTGGTCCTCAAGGAGTCCTCGCGGCTCGATGTGCCGATCCACCGGATCAGCCAGGGCAGCGGTATCTGGATGCTCACCGACGCCGAGATCACCGAGATGGTGGAGGCGACCGCCGAGCGCGACATCGAGCTCTGCCTGTTCACCGGCCCGCGCGGCACCTGGGACATCGGCGGCTCCACCCGCACCGACTCCAAGGGCGGCGGGCTGCGCGCCCGGGGCCACGACGCCGTCGCCGGGTGTGTCGAGGACGCCGTACGCGCCACCGAGCTGGGCGTGAAGTGCCTCCTCGTCGCCGACGAGGGCGTGCTGTGGACGCTGCACCGGGCGCGGGTCGCGGGGATCCTGCCGGCCGACACGACGTTCAAGGTGTCGGCGCTGATCGGTCCGGTCAACCCGACGGCGTACGCCGTGTACGAGAACCTCGGCGGCGACTCGATCAACGTGCCGAGCGACCTGACGCTGGATCACCTCACCGAGATCCGCCGCGTCTCCGCCGCTCCCATGGACATGTACATCGAGGCCCCCGACGACCTGGGCGGCTACATCCGGATGTACGAGGTCGCCGAGCTGATCCGGCGCGGCGCACCGCTCTACCTGAAGTTCGGGCTCTCCAAGGCCCCCGGGATCTACCCATACGGCCACCACATGCGGGATCTGACGCTGGCCACCGCCAAGGAACGCGTGCGGCGCGGACGCCTGGCGCTGGACCTGCTCGCACGGCACGGAGCCGACGGCGACATGGCGCCTCTCGGTTCACGGCTGCCCGGGACGCTGAAGCGTTTCGAAACTCCCGCATAACGTTCCGGACAATCCCCCTTCACAGAAGACGACGCGGTCGAACACAATCCCACACGCCCGAGGTCTCCACCGTTCAACCCTCGAAGCGTCCTCGCACCGCCCGACCGAGCCCTGCTCACACACATCAAGGATGACCACCATGCGCACTCGCAGAGCCGCACTCACCTCCATAGCCGCAGCCGCCTCCCTCGCCCTGACCCTGTCCGCCTGCGGCCAGAGCGGCGAGGGCGGCAGCAAGGACGCGGGCGGGGACACCAAGGGCGGCACCATCGGTATCGCGATGCCGACCAAGTCCTCCGAGCGCTGGATCGCCGACGGCAAGAACGTGGTCGCGGACCTGGAGTCCAAGGGCTACAAGACCACGCTGGTCTTCGGCGAGGACGACCCGGACCAGCAGGTCTCGCAGATCGAGAACCTGATCACGCAGGGCGTGAAGGCGCTGATCGTCGCGGCCATCGACAACAAGTCGATGAACAACGTGCTCCAGCAGGCCGCCGACGCCAACATCCCGGTGATCTCCTACGACCGCCTCATCCTCGGCACCAAGAACGTCGACTACTACGCGTCCTTCGACAACGAGAAGGTCGGCGAGCTCCAGGCCACCTACATCGTCGAGAAGCTCGGCCTGAAGGACGGCTCCAAGAAGGGCCCCTTCAACATCGAGCTGTTCGCCGGCTCCAACGACGACAACAACACGCGCTACTTCTTCGGCGGGGCGATGAAGGTCCTGCAGCCCTACATCGACAAGAAGCAGCTCGTCGTCCGCTCCGGCCAGACCGCCCTGAACCAGGTCACCACCCTGCGCTGGGACGGCGGCAAGGCCCAGAACCGCATGGACGAAATCCTGACCTCGGCCTACAAGAGCGAGCGCGTCGACGCGGTCCTCTCGCCGTACGACGGCATCTCCATCGGCATCCTCTCGGCGCTGCGGTCGGACGACTACGGCTCCAAGAGCAAGCCGTGGCCGATCGTCACCGGTCAGGACGCCGAGGTCGCCTCGGTGAAGTCGATCATCGCCGACGAGCAGTCGATGACCGTGTACAAGGACACCCGTGAACTCGCCAAGGTGGCCTCGAACATGGTCGACGCGGCGCTCAACGGCAAGAAGCCCGAGCTCAACGACACCAAGACGTACGACAACGGCTCCAAGGTCGTTCCCGCCTACCTGCTGACGCCGGTCAGCGTCGACAAGACCAACTACCAGAAGGAGGTCGTCGACTCCGGCTACATCAAGGAAAGCGACCTCAAGTAACCGCCGGCACACTCTGATTGGAAGGCACGACCATGGCGGGACCCGTCCTGGAAATGCGCTCGATCGTCAAGACCTTTCCCGGCGTCAAGGCGCTCTCGGACGTCACACTGACCGTCCAGCAGGGCGAGGTCCACGCCATCTGTGGGGAGAACGGCGCCGGTAAGTCGACCCTGATGAAGGTCCTCTCCGGCGTCCACCCGCACGGCACCTACGAGGGAGACATCCTCTTCGAAGGGGAAGTCTGCGAGTTCAAGGACATCCGGGCGAGCGAGCACCGCGGCATCGTCATCATCCACCAGGAACTGGCGCTGTCGCCGTTCCTCTCCCTCGCGGAGAACATCTTCCTCGGCAACGAGCACGCCAAGGGCGGGTTCATCGACTGGAGGGAGACCCTGCGGCACGCCACCGAGTTGCTGCGCCGGGTCGGGCTCGGTGACCACCCGGACACCCGCGTCGCCGACATCGGCGTGGGCAAGCAGCAGCTGGTGGAGATCGCGAAGGCGCTGTCGAAGAAGGTGAAGCTGCTCATCCTGGATGAGCCGACCGCGGCCCTGAACGACGAGGACAGCGGCAAACTCCTGGATCTCATCCTGGAGTTGAAGAAGCAGGGCATCACCTCGATCATCATCTCGCACAAGCTCAACGAGATCCGCAAGGTCGCCGACTCGGTGACGATCATTCGCGACGGCAAGACCATCGAGACGCTCGATGTGAAGGCGCCGGAGACCACCGAGGACCGGATCATCAGCGGCATGGTCGGCCGGGACCTGGAGAACCGCTTCCCCGACCGCACCCCGCACGAGCCGGAGGAAGGCGCGGCCCCCGCGCTGGAGATCCGCAACTGGACCGTGCATCACCCGATCGACCAGCAGCGCAAGGTCGTCGACGATGTGTCACTGTCCGTGCGACGCGGGGAGATCGTCGGCATCGCGGGCCTGATGGGCGCCGGCCGCACCGAGCTCGCGATGAGCGTCTTCGGGCGGACCTACGGCCGGTACGCGGACGGCACGGTCCTCAAGGACGGCAAGGAGATCCGTACGAAGACCGTCCCCGAGGCGGTCAAGAACGGCATCGCTTACGTCACCGAGGACCGCAAGCACTACGGCCTCAACCTCATCGACACCATCAACCGCAACATCTCGCTCAGCGCGCTGGGCAAGGTCGCCAAGCGGGGCGTGGTCGACGAGCACGAGGAGCGGCAGGTCGCCGAGGGCTTCCGCAAGTCCATGAACATCAAGGCGCCGACCGTCTTCGAGCCGGTGGGCAAGCTGTCCGGCGGCAACCAGCAGAAGGTCGTCCTCAGCAAGTGGATCTTCGCCGGTCCCGATGTGCTGATCCTGGACGAGCCGACGCGCGGCATCGACGTCGGTGCCAAGTACGAGATCTACACGGTCATCGACCAGTTGGCCGCCCAGGGCAAGGCGGTCGTCTTCATCTCCTCCGAGCTGCCCGAGCTGCTCGGCATGTGTGACCGCATCTACACGATGGCCGCGGGGCGGCTGACCGGCGAGTTCCCGCGAGAAGAGGCCTCGCAGGAATCGCTGATGCGTCAGATGACAAAGGACAAAGAGGTATCCCGATGAGCACGGATGTGACCGCCAAGAGCCCGGCCCCCGCGCCGCCGGGCAAGAGCGGAGGGGCCGCGGGCGACGGTCTGCTCCAGCTGGTGCTGGACGGCATGCGCCGCAACATGCGGCAGTACGGCATGCTGATCGCCCTCGGCCTGATCGTGGCGCTGTTCGCCGTGTGGACCGACGGCGACCTGCTGCTGCCGCGCAATGTCTCCAACCTGGTGCTGCAGAACAGCTACATCCTCATCCTCGCGATGGGCATGATGCTGGTGATCATCGCGGGCCACATCGACCTGTCGGTCGGTTCGCTGACGGCGTTCATCGGCTCGATGGCGGCCGTGTTCATGGTCAAGAACGATCTGCCGTGGCCGGTCGCCGTGATTCTGTGCCTGGCGGTGGGCGCGATCGCGGGCGCGGTCCAAGGCTTCTTCATCGCATACGGCGGCATACCATCCTTCATCGTGACCCTCGCGGGCATGCTGATCTTCCGCGGTCTGACGGAGATCTTCCTGGAGGGCCAGACGCTCGGCCCGTTCCCTGAGGGCCTGCAGAAGGTCGCCAACGGCTTCATGCCCGAGGTCGGCCCGAACACCAACTATCACAACCTCACCCTTCTGCTCGGCTTCGGAATGATCGCGTTCGTGGTCTTCCAGGAGTTCCGCGACCGCCGCCGGCAGCAGGAGTTCGACCTGGACGTCCCGCCCTTCAACCTCTTCCTGCTGAAGCTGGTCGCGCTCGGCGCCGCCATCCTCACGCTGACGCTGCTGCTGGCCAGCTACAAGGGCGCCCCGATCGTGCTGCTCATCCTGGGCGTGCTGCTCGTCGGCTTCGGCTACGTGATGCGCAACGCGATCATCGGCCGCCACATCTACGCGATCGGCGGCAACCTGCCGGCGGCCAAGCTGTCGGGTGTGAAGGACAAGAAGGTCACCTTCCTGATCTTCGTGAACATGGGCATGCTCGCGGCGCTGGCGGGTCTGGTCTTCGCCGCCCGCTTCAACGCGGCCTCTCCCAAGGCCGGCCTCAACTTCGAGCTGGAGGCGATCGCGGCCTCGTTCATCGGCGGCGCGTCGATGAGCGGCGGCGTCGGCACGGTCCTGGGCGCGATCATCGGTGGCCTGGTCCTGGGCGTGCTGAACAACGGCATGAACCTCGTCGGCATCGGCACCGACTGGCAGCAGGTCATCAAGGGCCTGGTGCTGCTGGCGGCGGTCGGGTTCGACGTGTGGAACAAGCGCAAGGTCGGCAGCTGACGGGACCGGAAGGGGGCCTCGCCGAAGGGCGGGGCCCCCTTTCACGTGAGAAGGGCGGGGAGCACCCGTGAAGGAACTCTTCGGCAAGCTCGCCGACGGCACGAACGTCCACAGCTGGTCGCTGGCCAACGGCGGCACGCGGATGAAGGTCCTCTCCTACGGCGGCATCGTGCAGTCCCTGGAGGTCCCGGACCGTCGCGGCCAGTACGCCAACGTCTCGCTGGGCTTCGACGACATCGCGGACTACGTCGCGGGGAGCCCGTACTTCGGCGCTCTGATCGGCCGCTACGGCAACCGCATCGGCAAGGGCCGGTTCACCCTGGACGGCACGTCCTACCAGGTCGACGTCGACGACGGCGTGAACTGCCTGCACGGCGGCACCAAGGGCTTCGACAAGCAGGTGTGGGACGTCGAGCCGTTCGCCAAGGGCTCCGACGTCGGCCTGCACCTGTACTACACGTCCGTCGACGGCGAGATGGGCTACCCGGGCACCCTTGAGGTGAAGGTGACGTACACCCTCACCAAGCACGGCGACTGGCGCATCGACTACGCGGCCACCACCGACAAGGCCACCGTCGTCAACCTCACCAGCCATGTGTACTGGAACCTCGCGGGCGAGGGCAGCGGCACGATCGAGAACCACGAGCTGAAGATCGCCGGGTCCCGCTACACCCCAGTCGACGCGGACCTCATCCCCACCGGTGCGCCGGCCCCCGTCGACGGCACCCCCTTCGACTTCCGCCGCACCAAGCGCATCGGCGAGCACCTCCGCGAGGCCCACCAGCAGCTCCTTTACGGCCAGGGCATCGACCACAACTGGGTGCTGGACAAGGGCGTCTCGCCGCGCCCCGAGTGGGTCGCCACCCTCAAGGACCCCTCCTCCGGCCGCACCCTGCGGATGGCGACCACCGAGCCCGGCCTGCAGTTCTACTCCGGCAACTTCCTCGACGGCACGCTCGTCGGCCCGTCCGGCCGCACCTACCGGCAGGGCGACGCGCTCTGCCTGGAGACGCAGCACTTCCCGGACTCGCCGAACAGGCCGTCGTTCCCCTCGACGGTGCTGCGACCCGGTCAGACGTACCGTTCGACGACGGTGCACTCGTTCAGCTGCTGAGCCCGTCGAACCGTCCTTTCTGACGGTTCTTCACAGATGGCACACAAGTTCTGACCGATTTCCCAGGGGTTGAACAGCGCCACCCCAGCCTCCGTATGTAAGGGCGGCCCGTGCTCCCCCGCGCGGGCCACCCAAAGACGACGGACCCGCCTCGTCCCCGCCGGGTCCGCCCCATACGGAGGTTCCATGGCCGACAACGTCACCTCGCTGTTCCGCAGCACCGCGGCACACAGCCCGTCGATGGCGGCGCTGACGCGTGAGGGCGGCGACGGGGCCGGTCCGGTGGACTTCTGCATTCCCTGCAACCCGTACTTCCCGACGCCGGAGATGTTCCAGGACATGGGGGCGCGGCTGCGGGACATCATCACGTACTACCCGAGCAGCGCCGACACCATCACGGCCGAACTGTGCAACCTCCTCCAGCTCCCGCCGCAGTGCGTGGCGATGGGCAACGGCTCCACCGAGCTGATCACCTGGATCGACCACCTCCTGGTCCGTGAGTCCCTCGCCGTCCCCGTCCCCACGTTCGGCCGCTGGACCGACCAGCCGATGGAGACCGGCAAGCGGGTCGACATGTTCCCGCTCCAGGAGTCCAGCGGATTCGCCCTGGACCTGGCCCAGTACGCCGAGTTCATCCGCGCCCGGGGCACCCGGGTGGCCGTGATCTGCAACCCGAACAACCCCGACGGCGGCTACCTCCACAAGCATGCGCTCGTGCAGTTCATGGACGCGATGGCCGACCTGGACCTGGTCATCGTCGACGAGTCCTTCCTGGAGTTCGCCGACGCCGAGCAGGACCCGTCGGTGGTCCAGGAGGCGATGATCCGGCCGAACGTCATCGTGCTGCGCTCCCTCGGCAAGAACTTCGGTCTGCACGGCATCCGCTTCGGCTACCTCGTCGCCAACCCGGCCCTGGCCGGGATGGTCCGCTCGATGCTGCCGAAGTGGAACCTCAACGCCTTCGCCGAGCACGTGGTGTTCATGCTCAAGAACCACGGCGCCGAGTACGCGCAGAGCCTGCACCAGGTTCGCAAGGACCGCCTGGACATGGCCAGCCAGCTCTCCGCACTGCCCGGCCTGACGGTCTACCCCTCCCAGGGCAACTTCCTCTTCGTGCGCCTCCCCGTGGGCGCGGAAGGCACCGTGGTCCGCGACCGGCTGCTCACCGAGCACCGGATCCTGGTCCGCGAGTGCGGCAACAAGATCGGTTCGTCCAGCCGCTTCCTGCGACTCGTGGTGCGCCCCCAGGTGGACGTGCGTCGCCTGGTGTCCGCTCTGGAACAGGTGCTCTACGGGACGTCCAGGAGGGGAGCCGCCGTACCCGAGCTGGGTACAGGGACCAACTACAGCTCGGGTAC
>CBFGZZ010000056.1:0-31388 GCA_965653385.1 uncultured Streptomyces sp. | reverse complement strand
CGGCGTTCCGTTCACCACGGACACCCTCGCCCTGGTCTACAACAAGGAGCTGTTCGAGAAGGCCGGCGTCGAGGCCCCCAAGACCTGGGAGGCCCTGAAGAAGGCCGCCGCCACGATCAAGGACAAGACCGGCGCCGACGGCTACTGGGGCTCCACCCAGGCCTACTACGCCCAGCCGTTCCTCTACGGCGAGGGCACCGACACCGTCGACGCCGGCGCCAAGAAGATCACCGTCACCGGCGCCGAGGCCAAGAAGGGCTACGGCACCTGGCTGAGCCTCTTCGACGGCAAGGGCCTGCACAAGGCCGACACCACCGCCGACGCCTACGCCCACATCCAGGAGGCGTTCGTCAACGGCAAGGTCGCCGCGATCATGCAGGGCCCCTGGGAGATCACCAACTTCTACAAGGGCTCCGCGTTCAAGGACAAGGCCAACCTCGGCATCGCCACCGTCCCGGCCGGCTCCTCCGGCAAGGCGGGCGCCCCGACCGGTGGTCACAACCTGTCGGTCTACGCCGGCTCCGACGAGGCGCACCAGAAGGCCGCGCTGAAGTTCGTGAACTTCATGACCTCGGCGAAGGCCCAGGAGACCATCGCGCTGAAGAACTCCACGCTGCCCACGCGTGACGACGCCTACACGGACAAGGTCAAGGCCGACCCGGGCATCGCCGGCTACCAGACGGTCCTCGCCGCCGCCCAGCCGCGGCCGGCCCTGCCCGAGTACAGCTCGCTGTGGGTGCCGCTCGACACCGAGCTGCTCAAGGTCGCCGGGGGCAAGGAGTCCCTCGACAAGGGCCTGAGCACCGCCGAGACCGAGATCGCCAAGCTGGTCCCGGACTTCAGCAAGTGACCCCGCGTGGCCGTCGGATCCTCCTGATCATGGGGGGAAGGATCCGGCGGTCACCGGCTGTGCGCCGTACACCCTGATCTGTCGATCCTCATGAAGGTTGTCGAACCATGACAGTCGCCATCGACCGCGCGACCGGCAAGACCCGAGGCGAACGCGGGCCACGCCGCGGACTCGGCCAGCGCCTGAAGCACGGCTACCAGAAGCACTGGTACGCCTACGCGATGATCGCCCCCGTGGTGATCGTCCTCGGCGTGCTCGTCGTGTACCCCCTGGTGTACGGCTTCTACCTCACCCTCACCGACGCCAACAGCCTCAACAGCGCCCGCACCATCGGCGTCAACGAGATCGAGGCCACCTACAAGTTCGTCGGCTTCGACAACTACGCCGACATCCTCTGGGGCGAGACGGCGTACGACCGCTTCTGGTCGCACTTCATCTGGACGGTCGTGTGGACGGCCGCCTGCGTCACCCTCCACTACACGATCGGCCTCGGCCTCGCCCTGCTGCTCAACCAGAAGCTGCGCGGGCGCACCCTGTACCGGCTGATCCTCATCCTGCCGTGGGCCGTGCCGACCTTCGTCACCGTCTTCGGCTGGCGGATCATGCTCGCCGACGGCGGCGTCGTGAACTCCTTCCTGGAGACGCTCCACCTGCCGACCCCGCTGTGGCTGGAGGACACCTTCTGGCAGCGCTTCGCCGCGGTCATGGTCAACACCTGGTGCGGTGTGCCGTTCATGATGCTGTCGCTGCTCGGCGGACTGCAGTCCATCGACTCCTCGCTGTACGAGGCCGCCGAGATGGACGGCGCGAGCAAGTGGCAGCAGTTCCGGTACGTCACCCTGCCGGGCCTCAGGTCCGTGAGCTCCACCGTCGTACTGCTCGGCGTCATCTGGACCTTCAACCAGTTCGCGATCATCTTCCTGCTGTTCGGCAAGACCGCCCCGGACGCCGACATCCTCGTCACCTGGGCCTACCGCCTCGGCTTCGGACAGCAGCCACGTGACTTCGCGCAGTCGGCCGCCTACGGCATGCTGCTGCTGGCCATCCTGATCGTCTTCACCTCCTTCTACCGCCGCTGGCTGAACCGCAACGACCAGCAGCTCGCGATCTGAGGCAGGAGTCCCCATGAGTACCACCACTGTTGAGGCCCCGGTGAAGAAGCAGGAGCCCGTGCCCACTGCCGGCCCGCGCGAGGGCCACCGCCGGGGCACGTCCCTCGTCTCGCACGGCATCCTCGTCGTGGCGAGCCTGATCGCGCTCTTCCCCGTGGCCTGGCTGGTCTTCCTCTCCCTCGGCCCGGACAAGGACGACTACCTCCACCCCGGCGGCATCTGGGGAAAGATGACGCTGGACAACTACACGTACGTCCTGCAGGAGACGAAGTTCCTCGACTGGCTGACGAGCACACTCATCGTCACGCTGGGCACCACGCTCATCGGCGTCGTCATCGCCGCCACCACCGGCTACGCGGTCTCGCGGATGCGCTTTCCGGGCTACAAGAAGTTCATGTGGGTGCTGCTGGTGACCCAGATGTTCCCGGTCGCCGTCCTCATGGTGCCGATGTACCAGATCCTGTCCGAGCTCCAGCTCATCGACAGCTATCTCGGCCTCGTCCTCGTGTACTGCACGACGACCGTGCCGTACTGTGCCTGGCTGATGAAGGGGTACTTCGACACGATCCCGTTCGAGATCGACGAGGCAGGACGCGTCGACGGGCTGACCCCCTTCGGCACGTTCGCGCGACTGATACTGCCGCTCGCCAAGCCGGGCCTGGCGGTCGCCGCGTTCTACAGCTTCCTCACGGCCTTCGGTGAGGTGGCGTTCGCGTCCACGTTCATGCTGTCCGACACGAAGTACACGTTCGCGGTCGGTCTGCAGACCTTCATCAGCGAGCACGACGCGCAGCGCAACCTGATGGCCGCGACGGCGGTGTTGGTCGCCATACCGGTTTCCGCCTTCTTCTACTTCGTGCAGAAGAACCTGGTGACCGGACTCACCGCCGGTGGCACCAAGGGGTGACGGTCGTAGCCGATCAGTCGCGGCGCCGTCGTGGCTGATCGCGCCCACGCGGCGGTAGCCGCACCTCGATGCAGCCCCGCGCCCCTTGAGGCCGGCGCTGCCCCCCTCACCCCCAGAAACCCGAGGCGGCCGCTGTGTCCATCCGACCCCGCTGTCACCGCGGCCGCCTCGTCCGACCCCATGAATCCGTTACGTACCAAGGACGCCATGAGCCAGCAGCACTCCGCCCTCGCCCCGGCCCCGAACCCCGCCAAAGCCAAGCGCAGCGACTGGTGGCGCGACGCGGTGATCTACCAGGTCTATCCGCGCAGCTTCGCCGACAGCAACGGCGACGGCATGGGCGACCTGGAAGGCGTACGCTCCCGCCTGCCCTATCTGCGCGACCTCGGCGTCGACGCCGTGTGGCTCAGCCCCTTCTACGCCTCGCCGCAGGCCGACGCCGGCTACGACGTCGCCGACTACCGGGCCGTCGACCCCATGTTCGGCAACCTCCTCGACGCGGACGCGCTGATCCGGGACGCCCACGAGCTGGGGCTCAGGATCATCGTCGACCTGGTCCCGAACCATTCCTCCGACCAGCACGAGTGGTTCAAGCGGGCGGTCGCCGAGGGGCCCGGCTCCCCGCTCCGGGACCGCTACCACTTCCGCCCCGGCAAGGGGAAGGACGGCGAACTGCCGCCCAACGACTGGGAGTCCATCTTCGGCGGCCCCGCCTGGACGCGTGTCGCCGACGGGGAGTGGTATCTGCACCTCTTCGCGCCCGAGCAGCCCGACTTCAACTGGGAGCACCCGGCGGTGGGGGACGAGTTCCGCTCGATCCTGCGCTTCTGGCTCGACATGGGTGTCGACGGCTTCCGTATCGACGTCGCTCACGGCCTGGTGAAGGCGGAGGGGCTGCCGGACCTCGGATCCCACGATCAGCTCAAGCTGCTGGGCAACGATGTCATGCCGTTCTTCGACCAGGACGGCGTGCACGCCGTCTACCGGCAGTGGCGCACGGTCCTCGACGAGTACGCGGGCGAGCGCATCTTCGTCGCGGAGGCCTGGACGCCGACCGTCGAGCGCACCGCGAACTACGTCCGCCCGGACGAACTGCACCAGGCCTTCAACTTCCAGTACCTGGGCACGGAGTGGGAGGCCGAGGAACTGCGCAAGGTCGTCGACCGCACGCTGGAGGCGATGCGCCCGGTCGGCGCCCCGGCGACCTGGGTGCTGTCCAACCACGACGTCACCCGCCACGCCACCCGCTTCGCCAACCCGCCCGGCCTCGGCACCCAGATCCGCACGGCCGGCGACCGCGAACTGGGCCTGCGCCGCGCCCGCGCCGCCACGCTCCTCATGCTCGCGCTGCCCGGTTCGGCGTACGTCTACCAGGGCGAGGAGCTCGGCCTGCCGGACGTCGTCGACCTGCCCGACGAGGTCCGCCAGGACCCCGCGTACTTCCGGGGCGAGGGCCAGGACGGCTTCCGCGACGGCTGCCGGGTGCCGATCCCGTGGACGCGCGAGGGCTCGTCGTACGGCTTCGGCACGGGCGGCAGCTGGCTGCCGCAGCCGGCGGGCTGGGGCGGGCTGAGCGTCGAGGCGCAGACCGGCGACCCCGATTCCACGCTCGAGCTGTACCGCGCCGCGCTCGCCGCCCGCCGTGAGCAGCCCGACCTGGGAGCCGGTGAGACGGTGGAGTGGCTGAAGGCCCCCGAGGGCGTCCTCGCCTTCCGCCGCGGCGAGTTCGTGTGCGTCGCCAACACCGGCGGCGAGTCGGTGACGACTCCGGCGTACGGCCGTCTCCTGCTCGCCAGCGGCGAGATCAGCGAGACGGACGGCGAGGCGAAGCTTCCCGGCGACACCACGGTCTGGTGGACGAGGGCCTGACCGTGCGGCGCATGCGTAGGCGGTGAAGGCCGCCGACGCCTCCGGCCCGCCGCCCGCTTCGGACGGCGGGCCGGAGGCACACGCTCGCCGTCCCCGGTGTCAGATGCCGAGGTACGGGGCGATGGTGGCGGCGGTGGCCGCGGACCGCAGGTAGTTGGTGGCGTGGTGGAAGCGGAAGAGGCTGCTGATCACGGCGGTGTGGTCCAGCGCGATCCCCTCGAAGTGCCGACCGAGTCGGTTCGGGACGGCCACCGGGTCTCCGGGGTCGGCGATGTTGACCCATCGCGTCCGACCGGGCAGACGTGCTCCCTGCGGCGTGGGGTCGCACGGACGTGGTGCGGGGACCAGGCGTTCGAAGACCGCGCGGGGCAACGCCAGCGGTGAGCCCAGGGTGAGGAACAGTTCCGGCTGGAGGTCCGGGTGGGCGTGCAGGGCCTCGTAGGCGACGACCGAGCCCAGGGAATGGGCGATGACGACGCGTGGCCGGTGCCTGCCGATCCGCTCGGCGACCGCCTCCCGGGCCGCTGCGCGCTCCGGGGCGTCTTCCGCCCGCAAGTACATGGCGACCTCCGGGAACAGCATGCGCAGGAAGACTCGCAGCGGCCCCTCCGCCAGATCGAACCTGCGCGCCACCCACGACGACAGCGCCCGCAGCGGCACTGTGGCATGCCCCTGCGACACCTCGTCAGGGACACCCAACTGCCGCGCCCAGGCCGCGAGCATCTCCTGGGCGAGCGGGTCGCCCAGGAAGTCGCCGTTCGGCTCTCCCTGGGCCGCCGGGGCGGTGAGGAGCCGATCCGCGTAATAGGCGAAGTCCAGATCGAACCGGTCCGCGGGAACGTCGAGGCCCGCGGCCAACGGTCGGGCCTAGGCGGCCGCCTTCAACGCGCGGAGCTCTTCCCTGCGGGTGCCGGTGACACCGGCACCGAAGCTGTTGCCGACGCCGTGCACGGTGACGATCCGCAGCGGTGGACTACCGGGGGCGGTCACTGAGTCTGCCTTTCAGAGGTGCGAAGCTGAGAGCGGCGACCTCGTTTCCGAATCCGGCGACCACGGTGGCGTCCGGGGTGACGGTGAGGGCCTTCACGGGCGAGGGACAGGGATACCTGGTCAGGCAGGTGCCCGAGCTCAGGTCCCACACCTGCACCGAGTAGCCGCCGGTGACGGCGTAGGGGCGGCCGTCCAGCCGCACCACCTCCAACGCGGACAAGAGGCCGGCGAAATGTTCCTGGACCAGGGCGCCGGTGGTCAGATCCCACACCCGCACCGCGAGGCCGTCCGCCGTGACGACGTGGGGACGGTTGTTCAACTCCACCACCCGTACCGCCTCCACCCGCCCGTTCGGGATGTGGCCGAGCAGCTCGCTCGGCTGCTCACCGTTGGTCAGGTCCCACACCCGTACCCGTCCGTGACTGCCGCCTGTGATGGCGACGGGGCGTCCGTCCAACTCCGCCACCGCCACCGCCATCACCGCGTCATGACCGGGGCCCGTCAATTCTCGGACCCGGGTCGCGGTGGTCAAGTCCCACACGAGCGCCGATCCGGAGTCGCCGTTGGTGACGGCGTGCGGGCGACCGTCCAGCTCGGCCACCGCCACCGCATTCAGCGAACGGAGGCCGGCCAGCTCTCGGCTGCGGGCGCCTGTGGTGAGGTCCCATACCCGCACCGACCCGTAGCTGCCGATGATGGCGTGCGGCCGGCCCTCCAGCTCTACCACCCGCAGGCCATGCACCGGCGTGGTGTGGCCGGTCAGTTCACGGATCAGGACGCCAGTGGCCACGTCCCAGATCAGCACTCGTCGGTCGAAGGCGCTCGTGACGGCGTGGGCGCGGCCGTCCAGTTCCATTGTCTCCACCGCGCTCACCTGATCCGTGTGACCGGCCACTTCAGGACGCTCGGCACTGACCGTCAGGTCCCAGACGAGCACCGACCCGTCCTGGCCGCCCGTGACGGCGTGTGGCCGGCCGTACAGCTCGACCACCCCCACGCCGCTCACCGCGCCCGTATGACCGGCGAGTTCACGGACCTGGACGCCAGTGGTGAGGTCCCACACAAGGACCGAACCGTCGTAGGCGCTGGTGATCGCGTGCGGCCGACCCTCCAGCTCCGTCACCTCCATCGCCGACACCCAGCGTGTGTGGCCGACCAGTTCACGGATTGCGGTGCCGGTGATGAGGTCCCACACGAGCACCCGCCCGTTGCCGCCGGTGACGGCGTGGGGTCGGCCCGCCAACTCCACCACCGCTGTCGCGGACACCTCGTCGTCGTGCCCCCCGGCCAGTTCGGCGACCTGCGTGCCGGTGGTCAGATCCCATACGCGGGCCGGACCTTTGCCACCGGTGATGGCGTGCGGACGCCCGTGCAGCTCCACCGCGGTGACCGTCGAGAGGTAGGCGCCCTCGTCGCTGTCGTCCTCGTCGTAGTCGATGTCGTCCTCGTGGACGTACAGCCAATGGGTCCTGGCAGCAGTGATCAGATCCCACACGACCATTTCACCGCTGAGGTCGCCGATGACGGCGTGGGGCCGGCCGTCTATCTCCATCGTCGCTATCGCGGTCACCATGCTGAAGCCACGCGCCAGTTCACGGACCCTGGTTCCGGTGGAGAGGTCCCACACGAGCACCGAACCGTCTTCCCCGCCCGTGATGGCGTGGGGCCGACCGTTCAGCTCCACCACCCGTAGCGCGGACACCTCGCCGTTGTGCGCTCCGGCCAGTTCGCGGGTCTCGGCGCCGGTGGTCAGGTCCCACAGCCGGACCGTGCCCTCGTTGTTGCCGGTGACGGCGTGGGGTCGGCCGTCCAGCTCCACCACTCCTGCCGCGGTCACCGAACACAGGGTGTCCGTGAGAGCGCGGACCAGTGCGGTGGAGATCTGGCTGCCTGTCGCCCACCGCACCTGCCAGTCCCTGTCCCCATGCAGCTGTGCCCGCAGCGAGGCGTTTCGGAAACGTGTCGCGTCCAGGGCGAGAAGCTGCCGGCGCTCCTCGGGGGACAGGTCGTGGTGCCTGGCCCAGGACGCCCGGTAGACCGCGGCGTTGAGCCTGGCCCGCTGGGAACGGGCGTGCCTGAGGGCATCCGCGAGGGCGTTGGGGTCGGCGTGCAGGAGGAAGCCGCCGTCGTCGAGGAGTTCGTCCAGACACCCGGCGCTGATCGCGTGCTGGGCGGTGTGCCGTAGCAGGTACGGGACGGCCCGATGCCACTGTCCGCGGCCCGAGGCGTCACGGGGTACGGAGTCCAGCAGCCGCTCGTACAGCCGCTCTGCCGGTCCGAGCGGGCGGCCCGGCGTTGTGGAGGCGCCCTGATCGAGTGGCCGTCCAACCGGGTCGCGCAGCCAGTCGGCGAGCCCTTCGTGGAAGAGCCGGTAGAGGGTGGTGCCGTCGTCGTCGACGTCGCGGCGCAGGTAGAAGCGGGCTTCCCCGTCCAGGAGCCGGTACAGGTCCGGCAGGGACAACGGGGTGGCGTCGTCGGTACGCGCGGCGCCTTCGGTAGGTGTGATGAAGGCCGGGGCGACCTGCGCCAGGACGCTTTCCGGCATGCCCCGGCCCTGGGCGAAGGAGAGGGCGGTCAGCACGGGCCGCAGGAGGGGCCGGTCGTCCAGGTGGCGTCGCAGGTCGAGTTCCAGAAGAGCGGGCAAGCTGCGGGGCACGGCCCGCCCCAGCGCGGCAGCTTCCTCGACGCCGCCGGGCAGGGGGCCGGTGAGGAGGTAGTGGGTGTAGAGCCCGGCGGTCAGGAACTCGCCCCACTGCAAGGCACCGGTGTCCTTGGTGTGTCCGTTGCCGTACCCGGTGAGCGTGTCGGCGATCGCCTTCGCCAGGGTGTCCCGAACCGGCCGCAGAGCACCGGCGGCATAGGGGCCCTCGGCCGCGAGGAGCCGCCTGACGTAGTCGGCCACGTCCCCGCGCACGGCCTGGGCCGGGGCGGCACTCAGGTCCATGCAGTCACCGGCGTCCCGTGCCAGGGCCAGCAGGCCGTGGAACCGCTCGTCGTCACGGGTGCCCACCAGCAGCCGCAGTCGGCTGCCCGGCCCGCGTGCCTGGCGGGCGAGCGGGAGCAGCAACGCGGTGGTGATGTCCTGGGGCCGCAGGGCTTCGTCGAGGGCGTCGATGACCACGGTGACCGGCCGCCCGTCCAGGGGCAGCATCCGCAGCAGGCGGTTCGCAGGGCTACGCGCAGCCGCCTCACTCGCGCCACCCCCGTCGAAATCGTCGGCTTCTCCGCGGATGTGCCGCAACTGGCGGGCCAGGGAGTCGACGACGTCGTCCAGGCCCAGGCGGCGTGCGTGGACCACGATGATCCGGTCGTTCGCCCCTGGGGCTCGGTTGCCCAGGCCCGCCCACAGGGACCTGGTGTGCCGGCGCAGGTCCGGGTGCGCGGCGCAGATCAGCACGCCGAGCAGCGCGGACTTCCCCGCGCCGGGCTTGCCCGTCAGCACGCGCAGCCCCGGCGCGGCCTTCTCGTCGTCGAGCCAGCCGGTGAGGACGTCCAGCTGAGCGGTTCGCCCGCTGAAGTAGCCCTCGGCCCAGTCGCGGTGCACCGGCTCCGCGCCGCCGGCGCGTCCCATGAAGTGCAGCGGGTCCACGGCCCAGTCCGCCAGCCGGGCTATCTCCGGCGGCAGGTCCGGGGCCACGGCGGGGGATCCACGATCGTGATCGAAGGAGGGGTTGGGGAAGAACGGCAGGTGGGACAGATCCGCGTGCCCGGGTACGAGGCTGGTCAGAATCGTCTGCGGCAGGCCGCCGGTCTGCGCGGCCAGCTCGTTGACCGTGTCCTCGATGTCCCTCCAGACCGTGTGCGGCGGGATGTACCGCACGGACGGATCGAAGCGCACCTTCAGGGTGCGGTACTTCTCCAGGACCTGTACCAGGGCCTGGCTCAGGCGGTAGCCGAACGCCCGCTGGCCGGGCCCGGAAGCGGCCAGCACCCAGGCCCGGCGCCGGGCGACATCCATGCGCGAATGCCAGGCGGTCACCGCGGCCTCGCCCGCGTAGCAGACGTCGAGGACGAAGAGTGTGGTCGGCCGGTGCCGCTGCGGGTGGTCCTCGATCAGGTCGATCCACGCGCCCACTGGCCGGCTCAGGCGCTCTCCGTCACTGCCCAGGACATAGAGCTTCTCGCTGCTGCCCTCGGCCAGTTCGCCGTGCCCGACGACGTGCACGATCAGCACGTCGACGTGCTGGGCCACCACGGCCTCCTCGACCAGCCTCCCGTACCCGTCCGCATCGAGGGACCCGGTGCCTGGGAACGGCTCGTACTGGAACTCCGACAGGATCTCGGCAACCCTGTCGGCGTGAACGGGGGCTTCCGCCAGCACGTCCAGTCCCGCGCGTGGAGGGTCACCGTCCTCGTCACGCGTCAACGCGATTCCCAAGGAGACCACGGCATGCCGTCGCGCTCCGCCCGCATTCCCCGTCGGCTGTCCAGCCGCTGTCGACTCCCGCACTGATCCTTCCCCGTCCGGCACATGCCCCGACCACCGGGCCAAGACCGACGCTAGACATGTTCGGCCGTCCCAGTGGCCACATCCGGCAAGAAAGCGGAAGGACGGGGACGGGATTCGACGACCGCTTGAGAGTGCGGCAGTCGAGACAGCCACGTCAAGGTTGCGGTTGAAAGTGTTTGCTATGACTTTCAACTCTCTTGCTGTAAACCTTTCGTGGCGGTACGGTCGCGCCGACGCCCGGCAATGACGCCGCGCCGCGGCGCAGGGGGGACCCAACTGAGCCGCACTCGCAAGGAGTTCAGTCTGTGATACCGACACACTCGGCGCCCCCGAAGCGCCACAGGAAGCACCGCCGCACCGCCGCCGCGGCCGCCGTCACCGCGCTCGCAGCGGCCGCGGCCGCCACCCTCGTCCTTCCCGGCACCACCGCCTCCGCCTCCCCACCCGGCACCAAGGACGTCACCGCGGTGATGTTCGAGTGGAACTTCGCCTCGGTCGCCAAGGAGTGCACCAACACCCTCGGGCCGGCCGGTTACGGCTACGTCCAGGTCTCCCCGCCCCAGGAGCACATCCAGGGCTCGCAGTGGTGGACCTCGTACCAGCCCGTCAGCTACAAGATCGCCGGCCGTCTCGGTGACGCCACCGCCTTCCGGAACATGGTGAACACCTGCCACAACGCGGGTGTGAAGGTCGTCGTCGACACCGTCATCAACCACATGTCCGCGGGCAGTGGCACCGGCACCGGCGGCTCGTCGTACACGAAGTACGACTACCCCGGCCTGTACTCCGCGGCCGACATGAACGACTGCACGGCCACGATCAGCGACTACACCAACCGCGCCAACGTCCAGAACTGCGAACTGGTCGGCCTCGCCGACCTGGACACCGGCGAGGAGTACGTCCGCGCCACCATCGCCGGCTATATGAACACCCTGCTCGGCTACGGCGTGGACGGCTTCCGCGTAGACGCGGCCAAGCACATGCCCGCCGCCGACCTCGCCAACATCAAGTCGCGTCTGAGCAACCCGTCGGTCTACTGGAAGCAGGAGGTCATCTACGGCAGCGGAGAGGCCGTCCAGCCCACCGAGTACACGGGCAACGGGGATGTGCAGGAGTTCCGGTACGCGTATGACCTGAAACGGGTCTTCAACAGCGAGAACCTCGCCTATCTGAAGAACTACGGCGAGGGCTGGGGCTACCTGAGCAGCGGCGTCGCCGGTGTCTTCGTCGACAACCACGACACCGAGCGCAACGGCTCGACCCTCAACTACAAGGACGGCGCCAACTACACCCTGGCCAACGTCTTCATGCTGGCCTACCCGTACGGCGCCCCGGACATCAACTCCGGCTACGAGTGGTCCAGCACGGATGCGGGGCCGCCCGGCAACGGCTCCGTCACCGCCTGCTGGCAGGACGGCTGGAAGTGCCAGCACGCCTGGCCGGAGATCATCCGCATGGTCGCCTTCCGCAACGCCACCCGCGGTGAGGCCGTCACCAACTGGTGGGACAACGGCGGCGACGCCATCGCCTTCGGGCGGGGCGGCAAGGGCTATGTGGCCATCAACCACGAGTCGGGCAGCCTGACCCGCACCTACCAGACGTCACTGGCGGCGGGCACGTACTGCGACGTGCAGAACAACACGACGGTGACGGTCAACTCCAGCGGCCAGTTCACGGCCACCCTGGGCTCCAACACCGCCCTCGCGATCTACTCCGGCAAGTCGAGCTGCTGAGTCCACCGTACCGCCGAGGCGGCCACCCCGGTCACGGCTGACCACGCCGGCGCAGGGGTGGCCGTCCGAGTATCTCGATGTACATGATCCGGCCGTGCACGACGTCGAGGATCAGATCGCCCGAGGAGGGCAGCAGCGGCACACAGCGATGGCCCGGACCGTACGGCTGTCCCGGCGGTCGATCCGTCGTCCGGATGCTCTGGCAGAAGTCGTCGCGGCAGCCGCACTCGCCGACGAGGCGGACATCCCGCACGCAGACGGCCAGCCAGTGTTCCCCCTCCTCCTCCAGGAGGGTGGCCAGTTCGTCGACGAGCTCCGGGAAGACGTCGCGAACGAGCGGTGGTTCCTGCTCCATGCGAGGACGGTAGCCAGGGTGGTCGCGGGTGGCGACCGGTTATCCGTGGCACGGGTGGGGTTGACGTGTTCAGAACATCGTCCTACGTTCCGCCCTGTGAATGGGAGCGCTCCCACGATTGGCGGATCATGACACGCAGACTCAGGAAATGGACGCTGACGTCGCTGTCGGTGCTGCTGACAGCGGCCGGCTTCACCGCGGCGGGCACACCCAACGCCTACGCGGCCACGACGGCCACCGTCAACGGCTCCACCACCCACCAGCCCATCGACGGCTTCGGCTTCTCCGAGCACTTCGGACGGGCCGACATCATGCGCGGCTCGCAGGGCTTACCGGCTCACAAACAGCGCGAGATCCTCGACCTGCTGCTCAACCGCACCACCGGCGCCGGCCTCAGCATCCTGCGCCTCGGCATCGACTCGGGCATCCAGCCCACCGACCCCGGCGGCCCGAACGCCACCCCCAAGTACGTCTGGGACCGCCAGGACAAGGGCCAGGTGTGGCTCGCCCAGCAGGCCAGGGCGTACGGGGTGAACCGCTTCTACGCCGACGCCTGGACCGCGCCCGGCTATATGAAGACCAACGGCACGGATGCCAACGGTGGCACGCTGTGCGGACTCTCCGGGGCCACCTGCGCGAGCGGCGACTGGCGGCGGGCGTACGCGAACTTCCTCCTCCAGTACGCGAGGTTCTACGGCCAGGAGGGCATCGGGATCACCGACCTCGGCTTCACCAACGAGCCCGACTGGACCGCGACGTACGACTCCATGCGGCTCACTCCCGCCCAGGCCGTGGAGTTCACCAAGGTCTTCGGGCCGGTCGCGAACGCGGCCGGGTACAAGGTGGCCTGCTGCGACTCGTTCGGCTGGAACCAGCAGAAGGCCTACAGCAGCGCCATCGAGGCGGACGCGACCGCCCGGAACCTCGTCGCCACCCACACCGGACACACCTACGCCAGCCGGGTCGACGGGCCGCTGCCCACCCAGAGGCGCACCTGGATGTCGGAGTGGTCGCCCGACGGCACCACCTGGAACGAGAACTGGGACGACGGCAGCGGCTACGACGGCTTCACCGTCGCCTCCGCGGTCCATGACGCCCTCACCAAGGGCAACACCAGCGGCTATGTGTACTGGTACGGCGCCTCGGTCGGCGCCACCCGCGGCCTGATCCAGATGGACGGGGCGAACTACCGGGTGTCCAAGCGGCTGTGGGCGCTGGCCAACTACAGCCGCTTCGTCCGCCCCGGCGCCACCCGCATCGCCGCCACCACTCCCGACACCAACCTCCGGCTGTCGGCCTTCCGCAACACCGACGGCACGCTCACCATCGTGGCGCTCAACGCGGGCACCGCCGCCCAGCAGGTGTCGTACAGCCTGCAGAACACCGGCATCACGACCGGGACCGCGACGCCGTACGTCACCAACGGCTCCAGCAGCATGGCCCGGCAGGCCGCCGTCGCGGTGAGCGGAGGCTTGCTGACCGCCACCGTCCCGGCCCGTTCCCTCGTCACCTACTCCGTCAAGCGATAGGAGTCGCCATGCGTGTGACCAGAATGCCCGGGGTCCTGGCCGCCGCCCTCGCCCTGCTGCTCGGCGCCATGGCATCGCCGTCGGCCGCCGCGCTGCCGAACAGCTTCCGGTGGAACTCCAGCGGCGTGCTGATCTCCCCGAAGTCCGACGCGGCCCACCAGCTCAGCGCGATCAAGGACCCGTCGGTCGTGTACCACAACGGCCGGTGGCACGTCTTCGCCAGCACCACGACCACCAACGGCACGTACAGCATGGTGTACCTGAACTTCGCCAGCTGGCAGGAGGCCGGTGCCGCGCAGCACCACTACCTGGACCGCACCGCGATCGGCGCCGGGTACAAGGCGGCGCCGCAGGTGTTCTGGTTCGCCCCGCAGAAGCTGTGGTACCTCGTCTACCAGACCGGGGACAACGCGGCGTACTCGACCACGACGGACATCGCCAACCCCGCCTCGTGGACCGCGCCGAAGAAGATCTACGCGAACGGCATGCCGCAGATCATCAAGGACAACATCGGCAGCGGCTACTGGGTCGACTTCTGGAACATCTGCGACAGCTCCAAGTGCTACCTGTTCTCCTCCGACGACAACGGGCACCTGTACCGCTCGGAGACCTCGGTGGCCAACTTCCCGAACGGCTTCACCAACACCGTCATCGCGCTGCGGGACGCCAACAAGTACCGCCTGTGGGAGGCGGCCAACGTCTACAGACTCAAGGACTCGGGCAGCTACCTGCTGCTCAACGAGGCGATCGGCGGCAACGGCAGGCGCTACTTCCGCTCCTGGACGTCGAACAGCATCGCCGGCACCTGGACCCCGCTGGCCGAGACCGAGTCCAATCCCTTCGCGCGGTCGAACAACGTCGCGTTCAGCGGCACTCCCTGGAGCCAGGACATCAGTCACGGAGAGATGGTCCGCCACTTCAACGACCAGTCCCTCACCATCAACCCGTGCCGACTCCAGTTCCTCTACCAGGGCATGGACCCCTCGGCGAGCGGCCCCTACAACACCCTGCCCTGGCGCCTCGGCCTGCTGACGCAGACGAACTCCTCCTGCTGAAAGTTCTTTCCTGTGGTTTCAGAAGTCTTGCTGTAAACCTTTCGACGGCGATACGGTCACGCGGGGTCGGACCCAAGAGAGCCGCAATCGCAAGGAGTCCATCTGTGATACCGAGATGGCCGACGCCGTCGAGGCGCCGAACAGCCCATGCCGGGCGGGTCGCCGCGGTCACCGTGACCGCGCTGGCCGCAGCACTCGTCCAGCCTCTGGCGGCGCGGGCGGACACCCCGCCTCCGCCGCCGTCCGACGCCAAGCTGGCCGCCGAGCCCGCCAGGCACGACGCGACCCGCGAGCAGTTCTACTTCGTCCTGCCGGACCGTTTCGCCAACGGCGACACGGCCAACGACAAGGGCGGCCTGACCGGCTCGCGCCTCGCCACCGGCTACGACCCCACCGACAAGGGCTTCTATCAGGGCGGTGACCTCAAGGGTCTGACCAAGAAGCTCGACTACATCAAGGGCCTCGGCACCACCGCCATCTGGATGGCCCCCATCTTCAAGAACCAGCCCGTGCAGGGGACGGGGAGCGACGCCTCGGCCGGCTACCACGGCTACTGGATCACCGACTTCACCCAGGTCGACCCGCACTTCGGCACCAACAAGGACTTGGAGACCCTCATCTCCAAGGCCCACGCCAAGGGCATGAAGGTCTTCTTCGACGTCATCACCAACCACACGGCCGACGTCGTCGACTATGAGGAGAAGTCGTACGGCTACCTCTCCAAGGGCGCCTTCCCCTACCTCACCAAGGACGGCAGGCCCTTCGACGACGCCGACTACACGGACGGGAGGTCCAGGTTCCCGGCCGTCGACGCCGACTCCTTCCCGCGCACCCCGACCGTCCCGGCCGCGAAGAAGAACGTCAAGGTCCCGTCGTGGCTCAACGACCCGACGATGTACCACAACCGCGGCGACTCCACCTTCGCCGGTGAGAGCTCCACGCACGGCGACTTCGGCGGCCTCGACGACCTGTGGACCGAGCGGCCCGAGGTCGTCAGCGGCATGGAGAAGATCTACCAGCGCTGGGTCAGGGACTTCGACATCGACGGCTTCCGGATCGACACCGTGAAGCACGTCAATCCGGAGTTCTGGACCCAGTGGGCCACGGCCCTCGACTCCTACGCGGCCAAGAAGGGCCGCGACGACTTCTTCATGTTCGGCGAGGTCTACTCCGCCGACACGAACGTCACCGCCCCGTACGTCACCCAGGGCCGCCTCGACGCCACGCTCGACTTCCCCTTCCAGGAGGCGGCACGGCAGTACGCCTCCCAGGGCGGCAGCGCGCGGAAGCTGGCCTCGGTCTTCGGTGACGACTACAAGTACACGACCGACAAGGCCAACGCCTACGAGCAGGTCACCTTCCTCGGCAACCACGACATGGGCCGCATCGGCTACTTCCTGAACCAGGACGACCCGAAGGCCACCGACGCCGAACTGCTCGCCAAGGACAGGCTCGCCAACGAGCTGATGTTCCTCAGCCGCGGCAACCCGGTCGTCTACTACGGCGACGAGCAGGGCTTCACCGGCGCCGGCGGCGACAAGGACGCCCGCCAGACCCTCTTCGCCTCGAAGACCGCCGACTACCTCGACGACGACCAGCTCGGCACCGACCGCACCCACGCGAGCGACGCCTACGACACCAGCGCCCCGCTCTACCGGCAGATCAGCGCCCTCTCGAAGCTACGCAAGGCCAACCCCGCCCTCGCCGACGGCATCCAGACCGAGCGCTACGCCGCCGACGGCCCCGGCGTCTACGCCTTCTCCCGTACCGACGCCCGGACCGGCACCGAGTACGTCGTCGCCTTCAACAACGCGGGCGAGGCGAAGCCGGCGACCTTCGCGACCGGTTCGGCGGGCATGACGTACAAGGGCCTCTACGGCACCGACGTCTCCCCGAAGAGCGACGCCGGCAAGAAGCTCACCGTCACCGTCCCGGCCGGCTCGGCGATCGTCCTCAAGGCGACCGGCAGGCCCGCCAAGCCGGCCACCGAGCCGACGATCACGCTCAAGGCCCCGGCCGCCGGTGCCACCGGCACCGTCGAGATCGGCGCCGACGTGGACGGCGGGCAGCTCAACCGCGTCGTCTTCGCCGCGCAGGTCGGCGGCGGCAGGTGGCGGACCCTGGGGTCCGCCGACCACGCCCCGTACAAGGTCACGCAGGCCATCGGGAAGGACGTGCCGGCCGGAACGGCCCTGCGCTACAAGGCGGTCGTGATCGACTCCGCGGGCCGCACGGCGAGCGCGACAGCGGCGAGCACCACCGGTACCCCGCCCGCCCCCGAGACCCCCTCCGCCTCCTCCCGCGACTACGCGGTCGTCCACTACAAGCGCACCGACGGCGACTACGCGAACTGGGGCCTGTACGCCTGGGGCGACCTCGCCGACGGCGAGTCCACCAACTGGCCCGACAGCCACCCCTTCGTCGGCCGTGACTCCTACGGAGCCTTCGCCTACGTCAAGCTGAAGCCGGGCGCCTCCAGCGTCGGCTTCCTCGTCATCGACAAGGACGGCGACAAGGACGTCTCCGCCGACCGCACGATCGACGTCACCAAGACCGGCGAGATCTGGATCGAGCAGGGCAAGGAGACCGTCCGCACCGAGAAGCCGGCGGCCGACTACCCGGCCCCGGACAAGACCAAGGCCGTCCTGCACTACCAGCGCGCCGACGGCGACTACGACGGCTGGGGCCTGCACGTCTGGACGGGTGCCGCGAACCCCACCGACTGGTCGAACCCGCTCAAGCCGGTCAAGACTGATTCCTATGGCGCAGTCTTCGAGGTACCGCTCACCGACGGTGCCACCAGCCTCAGCTACATCCTCCACAAGGGCGACGAGAAGGACCTGCCCACCGACCAGTCGCTCGACCTCACGGCGAACGGCCATGAGGTGTGGCTGTTGAGCGGCCAGGAGAAGTACCTGCTCCCGCAGCCCGCGGGCTCCGCCGCCGCGCTCGACCTGACCACCTCCAAGGCGATCTGGATCGACCGGGACACGCTCGTCTGGAACGGCGCCGAGACGGCCGCCTCCACCCAGCTGCTGTACTCCCGCGACGGCTCGATCGAGGTCAAGGACGGCGCCCTGACCAGCGACGACGAGCGCTGGCTCCGGCTGTCCAAGACGGCGCTCACCGACGCCCAGAAGGCCAGGTTCCCGCACCTGAAGAACTACGCCGCCTGGTCCGTCGACCCGCGCGACCGCGACCGGGTCCGCGAGGCCCTCCGCGGTCAGCTCGTCGCCTCCCAGCGGGCCGCCAGCGGTGCCGTCCTGGCCGCGACCGGTGTACAGATCGCGGGCGTGCTCGACGACCTCTACTCCTCCGCGGCGACGAAGGCGGACCTCGGTCCGGCCTTCGCCAAGGGCCGTCCGACGCTCGCCGTCTGGGCGCCCACGGCCCAGTCGGTGAAGCTGGAGATCGGCGGCTCCACCGTCGCCATGAAGCGGAACGACACCACCGGCGTCTGGTCCGTCACCGGCCCGGCGTCCTGGAAGAACAAGCCGTACCGGTACGTGGTGAAGGTCTGGGCGCCCAGCGTCCGCAAGGTCGTCACCAACAAGGTCACCGACCCCTACGCCGTCGCCCTCACCGCGAACTCCGAGCGCAGCCTGGTCGTCGACCTCGGCGACCGGTCCCTGGCGCCGAGCGGCTGGTCCACGTTCACCAAGCCCAGGGCCGTACCGCTGAAGGACGCCCAGATCCAGGAGCTGCACATCCGGGACTTCTCGGTGGCGGACAAGACGGTGCCGGCGGGGGACCGGGGCACCTACCGCGCCTTCACCGACAAGCTCAGCGACGGCTCCAAGCACCTGAGGCGGCTGGCCGAGGCGGGCACGTCGTACGTCCATCTCCTGCCCGCCTTCGACATCGCCACCATCCCCGAGAAGAAGTCGGAGCAGGCGACCACCGACTGCGACCTGGCCTCCTTCCCGGCCGACTCCGACAAGCAGCAGGAGTGCGTGGCGAAGATCGCCGCGAAGGACGCCTTCAACTGGGGCTACGACCCGTACCACTACACGGTCCCCGAGGGCTCGTACGCCAGTGACCCGGACGGGACACGGCGCACGGTCGAGTTCCGCGAGATGGTCAAGGCGCTGAACGAGGACGGCCTCAGGGTCGTCATGGACGTCGTCTACAACCACACGGCGGCCAGCGGTCAGGCGGACACCTCCGTCCTCGACCGGATCGTCCCCGGCTACTACCAGCGGCTCCTGGCCGACGGCTCGGTCGCCAACAGCACCTGCTGCTCCAACACGGCCACCGAGAACGCCATGATGGGCAAGCTGGTCGTCGACTCGATCGTCACCTGGGCCAAGGAGTACAAGGTCGACGGCTTCCGCTTCGACCTCATGGGCCACCATCCGAAGGCCAACATCCTCGCGGTCAGGAAGGCCCTGGACGAGCTGACCCTTGCCAAGGACGGCGTCGACGGCAAGAAGATCATCCTGTACGGCGAAGGCTGGAACTTCGGCGAGATCGCCGACGACGCCCGTTTCGTCCAGGCCACGCAGAAGAACATGGCCGGCACCGGCATCGCCACCTTCTCCGACCGCGCGCGCGACGCCGTACGCGGCGGCGGCCCCTTCGACGAGGACCCGGGTGTCCAGGGCTTCGCGTCCGGTCTGTACACCGAACCCAACTCCTCGAAGAACAACGGCACTTCGGCGGAGCAGAAGGCCCGCCTGCTGCACTACCAGGACCTGATCAAGGTCGGCCTGTCCGGCAACCTCGCCGACTACCGCTTCACCGACACCGACGGCAAGGAGGTCAAGGGCTCAGAGGTCGACTACAACGGCGCACCCGCCGGCTACGCGGCCGCCCCCGGCGACGCCCTCGCCTACGCGGACGCGCACGACAACGAGTCGCTGTTCGACGCCCTCGCCTTCAAGCTGCCCACGACGGTGAGCGCCGGCGACCGCGCCCGGATGCAGGTCCTCGCCATGGCCACGGCCACCCTGTCGCAGGGCCCGGCCCTGTCCCAGGCGGGCACCGACCTGCTGCGCTCCAAGTCCCTGGACCGCAACTCCTACGACAGCGGCGACTGGTTCAACGCCATCCACTGGAACTGCGCCGACGGCAACGGCTTCGGACGGGGGCTGCCGCCGGCGGCCGACAACGCGTCCAAGTGGCCGTACGCCAAGCCTCTGCTGGGCACCGTCAAGGTCGGCTGCGAGCAGATCGAGGGCAGCTCGGCGGCGTACCAGGACCTGCTGCGGATCCGTACGACGGAGAGCGCCTTCTCCCTCGACACGGCCGGTCAGGTGCAGTCGAAGCTCTCCTTCCCGCTGTCCGGGAAGGACGAGACGCCCGGCGTGATCACCATGCGCCTCGGTGACCTGGTCGTCGTCTTCAACGCGACGCCCGAGCGGCAGGAGCAGAAGATCGCCTCACTGGCCGACGAGGGCTACCAGCTGCACCCGGTGCAGGCCTCGGGTGCGGACCCTGTCGTCAGGACCTCGTCGTACGACGAGGCGACGGGCACGTTCGCCGTCCCGGGACGCACGGTCGCCGTCTTCACCAGGGCTCACTGACACACGGGTGGGGCGGTCCGGTCCCCGGGCCGCCCCGCTCGTGTGTCCGGTTAGGGTGAGCGCTGCTGACGTAGAACAGGAGTGCTCATGCCGCAGATCACCGTCGACTACTCGAACACGATCTCCCTGGACCGGGAGGGCTTCGCCCGGGACCTGCACACCGCGACCGTCGAGATCGCGGCGGCCAAGCCGGAGGCGTGCAAGACACAGTTCCGGCCCAGCCAGTACACGGCCTTCGGCTACGAGGACCCCGAGGAGCAGGGCCACGCGGTCGTCCACGTCACCCTCGGCCTGCTCGCCGGCCGAACGGACGAGACCAAGGCCAAACTGACCGAGAAGGTCCTGGACCTGCTGCGCAAGCACATCGAGGACAACGGCATCGTGCTGCACGCCTCCGCCGAGGTACGCGACCTCGACCCGTCGTACCGCAAGTTCGAACGCTAGGACGCCAGCGAGATCAGCCGGCCGACCAGCACGCTGAACGGGCCGTCGGCCGGCTCGTCCTTGAGCATGCGGCGCAACAGCGCGCCCATCTCCTCGTCGCAGGCGGCGCTGACGGCGGCCAGCGCGGCGAAGTCGTGCACGAGCTGCACCTCCAGCTCGGCGCGCGGGATGCGCCGGCCGTCGAGCCAGATCAGGGCCGTGGACTCGGCGAGCGAGATCCAGGAGCGGACGACCAGCTCCAGGCGGGCGGGCGGGTTCTCCACGTTCAGATGCGAAAGGATTTGGACATACGCGGCCTGCCGTACGGAGTCGATGAGCGCGTTCGTCGCCGTGGAGCCGACGGCCGGGCCGCCCCGCATCAGTGCCGAGAAACCGGGCCCGTGCTCGTCCACGAAGTCGAAGAACCGCCGCATCACCCGCAGCAGCCGTGCCCCCAGCGGCCCCTCGTGCGGCTCTACGAACCGGCTCGCCAGGTCGTCCGAGGCCCGCTTCAACGCGGCTTCGTACAGGCTGAGTTTGCCGGGGAAGTAGTGGTAGACCAGCGGGCGTGAGATGCCCGCGGCCGACGCTATCTCGTCGATGGAGACATCGTCGGGCGAGCGCTGGCTGAACAGTTCGAGGGCGACGCCGATCAACTGCTGCCGTCGCTCCTCGACTCCCATTCTTCGGCGTACCCCGGTAGTCATGCGAACACCTTACCGATCGATTCCGGCCCCGAACGGGCCGGACCGATCAAGGACGTTCACACACCCCCTCATGCCTGTGCTCACATGTCCAACACCAGGCGATCACTCCGTGCCCGCGACACACAGATCAGCATCGAGTCGGCCCGCTCCCCGTCGGTCAGCAGCTCGTCCCGGTGCTCCACCTCGCCCTCCAGCACCCGCTGTTGGCAGGTCCCGCAGAAGCCCTGCTCGCAGGAGTAGGCGGTGTCGGGCAACTCCGCCCGTACGGCGGCCAGTACGGTCGAGTCGGCCGGGACCGTCAACGTCCGCCCGCTGCGCCGCAGTTCGACCTCGAACGAACCGCCCGTCGAGGCACGCGGCGTGAACCGCTCCAGCTGGACGTGCGGGAACCGCTCCTCGACGGCGGCCATCAGCCCTTCCGGGCCGCAGCAGTACACGGCGGCGCCCTCGGGCACGTCCGCGAGGAGCCCGTCGAGGTCGGGCACCCCCTCCACGACGCTCACCCGGCCCCCGCCCAGCTTTTCGACCTCTTCCAGGAACGGCATCGAGGCGCGGTCCCGCCCGCAGTACAGCAGCCGCCACTCCACGCCCTCGCCCAGCGCCCGCAGCATCGGCAGCACGGGCGTGATCCCGATACCGCCCGCGACGAACACGTACGACGGCGCCTCCGCCAGTGGGAATCGGTTCCGTGGCCCCCGCACCTCCAGCTCCATCCCCTCCCGCACCTGCTCGTGCACCTCGCGCGAGCCGCCCCGCCCGTCCGCGACCAGCCTGGTCGCCACCGTGTACGACGAGCCGTCCTCCGGGTCCCCGCACAGCGAGTACTGCCGGACCAGCCCCGACGGCAGCACGAGATCGAGATGCGCGCCGGGCTCCCAGCCCGGCAGGTCGCGCCCCTCCAGCCGTAGCTGGACGACCCCCTCCGCGATCTCCTCCCGCGAGGCCACCAGCACCCGCAGCGCCCGCGACCGGGGCCGCCCGGAGACCGGCTCCTCCAGGGCGGGCATCGGCCACAGCGGAGAGGTCCGGATACGGCGCCGCATCGCCCGCCGGACGAGCAGGGCGGTCCCGGCGAGGACGGCGACCGTGCGCAGCTTCGGCATCAGGCGGCACCCTTCTCGGCGGCCAGGGCGGCGGGGGAGGAGGCCAGATAGGCGACGGCCTGCGCGGTGGAGCCCTCCTGCGAGGGGTGGTACGCGCGGCTCAGATACCGGGGGATGGACCTGAGCATCTCCCCGGTCGCCGGAAGCGTGCCCCGCCTGCCCCGGACGTAGAAGTCCTTGAAGGTGGCCCGGCCGTCGACGAGCGTCGGGTCGTTCTCCATGAAGAAACGCGCCCCGCGCTGCCACAGGAAGACCAGCGCGGCGAACGCCGTCGCCCAGGTCCGCACCCGCCGCCGGTAGTCGCCGTCGACATGCGTGAACAGGTCGAACGCCACCGACCGGTGCTCGACCTCCTCGGCGCCGTGCCAGCGCAGCAGGTCCAGCATGGTCGGGTCGGCGCCGCGCCGGTCCAGCTCCTGCGCGTTGAGCACCCAGTCGCCGAGGAAGGCGGTGTAGTGCTCGATGGCCGCGATGATCGCCACCCGCTCCATCAGCCACCAGCGGCGCGCGCGGCCCGGCGGCAGAGTGCGGTCGCCGAGCAGCTTCTCGAAGAGCCAGTCGACCTGGGCGGTGTACGGCGTCGGGTCGAGCCCCTGCTCCCGCAGATGCGGCAGCACCTCGTCATGGGCCTGCGAGTGCATCGCCTCCTGCCCGATGAACCCGATCACGTCCTCGCGCAGCCGCTCGTCCCGGATGTACGGCAGCACCTGCTTGTAGACATGCACGAACCACCGCTCGCCGGCGGGCAGGAGCAGATGCAGCACATTGATGGTGTGCGTGGTGAAGGGATCGCCGGGGACCCAGTGCAGCGGGGTGTCGTCCCAGGAGAAGGACACCTTGCGGGCCTTGAGGGGTATCCGGTCCTGCGTATTAGACATGGCGTCAATGTACTGACGGGTAGGACCGGGGTGAACCCTTGTGCGGCCCCTTATTTACTTTCCCGTCAGCAAGCCTGGGCCTCACTTGAGCCCGTCGATCGAGCGCCCGCTCTCCAACCTGCCCTGCAGCTCCGCCTGCGCACCCTGCTTCGCCCGCACCGCCAGCAGACTGCTCTCGGAGCTGCCACGCACCCCGCCCGTGGCCCGGATCGACTCCGTGTCCGCGGTGCCCGCCGCCAGCAGGTACCAGCCGCCCGCCCGCGCCTTCCACAGCACCCCCGCCAGCACATGCGGATCACGCGCCCCGCACGCCGGCACGTTCTGCGCCTTCGCCGCCACCGTCGCGTGCGTCGCGCCCGGCGTCCGGAACTGGGCCAGCACCCGCTCGCCACCGCCCCGCCAGGTCTCGGCACGCGAGCACACCCAGTCCGCGGCGCCGGTCCCGTCGGGCAGCGGCTGCCGGGCGTACGCCCAGGCGTTGACCGTGCGCACACCGGCCGAACGCATCGCGCCCAGCCAGCAGGAGTACGGCGCCCAGGTGTGCAGCGCCTGTGTGCCGGACACGTCCTTGGCCTCGCCGGGGCGGCCGGTGGTGAGACGGGCCGGGACCAGTTCGGCGAGGTCGGTCAGCAGCCGGGTGCCGGTGCCGTCGGTCACCTGGAGGGCGTTCCACGACGAGCACGCGCCGGTCTGCTGGGCGGCGGGGCTCGCCATCGGCGAGGTGACCCCGTCGGTCACCGTGAGGTCCATCGCCCCGGCGTCCGGCTTCAGCAGATCCCGCTCGGCCGCCTTCTTCACCCAGGGCGCCATCAGATAGCGGACATTGCCGTCGGCACGGCTCAGCACCACCGCGCTCGCCTCCGCCCTGGTCGCGTTGTCGACCCGCGAGAAGTCCAGGGCGGCACCGGCCGTGCCGTCCAGCGGCTCGGCGTAACGGGCGATGCGCAGACCGTCGTAGAGGATCACCACGCGCGCGTTGTCGACGGCGCCCGCGTACAGCAGTTGCGGCGCGCCGGACGGGCCGCCGGACGGGGTGCCGGGCGTCGCCGAGACGGTGACCGTTTCGCCGGGGCGCGCCCACACCGCGAGCGCGCGCCGCAGCAGGGCCGAGTCACCGGCGAGGTCGCCGCGCGCGGGCCACACGGAGAAGTCGGTACGGGCCGAGGACTGCCAGGCCAGCGTCGGGACCTTCGACAACTGGGCCGGGTCGAGGGCCGCCTCGGCAGCCGGGTTCTGCGCGTACGAGGGCGCGGCCGGACCGTCGGGGCCCCAGCCCTCACCGGGCAGACCGAGCAGCGCCCCGCACACCAGGAGCGCGGCCCCGGCGGCCAGCGCCGCCTTCGTGTGCTGTCTGCGCCGCATCAGGTCGGTGGGCCGGGCCTGGAGCGAGCACGGGTCGAACTCGGGGGAGTCGAGCAGCGCGTACTGCGCCGGGACGGCGTCGGCCTCCTCCAGCGCGTCGTCCACGTCCTCGACACCGGCCGCCTTCAGCACGTCGCGCACCTCGCCGTCCGGGAGCTGCTCCAGCCCGCGCAGCACGTAGGCCGCTCGCGCCGGGCCGGACAGCGCCGACAGCCGCTGGTCCAGCGCGAGCTCGTCGGCGCCGCCCGACCGGGGGAACAGGCGCAGGCCCCAGATCTGGGGCAGCAGGGGCGGCAACTGGGAGCGCTTCGGCCAGGCAAGGCGGCGCAACGGCAGACCCGCCTCCAGCGCCGTACCGAGAACCCGCAGTCGCAGCAGGGCGTACCCGGGGTCGCCCTCGCGTCCCGTCGACTGGGCCGGGATCGCGGGCGCCGACGCCGCCCGGCCCCGGGGCAGCGCACGCTGGGTGAGCGAGTGCGCGGTCACCACACGTCGGTTGCGGCCGAGGCTCGGCGGCAGCACCAGGTAGGCGAGCCGGACAAGACGCGGATAGTGCTCGACGAGCGCGGCCTCGGCCCGCTCGACATCGACGACCGGATCGGCGGATTCGGGTGCGGGGCGCGGGGCGACATCCTGTGACTGCACGTTCAGCAGAACGAGCGAATGGTCAGTAGGTCACAGTCGCCGGAGGTCGGCTGCCGTGTGCCGGCTCGTTGTGGCTGGTCGCGCCCCGCGGCGGAGCCGCATATCGATACCGCCCCGCGCCCCTCAGGGGCGCTGGCCGACCGGCGTATCCACCAGCGCCCGCGCATAATTCGCCATCGACCTCTGGTATCGCGGCAAGTGTCCCGCAAGCGCCTCCAGCACCAACGACAACCCCTCCCGATCCCGCCCGAGGCTCGAAAGACACAGCGCCAACGTCGCCCGCACGGCGTCGTCCAGCTCGTCCGACGGCGCGTCGAGCTCGGG
The DNA here is from genome assembly GCA_965653385.1 of uncultured Streptomyces sp. Classification (GTDB taxonomy): domain Bacteria; phylum Actinomycetota; class Actinomycetes; order Streptomycetales; family Streptomycetaceae; genus Streptomyces. The sequence continues at coordinate 5,571 of CBFGZZ010000056.1, read as the reverse complement.
CGTCAGCAACTTGACGCCTTCCTCCGCCAGTCCGATGTTCCGCAGCGAACTGGACAGCTGGATCTTGGCCCGCCGTGCCTTGTAGCCGCTCAGCCCGAGCTCCAGGGCCTCCCGGTACAGCGGCACCGCGTTGTCCGAGTGGCCCGTCGAGTCCCACGCGCACGCCCGCTCGAACGGCCCGAGCGGGCTGTCGGCCGGCAGTTCGGCGACGAGGGTGTCGATGACGGCGCGGAAGTCGGCCGCGTCCTGCTCCGCGTAGGTGTCGAACGTCGACCACGCGGCGGTCACGCGATCTTCCCAGTCCTGGTTCATCGCGCCACTTTCGCACGGTGGGGCGAACACCGGCAGCGGTATTTTGAGCGCTCCGCGTGCGGGAGCCGTATCCACCGGGAGGCCCTCAGGGAGGAAGACATGAAGGTGACCCGACCGATGCTGGTGGCGGCTGGTGCGGCGGCGGTGTTCGCGCTCGCAGCTTGCGGATCCGGCGGTGACGAGCAGGCCGCGGTGCCCGAGACCGCCACCGGCAGTCTGGAGCACCTGGCAGCCGAGGCGAAATGCGAGCCGAACATGCAGACCGACGCCGACGAGATCCGGCAGGCCATCTGCAAGAGCGGCAAGGAGAAGTACATCCTCGTCACGTTCGCCACAGATCGCGGTCAGCGCGAGTGGATCAACTCGGCGAAGGACTACGGCGGGTACTACCTCGTCGGTCGCAAGTGGGTGGCCGTCGGCCATAAGGACGTAGTCACGTCGTTGCGGGGCGAGCTGGGGGGAGGCATCGAGATAGGGACCGACCACTCCGGTCACTCGGACGACCACTCCGCCTCGCACAAAAGCTGACCACACGGAATCCGGACATGCGAAAGCCGGCGGTGGGAAATCCCACCGCCGGCTTTCTGGTGTGGGTCAGTTGCAGTCCTGGCCCGAGTTGATGCACTGGACGACCTGGTTCATCAGATCTTCGGACATGAAGTTGATGAAGTCGTTGTGGTCAGTGATCGGCTTGTGCAATTGCTCGGGGAAGCCGTCCACCGCGAACGGGTTCACGACCTGCCCGTTCTGGATCTGCGGGGCGGGAACGTCGTAGACCAGCTTGGCCTGCAGCTGCGGGATCGCCTGGAAACCGTTCGGGCAGCTGCCGTCCGCCTGGACGAAGGCAACGTGGTCACGGTGGTTGGCGCTGTCGGTGTTCTGACCGTCCCAGCAGCTCTGGAAGTTGGACGTCCGCACCACGGAGCTGCCCTCGGGGCAGATCGGGTACTGCTCCGTCAACTGCCGGTCCTCGAAGCCGGTGCAGCTCCAGGAGGTGTTGGCGTTCGCGAGACCGTTGGTGAACGCCTTGGCGTCACCGGTGATGATGCGCAGGGCCGTCGGCATCGCCACGACGTCGCTCGTCTTGTTGCCGACGAACTTCAGCTCCGCCTGGGAGGCACGCAGGACCTTGCCCACGTTGCCTTCGAGACCGCCACCGGCCTCGTTCGCGTCCGCCTCCTGCGTACCGTCCTGCAGACGCAGCACCGGCCAGTAGTACGTGGACTTGTCGGCCTGGTTCTGGCAGCTGGTGTCGGCCTGCAGGAACTCCTGATCGCTGGTGAAGGCGTCGTTGTCCTGGTTGCCGACGTAGTCGTGGCGGTGGTGGGCGCCGTTGTCGACACCGGGAGCGACAATGATGTTGTCCGTGTTGGCGTTGCCGTTCTCGTTGGTGCCGCACTCGGTGGTGAAGGTACCCGTCGAGCCGGAGTCGCCGTTCGCGGCCAGGCCGTTCTGCAGGTTGCGGGAGTTGGGCTGGACGTCCTCGATGTTGACGAAGTCCTGCGCCACCGGGCCGTTGCCGGCCTGGCCTCCGTTGCCCTCCGGCACCGGGTCGAGACCGTTGTCCTGGCCCTGACCGCCGTCCTGGCCCTGACCGCCGTCCTGGCCCTGGTCCTGACCGTCGTTGTTCTGGTCTTGGTCCTGGCCGTCGTTGTTCTGGCCGTCGTTGTTCTGGCCGTCACCGTTGCCGTCGTTGACCCCCGGCTGCTCGGCCGGGACGCCCTGGCACTGGGCGAGCTGGTCGAGGCCCTGCGGTCGCTGGCCACCGGCCCGGTTGATGTTGATACCGATCCGGTCGAGCGTGGCCACGCGCTTGGACTTCAGCGGGCCGAGGATGGCGTTGTTGACGAAGCCGGGGTCACCCGCCTGAGCCCTCCGCGTGTCCGCGAGACGCGCATAGGCGTCCGTGATCTGTTTGTCGAGCAGCGCCAGCTCCTTGGCGACACCTTGACGCGCGCCTTCCGGGACGTCTGTCAGCTGCTGGCCGACATCCGGGCAGTTGATCGTCGCGACCTGGGCGTTCGTGGACTTCGTCTGGTTCCACCCAGAGTTGTTGTCCTCGTGTGCCGAAGCATAGAAGTTGGCCCATACAAGCCCGCCCCCACCGAGCGCTAGGGCCGCCGTCCCAGCTATGGCCTTGGTGGCCAGCGGCATCCGGCGTTTTCTTGTGTTGCGTCCCATGGAACTCCTCTGACTTCCTTTTTCGGGGGCATCGAGGCGCCCGACAGGAGTGAAGCGGCTCCCATTCATACGGAGGGCGCCCCAGAGGTGTTCAGCCGTCCCGGAAATTGTTGAGAGATTCGTGAGAACGCCGCGTGCTCAACCGCCCCGAAAACACCGGTAGTTGTTGATCCCGCACGGCGGGTGCGCGGCCCGGTCCGATTTCACCGGCCATGGTCGAGATACGCGAGAACCGCCAGCACGCGACGGTTGTCGTCGTCCGACACCTCAAGGCCCAGTTTGGCGAAGATATTGGCGGTGTGTTTCGCGATGGCCCGTTCCGTGACGACGAGCCGGTCGGCGATGGCCGCGTTCGTCCGCCCCTGCGCCATCAGCTCCAGCACCTCCGTCTCCCGGGGGGTGAGCCGGGCCAGCGGCTGGTCGTCGGCCGCGCGCCGGGTCAGCAGCTGCTGGATCACCTGCGGGTCCATCGCGGTGCCGCCCGCCGCGACCCGCCGTACGGCGTCCACGAACTGGTCCGCGTCGAACACCCGGTCCTTCAGCAGATACCCCACCCCGCCGCTGCCGTCGGCCAGCAACTCCCGCGCGTACAGCTGCTCCACGTGCTGGGACAGCACCAGCACCGGCAGTCCCGGCTTCCTGCGCCGGGCCTCCAGCGCGCACTGCAGCCCCTCGTCGGTGTGGGTCGGCGGCAGACGTACGTCGACGACGGCGACGTCCGGTTCCAGCTCGGCCAGCGCCCGCGCCAGCTCGGGGCCGGTCTCGACGGCCGCCGCGATCTCGAAGTCGTAGGCCTGGAGGAGCCGGACGAGCCCGTCGCGCAGCAGGAACAGGTCTTCGGCTAGGACAACGCGCAAGGAATCTCCATGGTGACCATGGTGGGACCGCCCGCGGGCGAGCTGACGGCCAGGACGCCGTCGAATGTACCCAGTCGCCGCTCGACCCCGGCGAGCCCCGAACCGCTCCCGACCACCGCACCGCCCTTGCCGTTGTCGGTGACGCTGATCCGCAGCATGCCGCCGCCCTCGGCCACGTGATGCAGGTCGATCCAGATCCGGTCGGCGTCGGCATGCTTGACGGCGTTGGTGAGGACCTCGCTGACCGCGAAGTACGCCGCCGACTCCACAGGCGCCTCCGCCCGCCCGGACAGCTCCACGGTCACCTCGGTCGCCACCGGCAGCCGTAGCGCCAACGCCCGCACGGCGTCGCCCAGTCCACGCTCGGCCAGCACCGGCGGATGGATGCCGCGCACCAGGTCGCGCAGCTCGGCGAGGGCGTCCGCGGAGGACCGGCGGGCCTGCGCGACGAGCTGCTTGGCTTTCTCCGGGTCCTTGTCGAGGAGCATCTCGATGGTCCCGAGATCCATGCCCATCGCCACCAGCCGCGCCTGCGCCCCGTCGTGCAGATCCCGTTCGATACGGCGCAGCTCGGCGGCGGACGTGTCCACGGCGTCGCGCCGGGTCTCGGTCAACACCCGTACGCGTTCGGCCAGTTCCCCCTGGTTGGACGCGAGGACGGCCCGGGTGAGCCGGAAGTGGACCTGGAGCAGACGCGCGGTGAGGAAGTGGGCGAAGAAGAGCAGGACGAGCCCCAGAGCACCGGCGGCGAGCGCGGAAGCCTGCCCGGTGACCGGCACGAAGCCGTACCAGTACGTCCCTCCACCCGCGTCCGTGAAGGCCCGCCACAGCCCGGCGGCCACCGCGAACCCCTCCAACGGATAGATGAGCAGCACGGCCGGCAGCAGCGCGGTGACGAACCCCGCCGTCATGTCGACCGGCAGCCACCGCAGATCGCGCCAGGTCGCCGGGTCGCCCAGCATCCCGAAGGTCCGCGTCCACGGGTTGGCGACCCACGGCGACGGCGACGGCCGGTACGCCCGTGGAATCAGCACCCCGCCCCACTCTGCCGCCAGGACCCGCCGCCAGTCGGCGTACGCCCGCACCCCCGTCAGTACCCACGGCGTCGTGACCAGTCCGACGCCGATGGGGATGAGCGCGATGGACACGAGGGACAGGACGAAGCAGAGAACGGACCCCGGCAGTGCGACGAGGGCCAACGCCAGCCCCCGCAGCGCCGCGACCCCCATGCCGCGCGCCCTCGAACTCCGGCCGCTTTTCGTGTCATTGGTCATGGCGTCAGTCTCGCCGAGGGCCGCGGCACCGGTCACGGGGTCAGAACCCCCGATCAGGAGGTGGTGTCAGATACACCCCCAAGGCCCGCCAGCACCTTCGCCTCCACCTTTGGATCGAGCCCCTTGAGGGTCCGGTCCGGCCGCATGGGCGCCGCGCCGCCGAGGTCCTGGAGCCACCGCCAGGTGTCGGCGACGGTCTCCTCCACGGGCCGGCAGCGCAGCCCGGTCGCCAGGGCCCGGGACACGTCCGCGCTGTGCAGGGCGTCGTGCATGTCGCTGGCCGGCGGCACCCACACCGGCAGCTGCGTCCACGGCTCGATCCCCGCGTCGAGGATCACCTGCGGCTCGACCCACCGGAGCTCGGCCGCACCACCGACGGTCGCGACACAGGCGTCCAGCAGGCTGCCCATGGTGGCGTGTCCCTGCGGGCCGATCAGGTTGTACGGCCCGCTCAACTCCTGCTCCACCGCCCCCAACGTCCACTCCGCGAGATCACGGACGTCGACGTACTGGAGCGGCAGCTCCCGTGGCCCCGGAGCCAGCACCGGACCGCCACGGGCGATCCGGGCCAGCCACCACGGCAGCCGGCCGACGTTCTCGTACGGCCCGAGGAGCAGCCCGGCCCGCACGAGCACCGAGTGCTCGGCCCCGAACTCCTCGACGACGGCGAGTTCGGCGCCCAGCTTGTCCTGCGCGTACTCGGTCTGCTCCGCGCCGGGCTCGGCACCCGTCACCACCGGCGCGTCCTCGCCGAACCCCGCGGGCGGCGCCCACTCGTACACCGACACGCTCGACACGTACGCGTACCGCCCGGCGCGGCCCCGCAGCAGCCGCGCCGAGTCCCGCACCGCACGGGGCGCCGCCGACCAGGTGTCGACGACGGCGTCCCACTCACCCTCGGCCGCGAGCGCGGCCAGCCCGTCGGGCGCGGTGCGGTCGCCGTACAA
>CBFGZZ010000055.1:0-31434 GCA_965653385.1 uncultured Streptomyces sp. | reverse complement strand
GGGGTCTGCGGCGGAGCCCCAGGAGGATGGGACGGGTGGGGGCGGCGGGGCGAGGAAACCGGGGTCAGCCCAGTTGGGCCCGCAGATACTCCCGCCACTTCCCCCTGAAGTCCTCCAGAGATGTCCCCAGGACGTCCTTCAGCGCCCCCTCCACCGCCCCGGCCCGCCCCTCATGCGCCCCCACAGCCCGGTAGAACTCCGCGAGCCTGACCTCCCCCCACCGATCCGCGATCATCCGGCAGGCCATCCACCCGCTTTCGTAGGCCCGCGCCAGCCTCCCCCCGTCCCCGCTGAACCCGAAGTCCGCATCGGCCGGCAAGTCCTCCGGCACCTGCCCCTCCGCCACCGCGCGATACAGCTCGGGCGCGGCCTGCGACGGGGAGCGGCCGCTGCCGAGGTAGCCGATCCAGTCGGCGTAGCCCTCGGAGAGCCACAGCGGGGTGGCGGCCGTGGTGTGGGCGCGGGTGGCGACATGGGTGGTCTCGTGGGTGAGGACGACCTGCCTGCCGGTGCCGCCGAGGACGCCGTACGCATCGGGATTGACGATGATCCGGTCCGCGGGCGCGCTCGCCGGGGCGCCGGTCTCCCCGGTGGTGACCGCGGCGATCCCCCGGTAGGAGGAGGCGGGCGCGCCCAGCAGCCCGGCCATCCCGTCCAGCGACTTGGGCACGAGAACGACGACCCGCCGGGGCCACTGCGTGCCCCACGCCTGGGACACGGCCGGCACGGCCCGGTCCGCCAGCTCGGCGTACGAACGAAGCGCCGTGCCGGACTGCCCGACGCCCAGCACGAGGCTGTCGTCACCCCGTACGACGCTGACCTCGCCCTGGTCCCACAGCTGCGCCGCGGAGCCCTTCGCGGGCCGCTCGGCGTCGACGTACCACCGGCCTTCCGCGTCCAGGCTCAGGCTCAGGGTGCGGCCGACGCCGACGGGGGCCCGGTCGTAGCCCTGGACGCGGTATCGGAGCTCGGCGTCGGCGAGGGCGGTGTCGCCGGTGCGCCGCAGACCGGTCAGGCGGTAGGACCAGGCGGCGAAGGGCACCGCGCGCAGGTTGCCGTACCGGTCCCGGGCGCCCGTGCGCAGATACGCCGTCTCGTCGTGGTCGAGGATCGCGGCGGCCCGCCGGTCGAGGAGGCGCTGCACCTCGGCCTTGGCGCTGTCGGTGGCGGGCCGCCCGCCGCAGCCGACCAGCGAGACGAGCAGCAGACAGAGCGCGATGACGACTCGCGTTCCCGACGCCCGCCTTCGACCAGCCATTTCCCGATCGTACGGCGGGCGGGGCGCGGAGGTCAGACCCGCGTCCGACCCGGCTCAGACCCTCGTGACGGTCGCGCCCGGCATCATGCCCACCGGGTCATAGCGGACGGGGGCGCCCGGGTAGGGCGCGTGGATCACCTGGCCGTTGCCGGCGTACATCCCGACATGGCTGGCGTCGGAGCGGTAGGTGACGACGTCGCCGGGCTGGGCCTCGGAGAGCGGGACCTGCCGGCCGGCGTACCGCTGGCCCTGCGAGGTGCGCGGCAGGGCGACGCCTGCCTGGGCGTAGGACCACTGGATCAGGCCCGAGCAGTCGAAGCCGGAGGGGCCGTTGGCACCCCAGACGTACGGCTTGCCGAGCGCGGAGTGGGCGGCGGCGATGGCGGCGGCCGCGCGGCCCGAGGGTGCGGCGAGGCTGCCGAAGTCGGGCATGACGTCACGGCCGGAGCGGGAGGCGCGGTCGTAGGCGGCGCGGTCGGCCGCCGTGAGGGAGTTGAGGAGCCGGCGGGCCTGGGCGAGTTTGTGCTCGACGGTCCGCTTGTGGGCGGCGACGGTCTTGCGGCTCTTCTCCAGTTCTACGAGTTTCCCAGCCGCCTCGGCCCGCTCCTGGGAGATTTCGCGCATGGCGTCCTGGAGGTCCTTGAGCTCGCCGGCCTGGTGGGCGCTGAGCCGGGCGATCCGGGCGGCCCGGTCGAGGTAGTCCTCCGGGTCCTCGGAGAGCAGCAGGGCGAGGGAGGGGTCGAGGCCCCCGGAGCGGTACTGGGCGCCGGCCAGCGAACCGAGGGCGTCCCGCATGGAGTTGATGTCCTCCTGCTGCCGGGCGATCCGGTCCTGCGCGTCGTGCACCTGCTCCCGCAGCTTGTCGGCGCGCTCGTCGGCCTTGTTGTAGGCCTCGGTGGCCTTCTCGGCCTCCTCGTAGAGGCGGTCCACCTTGGCCCGGGTGTCGTCGTGCGGCGCGGCCGTGGCCGGTACGACCCCGATGGCCGCGGCGGCGGCCGACATGACGCACAGGGCTGCGTTGGCGCCCCGGTCGAACCCGGGCGATTCAAGGCGGCGATGGGACCCCACGGGAAGCCGCTCTCCTTCCGCTGACGACAAGGACCTTCCCCGGCGAGGGGGAAACGCGGCAGACAGTAGCTCCGTGCCGGGGTGACGACCAACGACCGCGCCGGGCACACAAAGTGACGCCCCGCCTCTGACGCAGGTCATGGGCGGGGCGTGGGGTCAGCGAAAGTTGTCGTGATTCGCTCGTTCGGGCGGCACGCGGTGTTGATCTTGCGGGGGTTCGGGCGGGATCAGATCCGGACGCCGAACTGGAACGGCATGTTGTTGATCGACTCGTAGCGGACGACCGTGCCGCTGCGCGGGGCGTGCAGGATCTGGCCGTTGCCCGCGTAGAAACCGACGTGGTGCAGGTCGCCGTAGAAGATGACCAGGTCGCCGACCTTGAGCTGGCTCTGCGAGTAGATCCTGGTGCCGGCGTTGGCCTGGGCCTGGGAGGTGCGCGGGATGGAGACGCCGGCCTGGGCGTAGGCCCAGGAGGTCAGGCCCGAGCAGTCGTAGGAGGCGGTGCCGGTGGCGCCGTAGACGTACGGCTTGCCGATCTGGCTCTGGGCGGCCTGGAAGGCGGCCTGGGCCCGGCCTGAGGCGGAGCCGACGTTGCCGAGGTCCACGCGGTCGGCGGCGGAGCGGCTGGCGCGCTGCTCCTCGGCGGCGAGCGCGGCCTTCTCGGCGGCCGTCAGGGTGTTGAGCAGCTTCTGGGCCTCGGCGAGCTTGGCCTGGACCTGCTTCTTCTTCTTGCCCAGCTCGGTGCGGGTGGAGGCGAGGTCCTTGAGCTTGTCGGAGGCCTCGGCGCGCTGCTGGGAGAGCTGGCGCTGCTTGGCCTGGATCTCCTTCAGCGAGTCGACCTGCTGGGCGCTCAGCTGGTCCATCGTGGACGCCTTGTCCAGGTAGTCGTCCGGGTCGGACGACAGGAACAGCTGGACGGAGGAGTCGATGCTGCCCGTGCGGTACTGGGCGGCGGCCGCGAGGCCCATCGTGTCGCGCAGCTCGTTGAGCTCTTCCTGGCCGCGGGCGACGTTGTCCTGGATGGTGGAGATCTCCTTCTGGAGCTTCTCCTGCTTCTCCTTGGCCCCGTTGTACTTCTCGGTGGCCTGCTCGGCCTGCTCGTAGAGCTTGTCGACCTTGGCCTTGACCTCGTCCTTGCTCGGCTTCTCGCTGGGGGCCGCGTTGGCCGCCTGAGAAGAGATGGCCACGGCAGCAGCGGCGGCTGTGGTCAGCACGGTCACACGTGCTCGGCTGGGCTGCTTGGGTCGACGGTGGGACGCCACGGAGGTGAAACCCTTCTTGTGAGTGATCACCCGCTCGGAGGTTCGACGCCAGACCCTAGTGACCTACTTGTGATCAGATCAAATCCTCACACGAAAATTCTCGTCACACCCGTCATTCTTTACACACAACTCACATGCTGTGATGCAGGCTTGACCCTACGTCGCACGACCACCGGGCCAATTCGGGCATTGTGCCTGTACGTTGACGATTTCAGGACAGTCGCTTGAGAAGCACCGCAGAAGCCACCGGCCGGGCTCCGGCCCGGGCGACCCCGTCGGCCACCTCGCGGTCGGTCGAGGCGACGATGACCGGCCGGCCGGGCGGTTCGGCGCGCACCAGCTGGCGGATCAGCTCGTCGGCGGTCACGCCCGGCTTCGAGAACAGCACCCGCACGCCGCGGGGCGGCGCGAGCAGCACCGGCGCGGCCAGTTCGGCCCCGTCGAAGACGCACGTCACCTCGGCGCCGGTCTGCGCGGCGAGCTGCGAGAGCTGGCCGAGCAGCCGGAGACGCTGCTTCTCCAGCGGCATCTGGGGGTAGCCGGTCTTGGTGACGTTGTAGCCGTCGACCACCAGGTGCGCCTGCGGCAGGGCGAGGAGTTGGTCGAGGATCGCGGGGTCGTTTTCGGACAACGCGCGTGCGGCGATGTCCTTCGGGGTCATTCGCCCCGGTTCGACCGCGTCGACGGTCTCGGCGGGCCGTACGGAGACCGGTGGCAACGCCAGTTCCCGGCGCAGCCCTTGGGCGGAGTCCAGCAGGGTGTCCAGGAGCAGCCGGACGCGCATGTCCTCGACGCTGCGCCCCTCGCGCGCCGCCTTGCGGGTCGCCTCCAGGGCCGCCTCGGCCTCGCCGAGCCGCGCTCGGAGCCGCCGGGACTCGCTCTCGGCGGCGGAGACCTGGGCGTGCCCCTCGGCCCGTACGGTCTCGATCTCGCCCTGGACCTTGCGCAGGGCGGCCTCGCCGCGCTTGACGTCGCTGAGCGCGGAGCGCAGCTTACGGTGGAGCGATTCGGCTTCCTTCTTCGCCGCGTCCAGCTCGATGCGCAGCCGCTCGGTCTCGTGCCGGGTGTGCTCACGGGCGTGGGCGAGTTCCTCGCGCAGCCGCTCCAGCTCGGCGCGGGTCTCCTCGTCGGCGCGCTCGGCGTCGGCCCGCTGGGCCTCCTCGCCGGCCGCGGTGACCAACTTGACCCAGCCGGTGGGCCGCAGAACATAGGCCGCGGCCGCCACGTCGAGCGGATCCGCGGCCGCGGGCACCGAGCCGGAGTCGAGGGCGCCGGTGAGTTCCGGCTGGGCCTCTCTGAACTTCTCGCCGATGCGCTGGCGGAACAGCGGATCGGTCTCCAGCGCCGCCGCCATCGCGTTGCCGGCGAACTTCGCCCGGCGGTTCGGGGCGAACCGGGCGTACTGCCGAAGCTGTGCGGGCAGTTCGCCGACCGTCAGCCCGCCGAACCCGTCGGACACGATCTGTACGACTCTGCGCCGTACGCCGTCGGGCAGCGGACGGTCGAGCACCTCGGCGGCGCCGTCGCCCGGCCCCCCGCCTTGTGTCTCCACCATCCGTCACACCCCAATACTGTGCGGGGCCCTCCACTCTCGAATTCGCTCGAGCGGGGGGACCCCCATCCTCAGGAGCCGGCGCCCGGCCTGTCCACGAGTTCCACCTTGTCCACGGCGTTGCACCAGCGGCAGCGTACGGACTCGATGGTCTCACTGAGCACCTCGCGCTCCTCGACCTTGGGCTCGCCCGCCAGATCGAGGTGCATGTACTCCACGACCTTGGACGAGCGCGTCACGTCGAAACGCGTGAGGTTGCCGCAGAGGGTGCAGCGCCACCGCGTGGTGTCGGTCGGCAGGGGAACCGTCATCGTGACCGTGCTCTTTCCTCTAGGTCTCTATTGTCAGCGACGCGCCGGGCTACCCGGTGCGTGTGGCTCGTTACCCTACGGCCTGGCGGGTACTCGTCGCCCGTCCGTCCCGAGGACCTCCCCGGCGGCGAGGCGGTCTGTGCACGTGCGTCCCGTTACGTCATGCTCTGTATTCATGATCGGCAACTGGCGCGCGGTGCGCTTCCCGGCCCGTTTCGGCAACGCGGTCCGGGGGCCTTCGGCGCCGGTGACCCATGCCCTGATCGCCGTGTGCTGCCTGGTCTTCCTGATCGGCCCGGCGGCCGGGCTCGGTCCGGCGTACGGCACCGGCGGCGAACTGCTCGCCACGCAGCGGGCCTACTTCCACCGCTGGGGTGTCGTGCCCGCGGAACTGTTCGAGGGCTCGCCCCGGGCCGCCCTGACCCCCGCCACGGCCCTCTTCGTGCACGGCAGCTGGGTGCACCTGCTCGGCAACATGCTCTTCCTCTACGTCTTCGGCGCGATGACCGAGGAACGGATGGGCCGCGTCCAGTTCACCCTCTTCTACCTGGGCTGCGGCTACCTGGCCCTGCTGGGCTACGCGGCCGCCAACGACGACTCCACCCAGTCCCTGGTCGGCGCGTCCGGGGCGATCTCGGCGGTTCTGGGCGCGTTCCTGTTCCTCTTCCCCGGAGCTCGCGTGACAAGCCTGCTGCCGTTCCTGCTCTTCCTGCCGCTGCGCTTCCCGGCGTGGGTCGTGCTGCCCTTCTGGGCGGCCCTGCAATGGGTGGCGGCGGGGCGGGCCGCCCAGGGGCCCGGGGTGGCCTATCTGGCGCACCTGGTGGGCTTCGCACTGGGCTTCGGCTACGCGTGGGCCAGGTTCGGGCGGCCTACTAGAGTGAAGGCCGCCCCTGCTCCGGCCCCCGAGGGAGAGAACCAGCCGTGATCACCGCGATCGTCCTGATCAAGACCAGCGTGGACCGGATCCCCGAGATCGCGGAGCGGATCGCTTCGCTGGAGAGCGTCACCGAGGTCTTCTCGGTCACCGGTACGTACGACCTGATCGCCATGGTGCGGGTGAAGCGGCACGAGGATCTCGCCGAGGTCATTCCGGGACGGATCAGCAAGATCCCCGGGGTGGAGGCGACGGACACGCACGTGGCGTTCCGTACGTACTCGCAGCACGACATCGAGGCCGCGTTCGCCATCGGGCTGGACAGCTGACACGGGCGGCCCAAGATGAAGAGTTCCTCATCCTGGGCTCATCCTGACAGCCGGGTGCCGGGGGCAGGCTCGATCGCATGGTCTTCTCGCACCGGATCGCGGCGCTGGCCGCCGTAGTGGCGATTCCGCTCGGCATCGCCGCGACCAGCTTCGCCCTCACCGACAACCCGGAGTCCCCGAAGGTCCCGGCCAAGGTGGAGCTGGACAGCGGCTCCCCCACACCGACGCCCACCCGGCCCACGCCGACGCCGAGCGACGAGGTCGTCTCCCGGCCCCCGGTGACCGACAGCCCCACGAGTGACGACGATGCCGACGACGCCCCCGACCGGGAGACCGGCGACGACTAGGCGCTCCGCTGGAAGAGCCGCGACCGGCCGTCCGTCTTCCGCGGGTTCGTGGTGGCTGGTCGCGCCCCGCGGCGGAGCCGCTGATGTCACCGCCCCGCGCCCCGTCGTGGGCGCGGCAGTGAGGGACGGTGCCTTGTGACGACTCCCCCCAGCACCGTTCGGCGGCGGATTTCCGCCCGGGTTCGGATTCTGCTGTGGCTGCTGTTCGTCATGGCCGTGGGGCTCGTGTCCGTGGCTACGACCACGCGGTCCATTCTGTTGCGGGACGTCGACCATCGGGTGAACGGGCTGCTGGCGCAGGAGGCCGGGGAGTTCGCCAACTTCGAGGAGCGGGGCGTCGACCCGGAGACCGGCCGTCCGTTCACCGACCCGTCGCGGCTGCTGGTGGAGTTCCTGGTACGGCAGTACGCCGACCCGGACGAGGAGCTGATCGGCCTGGTGGACCGGCCGGGTTCGACCCCGGCGCAGTTCCGCCAGCCGCGTGACATCCCCGTCGCCGTGCCCCTGTACAAGGACGCCGACGCCCGTCGCCGTATCTTCGACTCACCCGACGCCACGGGCACCCTGCACCGGGCCTCCGGCGAGATCCGCTGGGCCAAGGTCGCCGTCGCCCGCGCCGGCGGCGATGCGGAGGCCGCGTTCGTCGTCGCCTTCCACCCCGGGCGCGAACAGGCCGCGGTGAACGAGGAGTTCCGTATCCTGCTCGCCATCTCCGGGGTCGCCCTGCTGATGACGACCGGCATCGGCTGGGCGGTCGCGGGCCGGATCCTCAAGCCCGTGCGGCTGGTGCGCACCGCGGCGGCGCAGCTCACCGAGCAGGACCTCACCCGCCGTATACCGGTGCACGGGCGGGACGACATCGCCGCGCTCGCGGAGACCTTCAACGACATGCTCGACCGGCTGGAGCGCGCCTTCGCCGCCCAGCGCGAGTTCGTCGACGACGCGGGCCACGAGCTGCGCACCCCGATCACCATCGTGCGCGGCCATCTGGAGCTGATGGGCGACGACCCGGCCGAGCGCGAGGAGACGATACGGCTGGTCACCGACGAGCTGGACCGGATGAGCCGGATCGTCGAGGACCTGCTGCTGCTCGCCAAGGCCGAGCGCCCCGACTTCGTCACGCCCGAGCCGGTCCAGCTCGCCGAACTCACCGCCGACGTCTACGTCAAGGCCCGCACCCTCGGCGAACGGGACTGGCAGCTCGCCGAGATCGCCGACGTCGAGGCCGCGCTGGACCCGCAGCGCATCACCCAGGCCATGGTCCAGCTCGCCCAGAACGCCGTGCAGCACACCGCGCCCGGCCAGACCGTCCGGATCGGCTCCCGCGCCGACGGACAGGGCATCGAGCTGTACGTCGCCGACTCCGGGGGCGGGGTCCAGCCGCAGGACGCCGACGTGATCTTCGAACGGTTCCGGCGCGGCACGTCCCGGCGCGGCGCCCGCGGCTCCGGGGCCGGGCTCGGCCTGTCGATCGTCCGGGCCATCGCGGAGGCGCACGGCGGCCGGGTGCGGCTGCGCGACACCGACGGCGGCGGCGCCACTTTCGTCCTGCTACTGGGAGAGGCACACACGTGAACCGCATTCTCATCGTCGAGGACGAGGACAGGATCGCCTCCTTCGTCGAGAAGGGCCTGCGCTCCAACGGCTTCACCACCACCGTCGTCGGCGACGGCGACGCCGCGTACGAGTACGCGCTGACCGGCGGCTTCGACCTGGTGGTCCTCGACATCGGCCTGCCCGGCCGCGACGGCTTCACGGTGCTGCGCGAACTGCGCGAGGCCCGGGTGACGGTCCCGGTGATCGTGCTGACCGCGCGGGACTCCGTACGGGACACGGTGGCCGGTCTGGAGGGCGGCGCCGACGACTGGATGACCAAGCCGTTCCGCTTCGAGGAACTGCTCGCCCGGGTGCGGCTGCGGCTGCGCACGGCGGCCAGGGCGCCCGAGGTGACGGTGCTGCGGGCCGGCTCGCTGACGCTGGACCTGCGCACGCGGCGGGCGCGGGCCGACTCGCGGACCGTGGATCTGACGGCCCGTGAATTCGTGCTGCTGGAACTGTTCCTGAGGCATCCGGGGCAGGTACTGTCCCGCGAGCAGATCCTGTCGCACGTGTGGGGCTACGACTTCGATCCGGGCTCCAACATCGTGGACGTGTACGTACGGGCGCTGCGCAAGAAGCTCGGCGCCGAACGGGTCGAGACGGTGCGCGGCGTGGGGTACCGCCTGTCCGCCTGAGGTCCCCGGTCCGCGTGAAGTCTCCTTCATGTACGGCTCATCGAGGGCTCACGGCCGAGGTGAACCCTCGATGACGTGACCCTGAACCTCCGACTGAGCGCGGCCCTGTGTGTGGCGCTCTCCCTGTGCGCGCTGCTCGCCGTACCCGGCAACTTCCCGGCACTCGGCGCCGACGCCCGCCTCACCCTCGCCGTGTTCGCACTGGCGACCTGCGCCTGGATCGCCACGCCGGTCGACGACACGTACATCGCGCTCGGCGCCGGGCTCGCGCTCACGGTGACCGGGGTGATCAGCAGCGACACGCTCTTCGGCACCCTCGGCGACTCCACGGTGTGGTTGCTGATCTGCGCCTTCGTGCTGGCGGCGGCGGTGACCCGGACGGGGCTCGCGGGGCGGGCGGCGGCGTTCCTGGTCGGCGGGGCGCGCACCGTACGACAGCTCGTGCACCTGACCACGGCCGCCCTGGTCGTCACGGCGTTCGCGGTGCCGGCCACCTCCGGTCGGGCCGCGCTGGCGTTGCCGGTGTTCCTCGCGCTCGCCAAGGTACTGGCGGACCGGAAGCGACTGGTCGTGATGCTGGCATTGCTGTTCCCGACCGTGATCCTGCTGTCGGCGGTGGCGACCCTGATCGGGGCGGGCGCGCATCTGATCACCGTGTCGGTGCTGTGGCAGGCGACGGGTGACCGGATCGGCTTCACGGAGTGGCTGCTGCTGGGCCTGCCCCTCGCCGTGGCCTCGTCCCACCTGGCCGCCGAGGCCGTACTCCTGACGAGTACGCGGCGCGCGGACCGCAAGGGCGCCGTGCACATCACGCCCGAGCAGATCCAGGAGCACAGCGACGACCCGGTCACCGGGCCCTGGTCGCAGGCCGAGAAGCGGTGCGCGCTGCTGCTGGGCACGGTCGTGGTGCTGTGGTGCAGCGAGCCGCTGCACCGGGTGCCGCCCGCCGTGGTGGCGCTGATCGGCGCGGTGGTGGCGGCCTCGCCGGCGCTCGGCACCGTGCATCTGAAGGACGCGCTGAAGACGGTGCCGTGGGCGCTGCTGCTGTTCATGGCGGCGACGATGGCGATGGGCGTGGCGCTCGCCGACTCCGGGGCGGCGAAGTGGCTGGTGGAGGGGCTGCCGGCGGGCGTGAGCCCGATGTGGTTTCTGGCTGTGGTGATCCTGGTCAGTACGGCGGCCCATCTGGTCCTGCAGTCCCGTTCGGCCCGGTCGTCGGTGCTGGTGCCGCTGGTGGTCGCGGCGGCGGTGGGAGCCGGCGTGAATCCGGTGGCGGCGGCGCTTGCGTCCACTGCGGCGGCCGGGTTCTGCCACACGCTGCCGGCTTCCGCGAAGCCGGTGACGCTCTTCTCCGACCTCCCTGGGACGCCGACGTATACGCCGCGCGACCTTTTGCGGCTGTCTGCGGTGTTGGCTCCGCTGACTGCCGGGCTTGTGTTGCTGTTTGCCGTTGCGGTGTGGCCGGTGCTCGGTGTGCCGGTGACGCGATGAGTCGTGTTGTCTGCCGCGCCGTCGTGGCTGGTCGCGCAGTTCCCCGCGCCCCTGAAAGCAGGGCGTTGCCCCTCCCGTATCCGATCTGCTCAGGAGCCCTCTGATGTTGACCCGCGTCGTCGTCGCCCCCAGTGGCTTCAAGGAGTCGCTGTCCGCCCAAGCCGCAGCCGATGCCATTGCCGACGGGGTGCGGCGGGTGCTGCCCGAGGTCGTGGTGGACCTGATCCCCCTGGTGGACGGCGGTGAGGGCACCGCCGCCGCGTTGGCCGCCGCCACCGGTGGACGGCTTGTCGCCCTGCCCGCGACCGGGCCCGTCGGCGAGACCATCGGCACGCACTTCGCATTGTTCGGCTCCCGGGACACGGCGGTCGTGGAGATGGCCGCGGTGGCCGGGCTGTCCCTGGTGCCCCGCGCCCTGCGCGACCCGGGGGCGACGACGACGTACGGCGTCGGCGAGCTGATCCGCGCCGCGCTCGACACCGGCGTACGGCGGATCCTGGTCGGCTGCGGCGACTCGGGTACGTCGGACGGGGGCGCGGGGGCCCTCCAGGCGCTCGGCGCGCGGCTGCTGGACGCCGACGGCTTCGAACTTGCCCGTGGAGGGCGGGAGCTGACTCGGCTCGCCCGGATCGACCCGTCCGGCCTGGACCCGCGCCTGCGTGAAGTGGAGCTGCTGGTCGCCTGCAACCCGTACAACGTGCTGTGCGGCGAGCGCGGCGTGGCCCGTGTCTTCGGTCCGCAGAAGGGGGCGACGCCCGCGCAGGTGGAGGAGCTCTCGGCGGGGCTGGAGAACTGGGCGGACGTCCTCACCCGCGATCTGGGGGGCACCGATCTGCACCACGGCCCCGGCACCGGGGCGTCGGGGGGTCTGGGCGCGGGCCTCGCCGCGCTCGGGGCCTGCCTCCTGCCCCGCTTCGACGTGCTCCTCGACCACCTCGACCTGGACGCCCGCCTCGCCCGTGCCGACCTGGTCGTGACCGCCGAGGGCGCCCTGGACCACCAGACGCCCAAGGGCAAGGTCCCGGCCGAGGTGGCCCGCCGGGCCAAGCTGTACGGCCGTCCGGTGCTCGTGCTGGCGGGCACGCTCGGCGAGGGTGCCCAGGACGTGCCGGGCGTGGACGCGTTCAGCGGGATCCTGCCCGCGCCGATGGCTCTGGCGGAGGCCCTGGTGCGGGCCTCCGAACTCCTCACGGACGCCACCGAACGCGCCCTGCGGATGATCCTGTTGGGCGCCCGGCTACCGGCTCACGCGGAGGTGTCCGGCACGCAACGCCCGTCCTCGGTGCGGTAGTTCCACTTCGCGCCGTCCGTCACGAGCTCCCGCACGGCGTTCACGAACCGCTCGACGTGCTCGTCCGGCGTCCCGGCGCCGAAGCTCACCCGGATCGCGTTGAGGGACTTCTCGCCCGGAGCCGCCTCCGGGGCACCGCACTCGCCCTGCGTCTGCGGGTCGCTGCCCAGCAGCGTGCGGACCAGCGGGTGGGCGCAGAACAGCCCGTCGCGTACCCCGATGCCGTACTCGGCGGAGAGCGCGGCGGCGAAGTGGGAGCTGTTCCAGCCGTCGACGACGAAGGAGATGACACCGACGCGCGGGGCGTCGTCCCCGAAGAGGGAGAGGATCCGGACCTCGGGGACGTCGGCGAGACCGGCCCGCACCTTCTCGATCAGGTGCTGCTCACGCGCGACCAGGGTGTCGAAGCCCGCCTCCGTCAGCGCCTTGCAGGCGGAGGCGATGGAGTAGGCGCCGATGACGTTCGGCGAGCCGGCCTCGTGGCGGGCGGCGCTCTCGTGCCACTCGACGTCCACTCCCCCGTCCTCGCGCCGGCTGACCTTGCGGCTGGCGCCGCCGCCCGCGAGGTACGGCTCGGCCTCCCGCAGCCAGTCGGCGCGTCCGGCGAGGACACCGGAGCCGAACGGGGCGTACAGCTTGTGGCCGGAGAAGGCGACCCAGTCGACGTCGAGGTCCTGGACGCTCACCGGGTGGTGCGGGGCGAGCTGTGCGGCGTCGAGCACGATCCGGGCGCCGTGGGCATGGGCGGCGGCCGCGAGTTCCCGTACGGGCCACAGTTCGCCGGTGACGTTCGAGGCGCCGGTGACGCAGACCAGGGCCGGGCCGTACGGGTCGCGATCGGCGAGGGCACGCTCCAGGGTCTCGACGGCCTGGCGCGGGGTGCGGGGGGCGTTGAGGTAGGTGACCTGCGTGTTCTTCCACGGCAGCAGGGAGGCGTGGTGCTCGGTCTCGAACACGAAGACCTGGCAGTCGGCCGGGAGGGCGGCCGCGAGGAGGTTGAGGGAGTCGGTCGTGGACCGGGTGAACACGACCTGGTCGCCGTCCCGGCAGTCCAGGAACTCGGCGACGGTCCGGCGGGCGTTCTCGAACAGGTCGGTGGAGAGCTGGGAGAGGTAGCCGGCCCCGCGGTGGACGCTGCCGTAGTACGGGGCGTAGGCGGCGACGTCGTCCCAGACGCGCTGCAGGGCGGGGGCGCTGGCGGCGTAGTCGAGCGCGGCGTAGGTGACCTCGCCGCCGGTGACGAGCGGGACGGTGACATCACTGCCCAGAACGGGCAGCGGGGTACAAATGGCCTGGTCGAGGGCGGCGCTGGCGACAGACATGGGGAACTCCCGTGAGAGGCATGCGAGTTGAAGGCATGCAGAGAAGAGGAAAAGGGTGCGCGGAGGCGGGGCTCGGCGGCCCTATCGCATTCGCTTGCTCACGGAAGACTCCCTCGAACGACCAGGACCCCTGGTTTCGAGAGGGGCCCGCGCTTGCCGTAGACCTCGCTGCCTACGGCCTGGTCCTCACCCGGGGCACCCCGCCACGGACGGAGGGTTGCCGGACAGTCGGCCGGGGCCTCATGACTGTCACTCATGACCTGTTCGAGAACGTACGCGAAATGATCGTGGCCCCGCAACTCATGTCCGAATCGCGGGACCACATGCGTATCGGTCACGCGTTACTGGCAGCCACCCACCGGTCCAGCGTCCGCTTCGCGGTCCCCGAGTCGATCGACTCCGCCGCCTTCGCCATCCCGGCCCGGATCTGCTCGGTGAGCGGGTCGCCCGTCGGGTTCAGCGCCACCAGTGCGGCGGCCGAATTGAGCAGTACAGCGTCCCGTACGGGCCCTGTCTCCCCGTTCAGCAAGCGCAGCGCCACGTCGGCGTTGTAGGAGGCGTCCGCGCCGCGCAGCGCCTCCACCGGCACCAGCTCGATGCCGACGTCGCGCGGGTCGAAGGCCTCCTCGGTCACCTTGCCGTCGCGGACCGCCCACACCTTCGACGTGGCCGTCGTGGTCAGCTCGTCGAGGCCGTCGTCGCCGCGGAACACCAGCGCGGAGGAGCCGCGCTCGGCCAGCACGCCGGCGATGAGCCCCGCCATGCGGGTGTCGAAGCAGCCGACGGCGGAGGCCGTGACACGGGCCGGGTTGGTCAGCGGGCCGAGGAGGTTGAACGAGGTCGGGATGCCCAGGTCCCGCCGTACGCCACCGACGAAGCGCATCGAGGGGTGGAACTTGGCGGCGAAGCAGAAGGTGATGCCGGCCTCGTCCACCACCCGTGCCACGCCCTGCGGCGACAGGTCCAGGTTGATGCCGAGCTTCTCCAGCACGTCGGAGGAGCCGCTCGCGGAGGACGACGCCCGGTTGCCGTGCTTGACGACCTTCGCGCCGGCGCCCGCGATCACGATGGCGGACATCGTGGAGATGTTGACCGTCTTGGCCCGGTCGCCGCCGGTGCCGACGATGTCGACGGCCGGTCCGGGGATGTCCAGCGGCTGGGCGTGGGCGTACATCGCCTCGACGAGACCGTTGATCTCCTCGACCGTCTCGCCCTTGGCCCGCAGCGCCACCATGAAGCCGGCGATCTGGGCGTCCGAGGCCTCGCCGCTCATGAAGCGGTCCATCGCCCAGGCCGTGTCGCCGGCGCTCAGGTTCTCGCCGGCGAGCAGGGCGCTCAGCACCTCGGGCCAGGAACGGCCCGCCGCGGTGTCGCCTCCAGCGGGGGTCACAGCGCTCATAAGCCGCTCCTGGGTCAGTTGTGGTGTCCCGCACTACGGGACGCGAGTCTCAACGAGGTCCACCCTATCCAGCCGCGGGGCACGGCGAAGGGCCCCGTCCGTACAACGGACGGGGCCCTTCAACCGTGGCGTGGCTAAGCGGTACTGGCGCGACGGCGGTTCCGACGCGGCGCCAGCAGCGGAGCGTCAGTGGTGGCCGTGGCCGCTCGTGATCTCCTTGTACTCCTCGACGGACGGCTTGGGAATCTGGCCGTCCTCACCGAAGTAGGACTTGCTGAGCTTGGCGCGCAGCTTCTCGGAGCCCTTCACCTTGCGCTCGACGCCGTTCTCGTCGACCGTCGGGCCGATCTCCAGCGGCTGGTACTGCTCGTGCGCGGTGAGGGTGTGCAGCGCGTCCTGGCTGAGCGGCTCGTGCACCTCGATGAACTCACCGTGCGGCAGGCGCTTGATGATGCCCGACTCGCGGCCGTGCAGCACCTTGTCCTTGTCCCGGCGCTGGAGGCCGAGGCAGATCCGCTTGGTGATGATGAACGCGAGGACCGGTCCGACGAAGAAGCCGATCCGGACGAACCAGGTGACCGCGTTGATCGACAGGTGGAAGTGGGTGGCCCACAGGTCGTTGCCACCACCGACCAGACCGATCATGTACACCGTGATCCAGGCGACGCCGAACGCGGTACGCGTCGGGGCGTTGCGCGGACGGTCCAGGATGTGGTGCTCGCGCTTGTCGCCGGTGACCCAGGACTCGATGAACGGGTAGACCGCGATCGCCGCCAGGACCACGCCGAAGAGCACCAGCGGGATGAACACGCCGAGGACCAGCGTGTGACCCCACAGGTTGATCTCCCAGCCCGGCATATAGCGGACGAGACCCTCGGCGAAGCCCATGTACCAGTCGGGCTGGGCGCCCGTGGACACCATGTCCGGACGGTAGGGACCGATGGCCCAGACGGGGTTGATCTGCGCGACCGCCGCGATGACCGCGATGACGCCGAAGACCAGGAAGAAGAAGCCTCCGGCCTTGGCCATGTAGACCGGCAGCAGCGGCATGCCGACGACGTTCTTGTTGTTCTTTCCGGGGCCCGCGAACTGCGTGTGCTTGTGGTAGAAGACCAGGATCAGGTGGCCGACCACCAGGCCGAGCATGATGCCCGGCAGCAGCAGGATGTGGATCGAGTAGAACCGGGCCACGAAGTCGACGCCCGGGAACTCGCCGCCGAAGAGGAAGAACGAGATGTACGTGCCGACGATCGGCATGGACAGGATCGCGCCCTCGGTGAAGCGGACACCGGTGCCGGAGAGCAGGTCGTCCGGGAGGGAGTAGCCGGTGAAACCGGTGAACATGCCCAGGACGAACAGCAAGAAGCCGAACAGCCAGTTGATCTCACGCGGCTTGCGGAACGCGCCCGTGAAGAACACGCGCATCATGTGCACGAACATGCCCGCGAGGAAGATCAGCGCGGCCCAGTGGTGGATCTGCCGGATCAGCAGACCACCGCGCACATCGAAGGAGATGTGCAGCGTCGAGCTGAACGCCTCACTCATCAGCTGTCCCTGCATCGGGACGTAACTGCCGTGGTACTCCACCTCGTTCATCGACGGGTGGAAGAACAGCGTCAGGTACACACCCGTGAGGATGATGATGATGAAGCTGTAGAGGCAGACCTCACCCAACATGAACGACCAGTGGTCGGGGAAGATCTTGCGCATGTTGGCCTTGGCCAGGGAGTAGATCCCCAGTCGGCCGTCGGCCCAGTCGGCTACGCGCTCGCCGGCCGGTGCCTTCCCGCGAGAGCGGGACTCGGTGGTCTCTGTAGTGCTCATCCGCGCTCCCAGAATGCAGGACCGACGGGCTCTTCGAAGTCGCCGAGCGCCTCGAGGTAGCCCTCGTCGTTCACGCCGATGCGCAGCTGCGGCAGGGCGTGGCCGGCGGGGCCGAAGATCACTCGGGCACCGTCGGAGAGGTCGAAGGTGGACTGGTGACAGGGGCAGAGCACGTGGTGCGTCTGCTGCTCGTACAGGGAGATCGGGCAACCGACGTGGGTGCAGATCTTCGAGTACGCGACGATGCCCTCGTGCGACCACTCGAGCTCGCGCTTGTCCTTGATGTCGTCGGGCTGGAGCCGGACGATCATCAGGGCGGCCTTGGCGATCTCGTTCTGGAAGTCGTGGTCGTGCTCCTCCAGGCCCTCCGGCTTGGCGAAGGTGAGAGAGCCGACCGCGACGTCCGAGGGACGCAGCGGCTCGTCGGTGTTCATGTTGACGAGCAGCTTGCCCTTGGACCACAGGGTGTGGCGGAGCTTGGTCCCGGGCAGCGGGCCGAGGTCACGCAGGAGGACGACGCCGGAGAGCGGGAACAGGGCCAGCGCGCCGAACATCGTGTTGCGGATCAGCTTGCGGCGACCCAGCGCGGACTCCTTGGCGCCCTGCTTGAAGTCGGCCATGACCTTGGCCTTGACCTCGGGCTCGGCCGCGATCGGGTGCCGCTCGTCCGCGACCTCCACGTCGGACATCAGGGTGCGGGCCCAGTGGACCGCGCCCGCGCCGATGCAGAACAGCGCCGCACCGAGGGTCAGACCCAGCGCGAAGTTCAGCGCGTTGAGGTGACCGATCGGGAAGACGAAGACCGACTTGTCGTGCGGGATCGCCACGTACGAGGCGATGAAGCCGACGGTGGCCAGCATCGACACCGTGAACAGCAGGGCGACCGTGCGCTCGGACCGCCTGGCGGCCCGCTCGTCGATGTCCTGGATCCGGTGCTCGTGGGGCGGCAGACCGGGGTCGGCGAAGGGGTGCTTCTCGTCCGCTACCGCGACGTGGGCGTCCTGCTCAGCGGGCAGGTTCTCTTCTGGAATGTCTTGGCTACTCATGACTTCTTGGCCTTTGCGGTCCGAGCGGCGACCCAGACGGCGACCGCGATCAGTGCACCGAGCCCGAAGATCCAGGCGAAGAGGCCCTCACTGACCGGCCCGAGGCCGCCCAGCTCCAGACCACCCGGGTTGACCGTCTCGTCGCTGTTGACCGCGTGCAGGTACGCGATGATGTCCTTCTTGTTCTGCTCCGACAGCGTGGTGTCGGGGAACGACGGCATGTTCTGCGGGCCGGTCTGCATGGCCTCGTAGATGTGCTTCGGCTCGACGTTCTCCAGGCTCGGGGCGAACTTGCCCTTCGTCAGCGCGCCGCCCTTGCCGGTGAAGTTGTGGCACTGGGCACAGTTGTTGCGGAAGAGCTCACCGCCCTTGGCGATGTCCGCGCCCTCGGGGCCGTACTGCTCCTCGGTCGGGACGGACGGACCGGCACCCAGCGAGGCGATGAACGCCGCGAGCTGGTCGATCTCGGCCTGCGAGTAGATGTTCTTCTTCTTCGGGACCTGGGCGCCCTGGGAGGTGGCGGCCGGCATGCGGCCCGTCGAGACCTGGAAGTCGACGGCGGCGGCGCCGACGCCCACCAGGCTCGGACCGTCAGAGGTGCCCTGACCATCGGTTCCGTGGCAGCTGGCGCAGCCGACGGTGTAGAGCTTCTTGCCCTCCTCGATGGTGAGGGACTGGGCGGTTTCCTCGGCCTGCGCCTTGTCCGCGGGAGCGAACATGGCGTACAGCCCCCCCGTGCACGCCAGCGCGAGGAGTAGGACGACGACCGCCGCCAGCGGATGGCGTCGTCGTGCGGAGAGCTTTTTCACGGATTACCCCGGTGTCAGGATCTTCTGCGTCGATGCTTGCGGTATGTGCGTTTGTGGAACGCGCGCGGGATCGGGCCCGGCTACTTGATCATGTAGATCGTGGCGAAGAGGCCGATCCAGACGACATCGACGAAGTGCCAGTAGTAGGACACGACGATCGCGGCGGTCGCCTGCTCGTGCGTGAACCTCTTCGCCGCGTAGGTGCGGCCGAGGACCAGCAGGAAGGCGATCAGGCCGCCCGTCACGTGCAGGCCGTGGAAACCGGTGGTCAGGTAGAAGACCGAGCCGTACGGGTCGGACGAGAGCGAGAGGCCCTCGTGCTTGACCAGCTCGGTGTACTCGTACACCTGACCGCCGATGAAGATCGCACCCATGATGAAGGTGACGATGAACCAGCCCCGGAGCTTCTTCACATCACCGCGCTCGGCGGCGAACACGCCGAGCTGGCAGGTGAGGGAGGAGAGCACCAGGATCGTGGTGTTCGTCGCCGAGAACGGGAAGTTCAGGGCGTCCGCCTTCTCATGCCAGAAGTCCGGACCGGTCACCGATCGCAGGGTGAAGTACATCGCGAAGAGGGCCGCGAAGAACATCAGCTCGGAACTCAACCAGATGATGGTTCCGACGCTGGTGAGGTTCGGTCGGTTGACCGACGGGTGCGCGTGACCCTTGTCTACTGTCGTTGCTGTCGCCACGACCGACATTATGTCGGTCGCTTATCCCGCCCTCACTCCGGGGGGTGCCGTTCGGAGTGTCTTCCCCGTTCATACCGGTGTTGACGTGGTGTTCAAGGGAGTAGCATCCGGCCCAACAGGCCTGTCCTTACGACGCTGACGTCACGGAGGAACAATGCAGCCGACCGCCACGGTGCTGGTCTACAGCGACGACTCCAACACCCGCGAGCAGGTGAGGTTGGCTACCGGGCGCCGGCCCGCTCCGGATGTGCCGGTGGTGCGGTTCGTGGAGTGCGCGACGCCGGCCGCCGTCATCAAGGAGCTGGACAAGGGGGGCATCGACGTCTGTGTGCTGGACGGCGAGGCCGTGCCCATGGGGGGCATGGGGGTCTGCCGGCAGATCAAGGACGAGGTGTTCAACTGCCCGCCGGTGCTGCTGCTGATCGGGCGGCCGCAGGATGCGTGGCTGGCGACGTGGAGTCGGGCCGAGGCGGCGGTGACGCTGCCGGTGGAGCCCCTGGAGTTCGCGGGGGCGTTGGCCTCTTTGCTGCGGACGAAGAACCTTCAGAGCGCCTAGGAGCTCGACTGGTCGCGGTTCGCGGGCGGCTGCGGGCCTGTTGTGGCTGGTCGCGCGGTTCCCCGCGCCCCTGAGGGCGCTGCCCTGAAGGCGTTCAGACGTTCTGCGGCCTCAGTCTTGCCTTCTCCCACGGGCTCGGGCCCTCCGGGGTGCCGCCCACCAGGGCGCTGCCGTTGCGCCAGTTCCTCCACTCGAGGTTCCAGTCGCCGAAGCCGTTACCGAACGGTTCCATCGTGTTGCCGTACGAGTTGATGACCTTGACGATGTCGCCCTCGCGGATGTTCTCGAAGAACCAGGCGGCGTTGGCGGTGCTCATGCCGGTGCAGCCGTGGCTGACGTTGGCGTAGCCCTGGGAGCCGACGGACCAGGGGGCGGCGTGGACGTATTCGCCGCTCCAGGTCACGCGGGTGGCGTAGTAGACGGGCAGGTCGTACGACTCGGAGGAGCCCGCGGAGATGCCGATGCTGGTGCTGCGCATACGTACGAAGTACTCCTTGCCCAGTACGACCTTGACGCCGTTGCGGGTCTCGAAGCCGGGCTTGCCGGTCGTGACCGGGATCGAGCGGACCTCCTCGCCGTTGCGGTAGAGGGTCAGCTGGTGGGTCGCGGCGTCGGTGACGGCGATGACCTGGTCGCCGATGGTGATCCGCAGGGGCTTGACCTTGCCGCCCCGGAGGCGGTCGCTGATCTTGATGCCCTCGAGGTTGCTCCGGGCCTGGATGGTGGCGCCGGCGGGCCAGTACTCCTGGGGGCGGTAGTGGAGTTCCTTGTCGCTCACCCAGTGCCAGGTGCCCTCGACGGAGGGGGTGGACTCGACCTTCAGGGCCCGCTCGACCGTCGCGCGCTGGTTCTTGTCCTTGACGGGCTGGCTCAGTTCGGCCGTGACGGGCTGGCCCACGCCGTAGGTGCCCGCCTTGGGGCCGAAGGTCACCGTCAGGTGCTTGTTGCTGGTCGGCTTGCTGGTGTCGAAGGTGAGGACCTTGCGGCCGGGGGCGCCGTCCTCGTCCTCGGTGCTCACGCGGACCGTGTAGCGGGCGTTGGCGGCCAGCGGGGAGGTGCTGTGCCAGCGAGTGCCGTCGGCGGAGAGTTCGCCCGCGACATAGCGTCCTGCGGCGTCCCTGGCGGTGACGTCCGTGATGCGGCCGTCGGAGTCCTCTGCGGTGATCTCCAGGGGCTTGTCGGGGTCGGCCTTCTGCCCGTCGCCCGTGGGGCCGTTGAAGGCGATCTGGTCGGCCGCGTCGTAGGGCTCGGCGGACAGCGGGTTGCCGTCGCTGCTGCATCCGGCTGCGCCGGCGCCTATCGCTATCAGCAGCAGCGAGCAGCCTATGACGGTGCTCTTGCGCGGTGTTTGGCTCATGGCCTCACGCTAGGAAGCCATGTCACCCACGGCGCGCCGGATAGGGCGTACGGGTGACGCCCGTTGCTGCAAAAGCGGGAGCCCGGACTCTCCTGGCGGAGTGTCCGGGCTCCTGTGAGCTCAGCTCGTGCTACTGGGTGCGGTTCTCACCGCGGTAGTACTCGAAGACCCAGCCCCAGATGCCGATGAGGATCATCGGCGCCGAGAAGTACATCAGCCACCAGCCGATCGCGATCGACAGGAAGGCGAGGGCGCCTCCGATCGCGAGGGAGAGCGGCTGCCAGCTGTGCGGGCTGAAGAACCCCACCACGCCGGCGTCGTCCGCGACGTCCGCGTCCATGTTGTCCTGGGCGCCCGTGTCGACCCGCCGGGCCGTGAAGCCCAGGTAGAAGCCGATCATGATGGACAGACCGAAGGCCAGGAAGAGGGCCGTCGTGCCGGCCGGCTCCTTCGACCACACGCCATAGACGACCGCCATGGCGAGGATGAAGACGCTCAGCCAGATGAACATCTTGCCCTGGATCTTCACTTGCCGGCCTCCTTGCCACCAGCGAGGGCCTTCTCACCGTGAGGAGCGTTCTCGAGCTGGTCGAGGGCGGCGATCTCAGGGTGGTGAAGGTCGAACGCCGGGGATTCGGAGCGAATCCGCGGCAGGGTGAGGAAGTTGTGCCGCGGCGGCGGGCAGGACGTGGCCCACTCGAGCGAGCGGCCGTAGCCCCACGGGTCGTCGACCTCGATCTTCTTGCCGTACTTGGCGGTCTTCCACACGTTGTAGAAGAACGGCAGCAGCGACGCGCCGAGCACGAACGAGCTGATCGTCGAGATCGTGTTCAGGGCGGTGAAGCCGTCGGCCGCGAGGTAGTCCGCGTAACGCCGCGGCATGCCCTCCGCGCCCAGCCAGTGCTGGACCAGGAAGGTGCCGTGGAAGCCGATGAACAGCGTCCAGAACGTGATCTTGCCCAGGCGCTCGTCGAGCATCTTGCCGGTCATCTTCGGCCACCAGAAGTGGAAGCCGGAGAACATCGCGAAGACGACGGTGCCGAACACCACGTAGTGGAAGTGCGCCACCACGAAGTACGAGTCCGAGACGTGGAAGTCCATCGGCGGCGAGGCCAGGATGACACCGGTCAGACCACCGAAGGTGAAGGTGATCAGGAAGCCGGTCGCCCAGAGCATCGGTGTCTCGAAGGACAACGAGCCCTTCCACATCGTTCCGATCCAGTTGAAGAACTTCACGCCTGTCGGTACGGCGATGAGGAACGTCATGAAGGAGAAGAACGGTAGGAGGACGCCTCCGGTGACGTACATGTGGTGCGCCCACACCGTCACGGACAGACCCGCGATGGCGATGGTCGCCGCGATCAGACCCATGTAGCCGAACATCGGCTTGCGGGAGAAGACCGGGATGACCTCACTGATGATGCCGAAGAACGGCAACGCGATGATGTACACCTCTGGATGGCCGAAGAACCAGAAGAGGTGTTGCCACAGCAAGGCTCCGCCGTTGGCCGAGTCGAAGACATGGGCACCGAACTTGCGGTCCGCCTCCAGCGCGAAGAGCGCCGCCGCGAGGACGGGGAAGGCGAGCAGGACCAGGACCGCGGTCAGCAGCACGTTCCACACGAAGATCGGCATGCGGAACATGGTCATGCCGGGGGCGCGCATGCAGATGATCGTGGTGATGAAGTTGACCGAGCCGAGGATGGTGCCGAAGCCGGAGAAGGCCAGACCCATGATCCACATGTCGGCGCCGATGCCCGGGCTGCGGACGGCGTCCGACAGCGGGCTGTAGGCGAACCAGCCGAAGTCGGCCGCACCCTGCGGGGTGAGGAACCCGCCGACCGCGATGAGCGAGCCGAAGAGGTACAGCCAGTACGCGAACATGTTCAGCCGGGGGAACGCCACGTCCGGCGCGCCGATCTGCAGCGGCATGATCCAGTTCGCGAAGCCCGCGAACAGCGGCGTCGCGAACATCAGCAGCATGATCGTGCCATGCATCGTGAACGCCTGGTTGAACTGCTCGTTCGACATGATCTGCAGGCCCGGACGGGCCAGCTCGGCGCGCATGAGCAGCGCCATCACGCCACCGATCACGAAGAACGCGAACGACGTGACGAGGTACAGCGTCCCGATCGTCTTGTGGTCGGTGGTGGTGAGCCACTTGACCACGACGTTGCCGGGTTGCCGGCGCCGAACCGGCAGCTCGTTCTCGTACGAGTCCTCAGCTGCGGCGGCACCCTGGGGTTCGTTGAGGATGCTCACAGGTTTGTCGTCTCCCGGTTCTTCTCGTGGCTCGTCTGCGCGATGCCGGCGGGAACGTAACCGGTCTGCCCCTTCTTCGCGAGGTCCTTGAGGTGCTGCTCGTAGCGCTCGGGGGAGACGACCTTCACGTTGAACAGCATCCGGGAGTGGTCGACGCCGCACAGCTCGGCGCACTTGCCCAGGAAGGTGCCCTCCTTGTTGGGGGTCACCTCGAAGGCGTTGGTGTGGCCCGGGATGACGTCCTGCTTCATCAGGAACGGCACCACCCAGAAGGAGTGGATGACGTCACGCGAGGTGAGGACGAAGCGGACCGTCTTGCCCTTGGGCAGCCACAGGGTGGGGCCCGGGTTGCCCGTCTGCGGGTTCCGCGTGCCCGGGGTGCCCGCGTCGTAGACGCCGCCGGCGTTCGCCGGGAAGTCTTCCTTGAAGCGGTCCGGGATCGCGGCCAGTTCCTTGGCCGTCTTCGCGTCGCCGCTGGAACCCTCGACGGGCTCGACGTAGTTGAAGGCCCAGCTCCACTGGAAGCCGACGACGTTGATCGTGACGTCGGGCTTGTCCTTGAGCTCGAGGAGCTTCGACTCGTCGCGGGCCGTGAAGTAGAAGAGGACCGAGACGATGATGAGCGGGACCACCGTGTACAGCGCCTCGATCGGCATGTTGTACCGGGTCTGCGGGGGAACCTCGACCTTGGTGCGGCTGCGCCGGTGGAACATGGCGCTCCACAGGATCAGACCCCACACGAGCACGCCGACGGCGAGCGCAGCCGCCCAGGACCCCTGCCACAGGGAGAGGATCCGCGGAGCCTCTTCCGTGGTCGGGGTGGGCATACCAAGGCGGGGGAAGTCTTCCCAGTTGTACGAGCAACCGGTGGCTGTCGCCAGGACCAGGCCCGCGGTCATTGCCTGCAGCAGCTTCCGCCGCATCGGGCGCCGCGGCGAGCGGTCGGAGCCGTTGGGACTCACGTAGCGCCTTCCCGAGAGTCTCGCCCGCGCGGTATGGCTGCGGCCTGGCCTTCTCGCGGGTCGGTCGCCGCCCTGCGACGGGCAGGGGTTTGGATGTTTATGCGGACCAAACCCTAGCCGACGCCCTCCGGGGGTTCGCGGGGAGGGGTGCCTATGGGGTGGGGTGGTTCGCTTGTTTGGCGGCTGCGGGTGATTTTGGGCTGGTCGCGCCCCGCGGCGGAGCCGCTGATGTCACTGTCGCGCGCCCCTTCGGGGCGTTGCGGTGACCGGACGTTTAGCGTTGCCATGTGGCTTACTTCGACGCTGCTTCCAGTGCTCCTCTTCATCCTGTGGCCCGGCAGGCGCTACAGGCCTCGCTCGATGAAGGGTGGGCTGATCCTGCACGTCTGTATCGGGAAGGCCGTAGGGCCCGGATGTTGCTGGACGCGGCTCGGGAGGCGGCTGCCGAGGCCGTGGGGTGCCGGGCGGACGAGTTGGTCTTCACCTCGTCCGGGACCCGAGCCGTGCATTCGGGTGTCGCGGGCGTGTTGGCCGGGCGGCGGCGGGTCGGGCGTCACCTGATTGTGTCCGCGGTCGAACACTCCTCTGTGCTCCATGCGGCTGACACGCACACGGCCGGGGGCGGGTCGGTCACGCAGGTAGCTGTGGACCGGGCAGGGGCGGTGAACGCCGGCGCGTACGCGGACGCCCTTCGGGCGGACACCGCGCTGGCGTGTCTCCAGTCGGCCAACCACGAGGTGGGGACCGAGCAGCCGGTGGCCGAGGTGGCCGGGGTGTGCCGGGAGGCCGGGGTGCCGTTGCTGGTGGACGCGGCGCAGTCGCTGGGGTGGGGGCGCGTCGAGGGTGACTGGTCGGTGCTGACCGGGAGTGCGCACAAATGGGGTGGGCCGTCGGGCGTCGGCCTGCTCGTCGTACGCAAGGGCGTGCGGTTCGCCGCGCAAGGGCCCGCGGACGAGCGGGAGTCGGGGCGGGCTGCCGGGTTCGAGAACATCCCGGCGATCGTGGCGGCGGCGGCCTCACTGCGGGCGGTGCGGGCGGAGGCGGCCCAAGAGGCGGTACGGCTGCGGGAGCTGACGGAGCGGATCCGGGCTCAGGTGCCGGGGCTGGTGCCGGACGTGGAGGTGGTCGGCGATCCGGTGCGCCGGCTCCCCGGGATCGTCACCTTCTCCTGTCTCTATGTCGACGGGGAGACATTGCTGCACGAGCTGGATCGCGCCGGGTTCTCCGTCTCCTCCGGTTCGTCCTGCACGAGCAGCACGCTGACGCCCAGCCATGTGCTGCGGGCGATGGGGGTGCTGAGTGAGGGGAATGTGCGGGTCTCGTTGCCGTTCGGGACGGCCGCGCAGGACGTGGAGCGGTTCCTGGAGGTGCTGCCGGGCGCGGTGGCCGGGGTCCGGGAGAAGCTGGGCGCGCCGACCGCCGAGACGGTCGTACGCGACGACGTCCTGGTCGTGGACTCCCTCGGCAAGCTGTGCCCGATCCCCGTCATCGAGCTCGCCAAGGTCATCGGGGAGGTGCCGGTGGGGGGCTTGGTACGGGTACTGGCCGATGACGAGGCGGCTCGGCTCGACATCCCGGCGTGGTGCGAGATGCGGGGGCAGGAGTACGTAGGGGAGGAACCGGCGGAACGAGGAACGGCGTATTTGATCCGCCGGGCGAGCTGAACGCCCGCCTCTAGGGGCGCGGGGCTGTGTCGATATGCGGCTACCGCCGCGTGTGCGCGACCAGCCCCCACGCACCCGCACACGACGACGCGCCCGCCGAGGCAGACGCGTAGTCGCTCGCGCTCGCACCCGGCCTCAGCCGAGGTGCTTACGAACCTCCTCAGCGGCAGCGTCCCCGTACGCCTTGGTGAACCGCTCCATGAAGTGGCCCCGCCGCAGCTGATACTCCTGCGTCCCCACCGTCTCGATGACGAGCGTCGCCAGCATGCACCCGACCTGCGCGGCCCGCTCCAGCGAGACACCCCAGGCCAGACCCGACAGGAACCCCGCACGGAAGGCGTCGCCGACACCCGTCGGGTCGGCCTTGCGCTCCTCCTCGGGGCAGCCGACCTCGATCGGGTCGTGGCCGGCCCGCTCGATGCGGACGCCGCGCGATCCGAGGGTCGTGACGCGGTGGCCGACCTTGGAGAGGATCTCCTCGTCCGTCCAGCCGGTCTTGGACTCGATGAGGCCCTTCTCGTACTCGTTGGAGAAGAGGTACGTCGCGCCGTCCAGCAGTATCCGGATCTCGTCGCCGTCCATGCGGGCGATCTGCTGGGAGAAGTCGGCGGCGAAGGGGATCTGGCGGGCGCGGCACTCCTCGGTGTGGCGGAGCATGCCCTCGGGGTCGTCGGCGCCGATCAGGACCAGGTCGAGGCCGCCGACGCGGTCCGCGACGGTCTTCAGCTCGATCAGGCGGGCCTCGCTCATCGCACCGGTGTAGAAGGAGCCGATCTGGTTGTGGTCGGCGTCGGTGGTACAGACGAACCGGGCGGTGTGCAGGGTCTCGGAGATGCGGACCGAGCCGGTGTCGACGCCGTGCCGGTCCAGCCAGGCCCGGTACTCGTCGAAGTCGGAGCCCGCGGCGCCGACCAGGATCGGGTTCGTGCCCAGCTGACCCATGCCGAAGGCGATGTTCGCGCCGACGCCGCCCCGGCGTACGTCGAGGTTGTCGACCAGGAAGGAGAGCGAGACCGTGTGCAGTTGGTCCGCGACGAGCTGGTCGGCGAAGCGGCCGGGAAAGGTCATGAGGTGGTCGGTGGCGATGGAGCCGGTGACTGCGATGCGCACGGCGGGAGGTCTCCTGCGGGGAGGCGGAATTGACAGTCCACGCTACCGTGCGTGACCGGCACTCTGAAGTGGCCAGAACTACCCGATAGTAGATCTTTCTTCGCGGGCTCCGGCGTGTCTACGGTGCCGCTATGACGAAATTCGAGGTCCGCGCCCCCGCTCCGGCCGAACCGGAGGTCGACCTGGCGTCCCTGCTGGGTGACTGCGCGCGGATGGCTCCTCACTGGGCCGCTCCCGATCGTGTCCTTTCCCGTCCCGTCTCCCCTTCACGCATCCATGGGGTGACCGTGCCGCCGAGGTCCGCGCGGCTGGTGGACGCGATGTCGGACTACGGCGACTGAGCCGACTGCGCCGTTCGGGGAACCGCGCGCTCCCCCGCTGCGTCCCATCGGCGTCCCCCGTAAAGGGGATGCGGGATACGACCCCACAGGCCGACTCTTTTGACAGGGTCGGGTCAGGGGCATGGGACATGTGCGCAGCCGAAGGAGCGATGCGGTGAACACCGAGCGACCCGAGAACGACGACACGGGCGCCGACGGCTCCGCCGAGGAGCAGGTCGCCGGGCAGGAGAAGGGCGCGGACGCGGACGCCGCTGGTGCCGAGGCTTCGGGCGGCGGTTCGCAGGACGTCACGTCCGTTTCCGGCTCCGAGGACGATGCCAGGGACGATGTCGAGGTCGGGACCCGGGACGAGCATGTCGCCGAGGTCGGTGGCGCCGAGGGGGCGGATCCGGCCGACGGCGCTCCTGATGTCGCCGCCGTCGCCGCCGGTGAAGACGCCGATGTCTCCGATGCGCCCCGGCGCCGCTCCCCCGCGATCATCGCCTCCGTCGCCGCCGCCGTACTGCTCGTCGGGGGCGGCGGGGCCTATCTCGCCGCGAGTACGTCCGGTGGGCCGGACGGTGGTACGGCCTCCGGGGCGGCCGACGGCGGCTCTCCGCCGCCGCTGCGTCTCGACGGCTACAGCGAGCGCGGTCCGGGCGGTACGGGTGGCATCGCGCCCGGGGAGCCCAACCCGTACGGCGTCACCTACAAGGTCGACGCAGAGCTGTCGGACGGGCCCGGGTCGGCGCCCGTGTACCGGGCGGGCGGCGAGGTCGGCGCGGCCGAGGTGGCCCGGCTGGCCGAGGCGCTCGGGGTGGACGGGAAGCCGGTCGCGCAGGGGGAGACCTGGCGGGTCGGCGCCACGGACGGGGCGGGGCCCAGTCTCCAGGTGAACAAGCAGGCGCCGGGGACCTGGACGTTCTCCCGGTACTCCCCCGGCACCGACAACTGCGAGAGCACCACCGTCTGCCGCCAGGACCCCACCGGGCCGACCGACGACCCGGTGAGCGAGGCCGCCGCGAAGAAGGCCGCCGCGCCGGTGCTCAAGGCGGTGGGCCAGGACGACGCGAAGCTCGACGCGAGCCAGCTCATGGGCGCCCAGCGGGTGGTGAACGCCGATCCCGTGGTGGGCGGGCTGCCCACGTACGGCTGGACGACCGGGGTGACGGTGAGCGCCCAGGGTGAGGTGGTCGGCGGCAGCGGCCAGTTGAAGGCGCCGGTGAAGGGGGACACATACCCGGTGCTGGACGCCGAGAGGACGCTCGGGCTGCTGAACGCGGCGCCGGGGACCGGCCACCGCATGGGGATCGGCGGCTGCGCCAGTCCCGTACCGCTGAAGGACCGGCTCGAGGCGCCCTGTGGCGCGGAGGCGTCGACGGGGGCGCCGGCGAAGGACACCCTGACGGTCGAGAAGGCGGTGTTCGGGCTGGCCGCGCACCAGGTGGAGGCGCGGCAGGCGCTGGTGCCGTCCTGGCTGTTCGAGGTGCGGTCGCAGGGTGCGCGGGACAGCTTCACGGTGACGTATCCGGCGATCGACCCGGAGTACCTGGTCTCGTCGGCGCCGTCCGAGGAGCCGTCCGCACCGGCCTCCCCGCGGCCGAGCGGGCCGAAGGACGAGCCGAGTTCGTCGCCGATCATCCGGAACGTGGCGGCGGACGGCTACACGGCCGACGGCAAGGAGCTGACCGTGGCCTTCACGGGCGGGGTGTGCGCCGAGTACAAGGTGACGGCGAGCGAGACCGGTGACGAGGTGACGATCCGGGTGACCGAGACGTCGCAGTCGGGCCAGGTGTGCATCCAGATCGCCAAGTTGTTCCACCGGACCGTTCAGCTGGACGAGCCGCTCGGGGACCGGAAGGTCGTGGGCACGGACGGCCAGGCGGTCCCGCTGGAGAAGCCCGGGGCGCGGCTCCCGGCGACACCGCAGACGTCCGGGGCCCGGTAAGGGTCCGCGGACACAGGAAGGCGGCGGCCCCGTCGGAGGGGGTCGCCGCCTTTCCGCGTGTCGGCGGGCCCTTACCGGGCTCGGCCGAGCCGGCTCAGTTGAAGGAGTCGCCGCAGGCGCAGGAGCCGGTCGCGTTCGGGTTGTCGATCGTGAAGCCCTGCTTCTCGATCGTGTCCACGAAGTCGATGGACGCGCCGCCCAGGTAGGGGGCGCTCATGCGGTCGGTGACGACCTTGACCCCGCCGAAGTCCTTGACGACGTCGCCGTCGAGCGAGCGCTCGTCGAAGAAGAGCTGGTAGCGCAGGCCGGAGCAGCCACCGGGCTGAACGGCGACACGCAGCGCGAGGTCGTCGCGGCCTTCCTGGTCGAGCAGGGCCTTGACCTTGGCCGCGGCGGCGTCACTCAGGATGATGCCGTCGGTGGCGGTGCTGGTCTCGTCCGATACGGACATCTACATCTCTCCCGGGTTGTACGGAGACTGCTTGCCGACGAGTGCAACCGGCGGGGCCGCGGATTCATTCCAGGGCCGGGCGCTTGTCTTTCCGTCTTTCTTCATGCTCGCACACGGCGTGCGAAGCGGAAAACGCCTCTTTGGGGAATAGGCCGACCCCTCACCGGGATTCACGTCACATCGACATGATGGCCATCGTCAAACTGACGTGAACCAGTTATGATAGATAGCGTCAAATCGACGAGAAGGTCGATGAAGGTGTCCCGCTTGACCCGCCGGGTCCGGATTCTCCGGTGCCGGCGAGCCGCAGAACAGAAAGGGTGCGTGTCGTGACCACCGCCCAGACCCAGGAGCTCGACGTACAGCCGACGCCCCTCGCCCTGCTGCTCCTCGGCCGTGAGGCCGACCCGAGGAGCGAGCGCGGCGTCGAGTGTCCCGGCGACCTTCCCTCGCCGTCCGACCCGGACCTGGTCGAGCGCGCCCGCGCGGCCAAGGAGAAGCTCGGGAACAAGGTCTTCGTGCTCGGCCACCACTACCAGCGCGACGAGGTCATCCAGTTCGCGGATGTGACCGGTGACTCGTTCAAGCTGGCCCGGGACGCGGCCGCCCGCCCGGAGGCCGAGTACATAGTGTTCTGCGGCGTGCACTTCATGGCCGAGTCCGCGGACATCCTGACGTCCGACGACCAGAAGGTCGTCCTGCCTGACCTCGCCGCCGGCTGCTCGATGGCCGACATGGCGACGGCGGAGCAGGTCGCCGAGTGCTGGGACGTGCTGACCGAGGCCGGCATAGCCGAGCAGGTCGTGCCGGTGTCGTACATGAACTCGTCCGCGGACATCAAGGCGTTCACGGGCAAGCACGGCGGCACGATCTGCACCTCGTCCAACGCGAAACGGGCCCTGGACTGGGCGTTCGAGCAGGGCGAGAAGGTGCTCTTCCTGCCCGACCAGCACCTTGGCCGCAACACCGCCGTCCGGGACATGGGCATGTCCCTGGAGGACTGCGTCGTCTACAACCCGCACAAGCCGAACGGCGGGCTGACGGCGGACGAGCTGCGCGCCGCGAAGATGATCCTGTGGCGCGGGCACTGCTCGGTGCACGGCCGCTTCAGCCTGGACTCGGTGAACGACGTCCGCGAACGGATCCCGGGCGTGAACGTCCTGGTGCACCCCGAGTGCAAGCACGAGGTCGTGGCGGCGGCGGACTACGTCGGTTCGACCGAGTACATCATCAAGGCCCTGGAGGCCGCCCCGGCCGGCTCCAAGTGGGCCATCGGGACCGAGCTGAACCTCGTACGGCGCCTGGCGAACCGTTTCGCGCCCGAGGGCAAGGAGATCGTCTTCCTCGACAAGACGGTCTGCTTCTGCTCGACCATGAACCGCATCGACCTCCCCCACCTGGTCTGGACCCTGGAGTCGCTGGCCGAGGGCAACCTGGTCAACCGGATCGAGGTCGACAAGGAGACGGAGGCGTTCGCGAAGCTGGCGCTGGAACGGATGCTGGCGCTGCCGTAGCCAGGCCGGAAGCGGACGACCGAGCGCCGTACGCAAGAGGGCGGGGGCCCCCCCGGGTTGTCGGGCCCCCCCCCTGGCCCGTCCGCGCCGGGGCGGCCGCCCCGCAACAACCCCCCCGCCCCGCCCCCCACTACGAGCCTCTCGAATCGCCTGGCCACGAGCGGACGATGCCAGCGCTAGG